>NZ_LVVA01000004.1:0-111822 GCF_001631805.1 Enterobacter genomosp. S | reverse complement strand
TTAACGTTAAGAATCCATGTCACTTTGAGTGCCCACACAGATTGTCTGATAAATTGTTAAAGAGCAGTTGCAACGCGGCTTTCAGCTCACCGTTGCGAGGTCCCGTATATTACGTTTTCCTCATTCAGAGTCAAGTAATTATTTTTACTTTTCTCTGTTGGCGTTCATCTCTGAACCCCGCTGTCCCGGCGGCTTGTAAGCCGTTGTTCCGTGTCAGTGGAGGCGCATTATAGGGAGTTCTCAGACGTTGACAACCCCTCTTTGAAAAAAAACGTTCAACCGTCTCTTTTTTGCTCAAAACCGTGCTACAGCGCCAGTTTTTCGAGCGTTTCGAAGCCGTAACGCTGTAAAACGGGCAAAAGTTGTTCAGTTTCTTTTGTTATCGCCATACAGAAAGCGATGTTCGCTTCCGCTGATTTCGCATCCGGCGCCTCGTGTTCCAGCAGCCAGGCCGTCCGACGCGCAATCGCCGCACCGGAATCTACCAGCCGGGTTCCTTCAGGCAGAACCTTTAACAGCTCTTCCTGTAACAGCGGGAAATGGGTACATCCAAGAACAACCGTATCCGGAGGTTCCTGCATCCGCAGCCATGGACGCAGAATGCGGCGCAGCTCTTCAAGCGAGACCGTCTCGCCGTGCAGCTTCGCTTCCGCCATTTCCACCAGCTCCGCGGAGCCGAGCATGGCGATCTGGCATTCATTGGCAAAGCGCTCAATAAGCTCGCGCGTATAAGGACGTTTTACCGTACCGCGCGT
This sequence comes from Enterobacter genomosp. S, assembly GCF_001631805.1. Lineage (NCBI taxonomy): Bacteria > Pseudomonadati > Pseudomonadota > Gammaproteobacteria > Enterobacterales > Enterobacteriaceae > Enterobacter > Enterobacter genomosp. S. The sequence continues at coordinate 111,067 of NZ_LVVA01000004.1, read as the reverse complement.
CGCCAGCAAACCCACGATGCCGTTCGCCGTCAGACGCGCAGCAGGTTTAATTGCCGGCACAACGCCCACAACCGGAAACGGGAATTTTTCGCGCAGGGCAGGAAGAGAGACCGTGCTTGCCGTATTGCAGGCAATCACCGCCAGCGCCAGGGGGTAGCGCTTTTGTACCGCGGTGACGATTTCAACCACGCGCTCAACGATAAAGTCTTCACTCTTTTCCCCATACGGGAACGCGACGTTATCGAAGGCGTAGATGTAATGCAGATCCGGCAGGAGCTGTCGAATCTCATCATAGACTGAAAGCCCACCGACGCCGGAATCAAACACCAGCACGGTGGGACGCGGATCAGAAGGTGTAGCTGCCAGACAAGGTGTATTCCCGTCCTGCAGTTTCGTAGCCATAAACTGTCTCGTAATCTTTATCGAACAGGTTGGCTATTTTACCACGAACTGTGAGATGAGAGGTGACAGGATATGAAACCGCGACATCCCACAGGCTGACGCCGCCCATTTTTACGCGTTCTGTTGCATAGGTATTGGGATCAACGGCAACGTCATAGCGGGTGCCCAGATAACGGTACGCCAGATTCCAGTCGAGGTCCCACACCTGCCAGTCAAGCTGATACTTAACCTGCTGCTTTGAGCGACGTGCCAGGACTTCGTTGGTTTTCGCATTGCGCGGGTCAACGTAGTCATAGGAAATTTGGTGCCCTACCGGTCCGGTATCGAACTGCGCCGTCGCCTCAATCCCTTTGATGCGAGCCTCATCCACGTTGTAATAACGATAGGTCCGCGGGTCGCTGTTAATCAGGTTATCAATATCATTACGATAACCCGTCACGCGCCAGTTTACTGGCCCCGTCAGGCCTTCAAAACCACCTTCCCACTGCTTACTCTCTTCTGGCTTCAGGTCCGGATTGCCGTAATCCTTACTGTGGATCTGGCTCATGGTCGGCGCTTTATACGCTGTGCCGTAAGAACCGATGATGCGATACCCGTCGATGAACTCCCATGCGGCGCTGGTCTGCCAGGTGGCATGATTGCCAAAGTTAGAGTTATCGTCATTACGCGCCGCCGCTTCCAGCGTCACGCTGTTGAACTGTTGCATCGCTGAAAGGAACACGCCGGTGTTACGCTGTTCGTAACCTTTTTCCAGATAGCCCGTTCCCGCCTGGGTTTTCTGCTTCTGCCAGTCCAGACCCGCGCTGATATTGCCGTGCCCCACCTCAACCGTATTCAGCCACTGGGTGGTGTACTGCTTCACGTCATCCATGGTTGCGGAATCAGCGTAGCGGCCTTTTTTCGGATCATAGTTCTGGTCTTTGCTGCGGCCATAGCCTGCCACCAGCTGTGACTGGAAAATACCCTGGTTGTAACGCAACCCGGTGTCCCAGTTCTGGCTGTAGACCTGACGCGTGTCCGGACGCCCGTCAATGCCGGTCGCGCCATAGTGATCGTAACCGTCGTACGCGGAGCGGTTATCGTAGCCAAAGCCACGGAAGAACCCGCTGACGCTGTCGGTAAACTGCTGTTCCACCGAGCCAAACAGAGATTTACTCATAAAACCATCGCGGTCTGGCTGGCGCGGGGCATCTTTTGCGGCAATATCAAAACCACGGGTATAGGTATAATCCCCGGCCATGGTGATTTTCGTTTTATCGAACACCTGCTGGAAGGCACCGTTATAGTTTTGATACCCCTTTGAACCAACGCCCGCCGAAATTTCCGCGCCCGGCTTATCGCGCCCGGTGATGATGTTAATCACGCCGCCAATCGCGTCGGAGCCGTACAGCGCCGAACGCGGGCCGCGAATGTACTCAATACGCTGAATCAGCGAGGTCGGGATCTGACTTAAGTCGGGAACGTTGCTGATCCCGGCATTGTTCAGGGGGATGCCATCAATCAGCACCAGAACATGACGGGATTCCGTACCGCGAATAAACGTAGAAGAGGCCGACCCCATCCCACCGCTTTGTGCGATGTCCACGCCCGGCAGGCGTGACATGATTTCCACAACGCTCGTTGCCTGCCAGCGTTCAATATCCTCACGCGTCACGACGGATGTCGGAGCCAGAACGGTTTTTGCCGGTTGTTCGAAACGGTTTGCTGTCACCACCAACGAGTCAGCGCTTTCCTGCGCCCAGCCCGAAAATGCCGTGACGGAAAACGCCGTCAACAGCGATACTTTTTTAATCATTGTTAAAGCATCCATAATATAAGAAGGATGCCGCAGGCCTCATCGATAGCACGCGATGATGAAACCAAATGCGACGTGGTTCCGGCAGGTCTTCGGGCTGGGTGGCGTTTATGGATGAAGACTTCCCGTTTTCACAGTGTCTGTAACTCTCATCCAGCCAGTCTTTACCGCTGCGCGTCAGCTCCAGATTTGCACTGGATTCCCTTTTCACTCTCAGGAGACCGGAAACAGAATGCTACAATTAGACACGTATAGATGTCCAGATAGCTATTAGCCATTAAATCTGGACATCCCCTGCACAATCCCTACAATCCCCGCGTAATTCTTTCTCACTCAGGATGCATCATGACCCCAGAACACCTCCCGACAGAACAGTACGACGCACAGCTGGCAGAAAAAGTTGTCCGCCTGCAAAGTATGATGACGCCATTCAACGCGCCCGTTCCTGAGGTGTTTCGTTCTCCGGTCAGCCACTACCGTATGCGCGCCGAGTTTCGCATCTGGCACGATGGCGATGACCTGTACCACATCATTTTCGATCAGCAGACGAAATCCCGCATTCGCGTAGACAGTTTTCCGGCGGCAAGTGAACTGATAAACCAGCTGATGACGCTGATGATTGACGGCGTGCGCAACAATCCGGTGCTGCGCAACAAGCTGTTCCAGATTGACTACCTGACTACCCAAAGCAATCAGGCCATTGTCTCTCTGCTCTATCATAAAGCGCTGACCGACGAGTGGCGCGAGCAGGCCGAAGCCCTGCGCGATGCGCTGCGCGCGCAGAACATCAACGTGCACCTGATCGGCCGCGCGACCAAAACCAAAATCATGCTGGATCAGGATTACGTCGACGAGCGACTGCCGGTAGCGGGTAAAGAGATGATTTACCGTCAGGTGGAGAACAGCTTCACCCAGCCGAACGCCGCCATGAACGTGCAGATGCTGGAGTGGGCGCTGAACGCGACCGAAGGGTCGACGGGCGATCTGCTGGAACTGTACTGCGGTAACGGTAACTTCTCGCTGGCGCTGGCGCGTAACTTCGAGCGCGTGCTGGCAACGGAAATTGCCAAACCGTCGGTGGCGGCCGCGCAGTACAACATCGCCGCTAACCACATCGATAACGTACAAATCATTCGTATGGCGGCAGAAGAGTTTACCCAGGCGATGAATGGCGTACGTGAGTTTAACCGCCTGCAAGGCATTGATTTGAAGAGCTACCAGTGCGAGACGATTTTTGTCGACCCGCCGCGCAGCGGCCTGGACAGCGAAACCGAGAAGATGGTGCAGGCGTACCCGCGTATTTTGTACATCTCCTGTAACCCGGAGACGCTGTGCAAGAATCTGGAAACATTGAGCCAGACGCACAAGGTTGAACGTCTGGCGCTGTTCGATCAGTTCCCGTATACGCACCATATGGAGTGCGGCGTACTGCTCACGGCGAAGTAACTAGCCGGCGTTTTGGCAGGTGGCGCTTCGCTTACCTGCCCTACTCAGAACTCATTACTCTGGCAGTTGGCTCTTGCGGCTACGCATGCGCGAGCCAATCCAGAACACCAGCGCCACGGACAGTACCGCAGGCAGGAAGTTAGAGCCAATATCCGGGTATTCCGCACGCACCACGGTGCTGTACAGCAGCACACCCAGGATAAAACTGGCTGCGGCCAGCCCCGGTAACCCGACAGGCATGGTGCGGTTCAGATAACGTTGATGCAGGCAGTACACCGTCAGCACCAGCGCGATAATCGGGAAAATCGAGAACGGTACAATTGAGCTGAAAACCGCCGCAAACGTACCATTAATGGATAAGCCAGCGATCAATGCCAGCAACAGCGTTCCTTTATCCTGACCTGACTGTTTCATTACTCACCTTCACTCATCGTTTTGATGTGCCAACTTCTCTTGTTCACGGCGATACCAGTAGTACGCACCTTTAGAAATCATCCGCAGTTGCAATACCAGTCGCTCTTCGAGTTGCTTACGTTGTTCAATGCTGACGTCGAGCGCTTCGGCACCCGCGCTGAACACAATCGTCACCATCGCCTCAGCCTGTGCTTCGGTAAACGCACGCGGCATATGGTTTTCGAGTTCCAGATAGTCGGCAAGTTCCGCGATGAAGTGCTGAATTTCACGCGCGACGGCGGCACGAAACGCGGCTGACGTCCCGGAACGCTCACGCAGCAGCAGGCGAAACGCGTTAGGGTTATTGCCGATAAATTCCATAAACGTCGACACGGAGGTGCGGATCACGCTGCCGCCTTTGGCGATACGTTGACGCGCCTGACGCATAAGCTGGCGCAGCATTAAACCGCTCTCGTCGACCATGGTCAGGCCCAGTTCATCCACATCACGGAAATGACGATAGAAGGACGTTGGCGCAATCCCGGCCTCGCGCGCCACTTCACGCAGGCTCAAACTGGCAAAACTCCGCTCAGCACTCAGTTGACTGAATGCGGCTTCCACCAGCGAACGCCGGGTTTTCTCTTTTTGTTGTGCTCTTACGCCCATCACGATATTTGAATCCTTCCAAAGGCCCGTTGGCACTATACCAGAGAATAAAATTAATCTGTTTACCTGGCTTTGTGAATGATTGTTTACGCGCGGTTTGTGCTCCACTGCCCGAAAAAAGCACAACGATAATTGGGTTACCCAGGCAATGATGTTATGATTCTGTTGCTTTTATGTATAAGAACAGGTAAGCCTTGCCATGCCACATTCCTACGATTACGACGCAATAGTTATTGGTTCCGGCCCCGGCGGCGAAGGTGCTGCTATGGGTCTGGTAAAACAGGGAGCCAGAGTAGCGGTTATTGAGCGCTACCATAATGTTGGCGGCGGTTGCACCCACTGGGGCACCATCCCTTCGAAAGCCCTCCGCCACGCCGTTAGCCGCATTATCGAATTTAACCAGAACCCTCTTTACAGCGACCACTCCCGACTTCTTCGTTCCTCCTTTGCCGATATCCTGAATCACGCAGACACGGTCATTAACCAGCAGACGCGCATGCGTCAGGGTTTCTATGAGCGCAACCACTGTGAAATTCTGCAAGGCAACGCCCATTTTGTGGATGAACACACCCTGGCGCTGGAGTGCCACGACGGTTCGGTTGAGACGCTCACCGCTGAAAAATTTGTGATCGCCTGCGGTTCCCGTCCGTACCATCCGGCAGACGTGGACTTCTCGCACCCGCGCATTTACGACAGCGACTCCATCCTCAGCCTGCATCACGAGCCACGCCATGTGATCATCTATGGTGCGGGGGTGATTGGCTGTGAATATGCGTCGATCTTCCGCGGAATGGAGGTCAAAGTTGACCTGATTAACACCCGCGACCGTCTGCTGGCGTTCCTCGATCAGGAGATGTCCGACTCTCTCTCCTACCACTTCTGGAACAGCGGCGTGGTGATTCGCCACAACGAAGAGTACGAGAAGATTGAGGGTTGCGACGACGGTGTGATCATGCACCTGAAGTCTGGTAAGAAGCTGAAGGCAGACTGCCTGCTGTACGCCAACGGCCGTACCGGCAATACGGATTCGTTGCAACTGGAGAATATCGGGCTCGAAACCGACAGTCGCGGTCAGCTGAAGGTCAACAGCATGTATCAGACCGCGCTGCCGCACGTATACGCGGTGGGCGACGTGATTGGTTACCCAAGCCTGGCCTCCGCCGCGTACGATCAGGGCCGCATCGCCGCACAGGCGCTGGTGAAAGGTGAAGCGACGGCGCATCTGATCGAAGATATCCCGACGGGTATCTACACCATTCCGGAAATCAGTTCTGTCGGGAAAACCGAGCAGCAGCTGACGGCCATGAAGGTGCCTTACGAGGTGGGTCGTGCCCAGTTTAAACATCTGGCGCGGGCGCAAATCGTGGGGATGAGCGTGGGTACGCTGAAGATCCTGTTCCATCGCGAGACGAAAGAGATCCTCGGTATTCACTGCTTCGGTGAACGCGCGGCGGAAATCATTCACATCGGCCAGGCGATCATGGAGCAAAAAGGTGGTGGCAACACCATTGAGTACTTCGTTAACACCACCTTTAACTACCCGACCATGGCGGAAGCCTATCGGGTAGCCGCGCTGAACGGCTTAAACCGCCTGTTTTAACGCGCTGTCGAAATGGCCATCCATCGCACCGCGGATGGCCTCTGCCAACTGCTCATATCGGCTGCGCAGCGGTGACCCCGGACGATAAACCAGACCAATGGTACGACGCGGCTCCGGCTTGATGCACGGCAGATAGACCACGCCATCGCGTTTACGCTCGTGCGGCACCGCCAGCGCCGGCAGCAGCGTAATACCGCTTCCCGCCGCCACCATATTACGCAGCGTTTCCAGACTGGTTGCGCGGAAATGGGTATCTTCGTCAGCGCCCGCTTCGAAGCAGAAGCCCATCGCCTGATCGCGCAAGCAGTGACCGTCTTCCAGCATCAGCAGCTTTTCCCCGGCCAGATCGGCCATCGGCACGCGATCGCGGTTCGCCCACGGGTGATCTTCATAGATCGCCAGCATCATCGGTTCGTCGAACAGCGGGACTTCAATAAACGCTTCACTCTCTTTAACGAGCGCCAGAATCGCACAGTCGAGCTTGCCGCTGTCCAGCTGCGCCAGCAGCTGATGGGTTTGCGCTTCGTGCAGGTACATTTCGAGTTTCGGGAACGTCTGGTGCAGCATTGGAATGATTTGCGGCAACAGGTACGGGCCAACGGTTGGGATCAGGCCAATATGCAGCGGGCCGGACATCGCCTCCCCCTGCTGGCTTGCCATTTCCTTGAGCACTTTGACCTCGCGCAGCACGGTGCGCGCCTGATCCACCAGCAGCAGTCCTGCCTGGGTGAACAGTACCTTACGACTGGTGCGCTCCAGCAGCATTACGCCCAGCTCATCTTCCAGCTTGCGGATCTGTCCGCTCAGGGTTGGCTGGCTGACGTGGCAGGAATCTGCCGCGCGGCGAAAATGGCGGTGCTCGGCTAACGCTACCAGGTATTCAAGATCACGAATATTCATTATTCATCCTCCGTCGCCACGATAGTTCATGGCGATAGATAGCATAGCAATGAACGATTATCCCTATCAAGCATTCTGTTGAATAATACGCCACATAGACGAGGCGGCCGTGTTTGACCCTTGACGTCCCCGCACCGTCAGCGAGTTTCTCTCAAAACTCGAAAAACTAAAGCCAACGTGAACTTTTGCGGACCCCGTGGTCCGCTTTTTTTTGCAAAAAAAAGCCCAACTCAGGGCTGGGCTGGGGTTTTGTAGGTCGGGTAAGGCGAAACCGCCACCCGACGTTTCAGGCATCAAATCAGGCGGTTTTTCGCATCCGCAATCGCCTGCGCCACCTGCTTCGGCGATACGCCGCCTTTCGCTGCGCGCTTATCCAGGCAGGATTGCAGGGCCAGAATCGGATAAACGTCATCCCCGATAACCGCGCTGAATTTTTGCAGGTCGGCCAGCGCGAGCTCTTCAAGGGCTTTACCCTGACGAATCGCTTCCACTACCGCTTCGCCCACAATATGGTGCGCCTCACGGAACGGTACGCCTTTCGCCACCAGGTAGTCCGCCAGCTCGGTAGAGTTAGCATAGCCCTGCTGCGCCGCTTCCTGACAGCGCGGACGTTTCACCTGAATGCCGTCCAGCACCAGCGCACCCATGTGCAGACAGTCCAGCCAGGTGTCGAGCGCGTCGAACAGCCCTTCTTTGTCTTCCTGCATATCTTTGTTATACGCCAGCGGCAGCCCTTTCAGGGTCATCATCATGCCGGTGAGCGCGCCCTGCACGCGACCGCACTTACCGCGGATCAGCTCCAGCGCGTCCGGGTTTTTCTTCTGCGGCATCAGGGATGAGCCTGAGGTCACGCGGTCGGACAGCTCCACGAAGCCCGCTTCGCCAGAGTTAAAGAAGATCAGGTCTTCGGCAAAGCGCGACAGGTGCACCATCCCGATAGACGCATTCGACAGCAGCTCCAGCACGTGGTCACGGTCAGAGACGCTGTCCAGGCTGTTGCGGGTGGCGGAAGCAAAGCCCAGCCAGCCTGCCAGCTGCTCGCGGTCGATTTCATATGCCGTACCGGCCAGCGCGCCGCTGCCCAGCGGGCTTACGTCCAGACGCGTTAAGGTATCCTGCAACCGGCTTTCATCACGCGCCAGCATCTCAACGTAGGCCAGACACCAGTGCGCGAACGTCACCGGCTGCGCGCGTTGCAGATGAGTATAACCCGGCATCACCGCGTCCTGATTGTTCTGGGCGGTTTCCACCAGTGCGCCCTGCAACTGACGATTTGCCGCCAGCAGTTCGCCTATGGTCTCTTTGCACCACAGCTTCAGATCGGTCGCAACCTGGTCATTACGGCTACGCCCGGTATGCAGTTTTTTACCCAGCTGGCCGACTTTGTCGATCAGTTTGCCTTCCACCCAGCTGTGAATATCTTCGGCATCGCTCTGGAGAATTTGCTGCGGATCCAGACGCACCTCTTCCAGCAGGTTGTTCAGCGCCTCTTCCAGCTGCTGCTGTTCGTCTGCGGTCAGCACGCCAACGGTCACCAGCGCTTTGGACCAGGCCACAGAGCCGACGATATCCTGTTCGGCCAGGCGGTAGTCAAAGCGCAAAGAGTCGTTGAACTGTTTGAACCGCTGATCCGCTGCCTGTGTAAAACGCCCACCCCAAAGTGCCATAACGAATTTCCTTAATGATGATATTTTTGCCCGGTGGCGCTGCGCTTACCGGGCTTACAAAATTCACATAGGCCGGATAAGCGAAGCGCCATCCGGCACAGAATCTTAAGCCAGAATACGCGTACCAATCGGCGTACCGTTAAACAGCGCCGGAAGCTGCTCCGCGTGGCGCCAGGAGGCGATATCCACCGGGCGACCCAGCGTGCGCGCCGCATCCAGCGCCGCATTCACCTTAACGATCATGCCGTCGGTAATAATGCCCTGAGCGATCAGCTGCTCGGCTTTTGCGGCGGTCATTTCCGCAATACGCTGGCCTTTGCCGTCCAGAATGCCGCTCACGTCGGAGAGCAGGATCAGGTCAGCGCCCAGCGTGGCCGCCAGGGCGGTTGCCGCCTGGTCCGCGTTAACGTTCATCAGCTCGCCTGCTTCGGTCACGCCGATAGAGCTCACTACCGGCAGAAAACCGCCTTCCAGCAGGGTGTTAATCAGCTTAGGCGAACCTGGCTGCGCCAGTCCAACATGGCCGAGCTCTTCGTCAAGCTGGGTCACTTTTACGCTGTCACCGTCGCCCAGGTAGAGGCCAACGGAGGCGATATGGTGTTTCTTCGCCCATGCCAGCAGCGTTTTGTTCGCCGTGCCCGCCAGTGCGCCGGTAATGATGTCAATCTGGTCAGCAGGGGTGACGCGCAGGCCATTTTTCTTTTTCACCGGCAGATTCAGCCCTTTCATCAGCTCATCCACCACGCAGCCGCCGCCGTGCACAATCACCAGCGGACGCTGGTGCGATTCGCGATAGTTCACCAGCGCGGTAAACAGGCGCTCCAGCGCTTCTTCGCTGTCCAGCAGCACACCACCGAGTTTGATAATTAATGGGTTCATCATCACACCTTAAATAAGAGCCTGCGTTTCAGGGAAGCCGAAACGAATATTTGCACACTGCATTGCCTGTGCGGCAGCGCCTTTGAGTAAGTTATCTTCTGCGGCAACCACAATCAGATGCTCGCCCTGTACGGCAAAGCCGATGTCGCAGAACGGCAGGCCAACCACGTTTTTCAATGCCGGCACGCCTTTGTCGTACAGACGCACCAGCGGTTTATCCGCGTATGCCTGCGTGAAGGCCTCGCTCACCTGCGCCTGGGTCACGCCCGGCTTCAGGCGGCAGGTAATGGTTTCGAGGATCCCGCGCGGGAAGCTGCCGAGGTGCGGGGTGAAGATCACCTCCGCGCCCAGATGCGTGGTGATTTCAGGGTGATGACGGTGATTAAACACGCCATACGGCTGAAGGCTCACTTCGCAGAAGCTGTTGGAGATAGCGGCCTTGCGCCCTGCTCCGCTCACGCCGCTGGTGGCGTTGATCACCGGCCACTGATGCAGATCCAACAGACCGGCGTCGATCAATGGCTTCAGGGAGAGCTGAGCCGCCGTCGGGTAGCAGCCCGGCACGGCAATGAGGTTCGCTTCTTTCAGTTTATCGACGCTCCACTCCGCCAGGCCGTACACCGCTTTTTCAAGCAGATCCGGATGCTGATGGGTGAAACCGTAATATTTTTCGTAGAACGCGCTGTCGTTTACGCGAAATGCGCCGGAGAGGTCAAAGACCACGCAGCCGGCCGCTAAAAATTGCGGCGCCAGGTCGTGGCTGACTTCATGCGCCGTGGCTAAAAACACCACGTCAACGCCATCGGTGAACTCGCTGATGTCGGACATCGGCTGCAACGGCAGATCGACAATGCCTTTAAGCTGCGGATGCAAATCAGAAATTAACTTTCCGGCATCATTGCTTTGCGCTGACACGGTCAAAGCGGTTATGGTCATATGAGGGTGGCGATTTACGTAGCTTACAAGCTCTGCGCCCGCATAACCGCTAGCGCCTACAATCAGCGTATTCAACATCGGGTTCCTTTATGCTCAACGTTAATGTATTTTTATTCACATTTATTGCATGAATATTGATACTATCACGACCTAAGGTGTGTCAACAATGAAAATGAACTTACCGCCATTTATCGAGATCTACCGCGCCCTGATTGCCACACCGTCCATCAGTGCGACCGAAGAAGCGCTGGATCAGAGCAATGAGTCTTTAATCAATCTGCTGGCGGGTTGGTTTAGCGATCTTGGGTTTAACGTTGAGGTTCAGCCCGTTCCCGGAACACGCCACAAATTTAACCTGCTCGCCAGTACCGGAACCGGTGCGGGCGGCCTGCTGCTGGCCGGTCATACCGACACCGTGCCGTTTGACGATGGCCGCTGGACGCGGGATCCGTTCACGCTGACCGAACACGACAACAAGCTCTACGGTCTCGGCACGGCGGACATGAAAGGCTTCTTCGCCTTTATCCTCGACGCGCTGCGTGACGTGGACGTGACAACCCTGAAAAAGCCGCTCTACATTCTGGCGACCGCCGATGAAGAGACCAGCATGGCGGGCGCACGTTATTTCTCTGAAAACACAGCGATTCGCCCGGACTGCGCGATCATCGGCGAGCCCACCTCTCTGCAACCGATTCGTGCACATAAAGGGCATATTTCTACTGCGGTGCGCGTGCTGGGCCAGTCCGGTCACTCCAGCGATCCGGCGCGCGGCGTGAACGCCATTGAGCTAATGCATGACGCCATTGGCCGCATCATGACCCTGCGCGACGATTTGAAAGAGCGTTATCACTACGAGGCGTTTACCGTGCCTTATCCAACGCTGAACCTCGGTAGCCTGCACGGCGGCGATGCGTCCAACCGTATCTGTGCCTGCTGCGAACTGCATATGGATATTCGTCCGCTGCCGGGCATGACGCTGAGCGATCTGGATGGCCTGCTGAACGAAGCGCTAGCACCGGTGAGCGAGCGCTGGCCGGGACGCCTGACGGTCTCTGAACTGCATCCGCCGATTCCAGGCTACGAATGCCCGCCAGACCATCAGCTGGTTCAGGTCGTGGAAAAACTGCTCGGCGAGAAAACCGACGTGGTGAACTACTGCACCGAAGCGCCGTTTATTCAGACCCTGTGCCCGACGCTGGTCCTTGGTCCTGGCTCCATTAACCAGGCCCATCAGCCGGATGAATATCTGGAAACCCGCTTCATCAAGCCCACCCGCGAGCTGATTACCCAGGTTGTGCATCACTTCTGCTGGCATTAAAACCGCACCGAAAAGTCCCCTCTCCCTGTGGGAGAGGGTTAGGGTGAGGGCAACAAATCGCATGATCACCGTCACATTCCCATAAGCATCTCTTATCTGACGCGAAGCGAATTAAATTTCGTAAATTGCCCGCATTTATTCGTTTGCTGAACCGTTTTCGCAGCAATTGACGACGGGGGTTTTACGTGGCTTTATAAAGGGAGATGACAAAATAATGTCCAGAAGATTTTCGCCTGGGCATAAACAAAAATGATGGGGTGACTGGGTTTTTATGAACGAACAATATTCCGCGTTGCGTAGTAATGTCAGCATGCTCGGCAAAGTGCTTGGAGATACCATCAAAGACGCATTAGGGGAGAACATCCTCGACCGCGTTGAAACCATCCGCAAGCTGTCCAAATCTTCCCGTGCCGGTAACGAGGCCAGTCGTCAGGAGCTGCTCACCACCTTGCAGAACCTTTCTAACGATGAGCTGCTGCCCGTTGCCCGCGCCTTTAGCCAGTTCCTGAACCTGGCAAACACCGCTGAGCAATATCACAGCATTTCGCCAAAAGGCGAAGCGGCCAGCAACCCGGAAGTCATTGCCCGCACCCTTCGTAAACTCAAAGACCAGCCCGACCTCAACGAAGCGACCATCAAAAACGCGGTGGAATCCCTTTCGCTGGAGCTGGTTCTGACCGCTCACCCAACCGAAATCACCCGTCGTACGCTGATCCACAAAATGGTGGAAGTGAACAACTGCCTGAAGCAGCTGGATAACAAAGACATTGCCGACTACGAACGTAACCAGCTGATGCGCCGTCTGCGCCAGCTGATTGCCCAGTCCTGGCACACCGATGAAATTCGTAAGCATCGCCCAAGCCCGGTCGACGAAGCCAAATGGGGCTTTGCGGTGGTGGAAAACAGCCTGTGGGAAGGGGTGCCTAACTACCTGCGCGAGCTGAACGAACAGCTGGAAGAGAACCTCGGCTATCGCCTGCCGGTAGACTTTGTGCCGGTTCGCTTTACCTCCTGGATGGGCGGTGACCGCGACGGCAACCCGAACGTGACGGCGGAAATCACCCGTCACGTCCTGCTGCTGAGCCGCTGGAAAGCGACCGACCTGTTCCTGAAAGATATTCAGGTGCTGATCTCCGAGCTGTCGATGGTAGAAGCAACGCCGGAACTGCGTGCGCTGGCCGGTGAAGAAGGTGCCAGCGAGCCGTACCGTTTCCTGATGAAAAAACTGCGCGGTCAGCTGCTTGCAACTCAGGCCTGGCTGGAAGCGCGCCTGAAAGGCCAGCGCCTGCCAAAGCCAGAAGGTCTGCTGAGCCAGAACGAACAGCTCTGGGAACCGCTGTATGCCTGTTATAAATCGCTCCAGGCCTGCGGAATGGGCATTATTGCGAATGGCGAACTGCTCGATACCCTGCGCCGCGTGAAGTGTTTCGGCGTACCGCTGGTGCGTATCGACGTCCGTCAGGAAAGTACCCGCCATACCGAAGCGCTGGGCGAACTGACCCGCTATCTCGGCATCGGCGACTATGAAAGCTGGTCAGAAGCCGACAAGCAGGCGTTCCTGATCCGCGAGCTGAACTCCAAGCGCCCTCTGCTGCCGCGCAACTGGGAGCCAAGCAATGATACCCGCGAAGTGCTCAACACCTGTAAAGCGATCGTGGATGCGCCGAAAGGATCGGTGGCCGCCTATGTGATCTCCATGGCGAAAACCCCGTCCGACGTGCTGGGCGTTCACCTTCTGCTGAAAGAAGCGGGCATCGACTACGCTCTGCCTGTCGCGCCGCTGTTTGAGACCCTCGACGACCTGAACAACGCCAACGACGTGATGACCCAGTTGCTGAACATCGACTGGTATCGCGGCTTTATTCAGGGCAAACAGATGGTGATGATTGGCTATTCCGACTCCGCGAAAGATGCGGGCGTGATGGCCGCTTCCTGGGCGCAGTATCAGGCGCAGGATGCGCTGATCAAAACCTGCGAGAAAGCCGGTATTGAGCTGACCCTGTTCCACGGGCGCGGCGGCTCCATTGGCCGTGGCGGTGCGCCTGCCCACGCAGCGCTGCTCTCTCAACCGCCGGGAAGCCTGAAAGGCGGCCTGCGCGTGACCGAGCAGGGCGAGATGATCCGCTTTAAGTACGGCCTGCCGGAAGTGACCATCAGCAGCCTGTCGCTCTATACCAGCGCGATCCTGGAAGCCAACCTGCTGCCACCGCCGGAGCCAAAAGAGTCCTGGTGCCGCATCATGGACGAGCTGTCAGACATCTCCTGCGATCTGTACCGCGGCTACGTGCGTGAAAACAAAGACTTCGTGCCTTACTTCCGTTCAGCAACGCCTGAGCAGGAGCTGGGTAAACTACCGCTGGGTTCGCGTCCGGCCAAGCGTCGCCCGACCGGCGGCGTCGAGTCCCTACGCGCCATTCCGTGGATCTTCGCCTGGACGCAAAACCGCTTAATGCTGCCCGCCTGGCTGGGTGCCGGTGCGGCGCTGCAAAAAGTGGTGGAAGACGGTAAGCAGAGCGAGCTGGAAACCATGTGCCGCGACTGGCCGTTCTTCTCCACTCGCCTGGGCATGCTGGAGATGGTCTTCTCGAAAGCCGACCTGTGGCTGGCGGAATACTACGATCAGCGCCTGGTGAAACCAGAGCTGTGGACGCTGGGTAAAGAGCTGCGCGAACTGCTGGAAGGCGACATCAAGGTGGTGCTGGATATCGCCAACGATTCCCACCTGATGGAAGACCTGCCGTGGATCGCCGAATCAATCCAGTTGCGTAACATCTACACCGACCCGCTGAACGTTTTACAGGCTGAACTGCTGCACCGTTCCCGCCTGGCGGAAGAGGAAGGTAAAGAGCCGGATCCGCGCGTTGAACAGGCGCTGATGGTGACGATTGCCGGCGTTGCGGCGGGTATGCGTAACACCGGTTAATGCTTAATGCCCGGCAGCGCTAAGCCTGCCGGGCACATCTCGAGCTTCCCTCTTCCCTACCGCCCGTAAGGCAATCACGCTTCCCTTAGACATAGCGCAACAAATGTCCGGCACGCCGGGAGTAGAGTCACTCTCAGAGCCGTTCGAACAGGACAGGATTTACCTCAAACGCTAAGGGAGTAATGTTATGGACCGTATTATTCAATCCCCGGGAAAATACATCCAGGGTGCTGATGTGCTCACCCGTCTCGGCGACTATCTGAAGCCGCTGGCAGCCCGCTGGCTGGTGGTGGGCGATAAGTTTGTGCTGGGTTTTGCTGAAGAAACCCTGCGCCAGAGCTTCAGACAAGCCGATCTCCATGCCGAAATTGCGCCGTTTGGCGGCGAATGTTCGCAAAATGAAATCGATCGTCTGAAAAAACTGGCCGACAGCGCCGACTGTCTGGCAGTGCTGGGTATCGGCGGCGGTAAAACGCTGGATACTGCCAAAGCGCTTGCGCACTTTATGAACGTTCCGGTTGCCGTTGCCCCGACCATCGCCTCCACCGATGCGCCGTGCAGCGCCCTGTCCGTGATTTACACCGACAGCGGTGAGTTCGAGCGTTATCTGATGCTGCCGCACAACCCGAACATGGTGATTGTCGACACCAAAGTGGTGGCGGGTGCACCAGCTCGCCTGCTCGCCGCCGGGATTGGCGACGCGCTGGCTACCTGGTTTGAAGCGCGCGCCTGCTCGCGCAGCGGCGCCACGACCATGGCGGGCGGCAAGTGCACGCAGGCGGCGCTAGCGCTGGCAGAGCTGTGCTACAACACGCTGGTTGAAGAGGGTGAGAAAGCGATGCTGGCGGCAGAGCAGCACGTGGTGACGCCCGCGCTGGAACGCATTATCGAAGCCAACACCTATCTCAGCGGCGTGGGTTTTGAAAGCGGCGGTCTGGCGGCGGCGCACGCCATTCACAACGGCATGACGGCGGTACCGGATGCACATCATTTCTACCACGGTGAAAAGGTCGCGTTCGGCACGCTGACGCAGCTGGTTCTGGAGAACGCGCCGGTTGAAGAAATAGAGACCGTCGCCGCGCTTTGCCACAGCGTTGGGCTGCCGATCACCCTGGCGCAGCTAAACATCAAAGAGGATATCCCGGCCAAAATGCGGCTGATCGCGGAAGCGTCCTGTGCCGAAGGGGAAACCATTCATAACATGCCTGGCGGCGTAACGGCGGATCAGGTGTATGCGGCGCTGCTGGTTGCGGACCAGTACGGACAGCGTTTCCTCCAGGAGTGGGAGTAATAAAAAAGCCGGGTAAGGCGTAGCCGCCACCCGGCACAAGGGTTACTTCACGTCAAACCGGTCCAAATCCATCACTCGCGCCCACGCGGCAACGAAATCACGAACGAACTTTTCGTGCGCATCGCTGCTGGCGTAAACCTCGGCCAGCGCGCGCAGGACAGCGTTTGAACCGAAGACCAGGTCAGCGCGGGTGGCGGTGTATTTCACCTCGCCGCTGGCGCGATCGCTCCCGGCAAACAGCTCGTTTGAGTCGTCGATCGCTTTCCACTGGGTGTTCATATCCAGCAGGTTCACGAAGAAATCGTTGCTCAGCACGCCCTCGCGGTTAGTGAACACGCCATTCTTGCTGCCGTCGAAGTTTGCACCCAGTACGCGCAGGCCGCCGATCAGCACCGTCAGCTCCGGCGCGGTCAGGGTCAGCTGCTGGGCTTTGTCGATCAGCAGCGACTCGGTGGTAGACACATCCACCTGTGCGCGATAGTTACGGAAACCGTCGGCAATCGGCTCGAGCAGGTTAAACATCTCGATATCCGTCTGGTCCTGACGTGCATCCACACGGCCCGGCGTGAACGGCACGTTGACGTAAACGCCTGCCGCTTTCGCTGCCTGCTCAACGCCCACAACGCCCGCCAGCACGATGATATCCGCAAGTGACGCTTTGTTGGTGGTGCGCTGGATCGCTTCCAGCGCCGGCAGCGCGCGAACCGCTGCGGCGTTAACGTCCCAGTCGCGCTGAGGCGCCAGCGCCAGACGTGCACCGTTGGCGCCGCCACGCTTGTCGCCGCCGCGGAAGGTGGATGCCGACGCCCAGGCCACGGAAACCAGCTCGCTCACGGAGAGTCCCGAGGCCGCGATTTCCGCTTTCAGGCTTTCGATATCTTCCTGCGTTGGATGGAACACCGGCTGAGGCAGTGGATCCTGCCAAATCAGATCTTCTTTCGGCACTTCCGGGCCGATGTACCGCGCTTTTGGCCCCATATCGCGGTGGGTCAGTTTGAACCACGCGCGCGCGAAGGCTTCGTTGAAGGCCTGCGGATCGTTCAGGAAGCGACGGGAAATTTTCTCGAATTCCGGGTCAAAACGCAGCGTCAGGTCGGTGACCAGCATGGTTGGCTTACGTTTTTTCGACGGGTCGAACGGGTCAGGCATGATCTCTGGCGCATCCACGGCTTCAAACTGAATCGCGCCCGCCGGGCTGCGGGTCTGCACCCATTCGTACTTGAACAGGTTCTCAAAGAAGTAGTTGCTCCACTGGGTCGGGGTTTGCGACCAGATGACTTCCAGCCCGGAGGTAATGGCGTCAGCGCCAATTCCGGTGCCGTGGGTGCTGGTCCAGCCTAAGCCCTGCGCTTCAATCGGCGACGCTTCCGGGTCGGTGCCCACGTGCGTGGCTTCCCCTGCGCCGTGCGTTTTACCGAGCGTATGGCCGCCGGCAATCAGTGCGACGGTCTCTTCATCGTTCATGCCCATGTTGCCAAAGGTGGCGCGGATTGCTGCCGCCGCGGACAACGGTTCACCGCTGGCATTTGGTCCTTCCGGATTAACGTAAATCAGGCCCATTTCAGTGGCCGCCAGCGGGCGCTTCGCCAGCGCTTCCGGGTCACGGTGGGTCAGCCAGGCTTTTTCATCGCCCCAGTTCACGTCCAGATCCGGTTCCCAGACGTCTTCACGCCCGGCACCAAAACCAAAGGTGCGGAAGCCGGAGTTCTCCAGCGCCACGTTACCCGCGAGGATAAACAGGTCGGCCCAGGAGATTTTTTGTCCGTATTTTTGCTTGACTGGCCACAGCAGGCGGCGCGCCTTGTCCAGGCTGACGTTATCCGGCCAGGAGTTCAGGGGCGCGAAGCGCTGCTGACCGCGACCTGCGCCACCGCGACCGTCCACGGAGCGATAGGTGCCCGCGCCGTGCCAGGCCATACGGATAAACAGGCCCGCATAGCTGCCCCAGTCGGCAGGCCACCACGGCTGAGAATCGGTTAACAGGGCCTTGAGATCGCCCTTAAGGGCAGAATAGTCGAGCTTGCTGAATTCTTTGCGGTAGTCGAAGTCTTCACCCAGTGGGTTTGAACGGCTGGAGTGTTGATTAAGTAGATCGATGCGGAGTTGTTTAGGCCACCACTCTTTGCTGCTGGTACCTGCACCCGCGCTATGATCGACGCCGCCCTGATGGAACGGACATTTGCCGGCGGATGCCGCGTTATTGGTCTCGTCTGACATGCTCATCGCTATGCTCCCTTTACAGTGTTACCGTTACGATATACACCACTAGCGATAAGAGATAGTTGAATTAATCCACAGATTCGATAGTTAATACCTTTTAACTATCGGTTCGATTAAAAATCCCTCATCTTTGTGAGGGATTTTGCTTTACAGGGCAGGACGAACGCCCAGCGTGTGGCAAATGGCGTAACTCATTTCCGCGCGGTTCAGCGTGTAGAAGTGGAAATCCTTCACCCCTTCGCGGCTCAAGATCTTCACCATGTCCATGGCGATATTGGCGCCCACCAGCTTGCGCGTTTCCGGATCGTCGTCCAGCCCTTCGTACATTTTGGACATCCACAGCGGAATGCGAACGTTAGTCATATCGGCGAACTTCTTCGCCTGTTTGAAGTTCGAGACCGGCAAAATGCCCGGGATGATTTCAACATCAATACCCGCCGAGACGCAGCGGTCGCGAAAGCGCAGATAGCTTTCCACGTCAAAGAAGAACTGAGTAATCGCGCGGTTGGCACCGGCCTCCACTTTACGCTTCAGGTTCAGCAGGTCGGCCTGGGCGCTTTTTGCTTCCGGGTGTACTTCAGGATACGCCGCAACGGAAATATCGAAGTCCGCCACCTCTTTCAGCAGCCCGACCAGATCGGCAGCAAACATCTCTGGCTTACCGCTGCCCGGCGGAAGGTCGCCGCGCAGGGCCACAATGTGGCGAATGCCGTTATTCCAGTAGTCCTGAGCGATGGCGCGCAGCTCGTCGCGGGTGGCGTCGATACAGGTCAGGTGCGGCGCCGCTTCCAGGCCGGTTCGGTCTTTAATGCCCTTAATGATGCTGTGCGTGCGGTCACGCTCGCCGGAGTTGGCCCCGTAGGTTACGGAAACAAACTTCGGTTTAAGACTGCTCAGGCGATCGATAGAGCTCCACAGGGTTTGCTCCATTTCACTGGTGCGCGGCGGGAAAAATTCAAAAGAGACGTTAATCTGGCCGTTAACTTCTGCCAGGCTCTGATTCAGGGCTTCCCGCTGGTTGGCGTGAAAAAAGCTCATACCTTACCTCTACCTTTCGCGTGTCGTTGTTTATTGTGCTATGAACTTCTATACGTTTAGACGTCCAGATGTAAAAATGACGGAAAAGCGGAGTGGCGTCAACTGAAATAATCAACAATAACGGTGAGGATTGCTCAGGGAAGATGAGGGGCGTTCATGATGGGGGTGAGTGCGGTCTGCTGCCCTCACCCTAACCCTCTCCCACAGGGAGAGGAAACAAGCGAGATTACAGCAGCTTAGCCAGACGGTTGATGTCAGACTGGATTGCCCCGGCGGTGACATCGCGTCCCGCGCCCGGGCCACGGATCACAAGCGGGTTATCGCGGTACCAGCGGCTTTCGATGGCGAAGACGTTATCGCACGGCAGCAGGGCGGCCAGCGGATGCTCAGGACGCACCGCCTCCACGCCCACGCGCGCTTTACCGTTCGCCTCGAAGCGTGCCACGTAGCGCAGCACCAGGCCCATCTCGTTTGCCGCTTCCAGGCGCTGCACCATCTGCTCGTTCAGCTCATCGCCGTTCTCGAAGAAGTGATCAACGGACCCTTCCTCGCAGCACGCAGGCACCAGCGACTCAACGCGCACCTGACCCGGTTCAATGTCGTAGCCCGCTTCACGCGCCAGGATCACCAGCTTGCGCATCACGTCTTTACCGGCAAGGTCAACGCGCGGATCCGGCTCGGTTAAGCCCTGCTGCCACGCTTGATCCACCAGGTCGGTGAACGGAACGGTGCCATCAAACTGCAAAAACAGCCAGGAGAGCGTGCCGGAGAATATGCCGCTCAGCGCCAGAATGCTGTCGCCGCTTTCAATCAGGTCACGCACGGTATGGTTAACCGGCAGACCTGCGCCAACGGTGGCGTTGTAAAGCCAGTGACGGCCCGTTTTTTCGAACGCGTCGTGGATCTGGCGGTATTTATCGGTACTGCTCGCTCCCGCCAGCTTGTTGGCGCTGATGACGTGGAAACCGTGGCTGGCGAAATCCAGATACTGATCGGCCAGCTGTTCGCTGGCGGTAACGTCCAGTACCACCAGATCGTCATACGGGTGCGCGCGCATCCACAGGAACAGCGACTCTTCATCCTGCTCAACGGCTTCATCGTTAAAGAAGGCCAGCGCCCGGCTGGCGTCCAGCCCTTCGTAGTTCAGCAGGCTGCGGCGGCTGTCCACCACGCCCGCAAGAATAAATTCGAATCCGGTACGCGCCGAAAGCGTCACCTGCTCACGGGCGAACAGCTCCAGCCAGCGGGAACCGATATTCCCTTTCCCGAACAGCACCAGGCCGATGCGTTTCTCCGCGCGGAACAACGAGGTGTGCAGGCCCTGAATCAGGCTCTCAGTTGGCCCTTTACGCAGCACGGCAACCAGGCTGATGCCCTCTTCCGACTGCCAGGTAAACTCAACCGGCTGGCCTTTTAGCTGCTGCCAGAAGCGGTGGCAGTGCAGCGGATTACGGGTGACGCCCGCGCCCACCATCGCCACCAGCGCCAGCCCCTGACGCAGGCGAAGCTCGCCCGGCAGGCCCGCTTCATCAAGAATTTTTAATGCGCTGTCCACCACTTCGGCGGTATAGCAGAACTGCAACAGCTGGCGGTCATTATGCACGCCAACGGCCAGCGGACGTACCTGCGCACGTTTCAGGATCGTATCGATATCTTTATGCGCCAGCCTGAAGTCCTGGCCCGCAGGCACCTGGAACTCAATCAGGCAGATGTCATCATGACTGGTGACAATACGCGCCCCCGTGCCGGATGCCAGCACGCGCTCAATGCGGGTGGAGCCCTGATCCGGCGTGTAGCTACAGCGTAGTTGCAGGTCAATGTCGCTGCCGGAAACCGGCTGTAGCGTGCGCGCATGCAGTACCGGGGCCGCCAGACGCGCCAGCTCGCTCGCTTCGTCGAGACGCAGCAGCGGCAGCAGGCAGGCATCTTTTACTTTACGCGGATCCGCGCTGTACACACCCGCGACATCGCTCCAGATGGTGACGCGGGATACGCCCGCCAGGGCACCGATCTGCGTTGCCGAGTAGTCAGAGCCGTTGCGGCCCAGCAGTACGGTTTCGCCCGCGTTGCTGCGGCTGATAAAGCCGGTGACGACAATACGTTTCCCGGGATGTTGCACCAGCAACTGTTGCAGCAGCGGATAGGACAGCCCTTCGTCCACCTGCGGCTGTGCGGCGCGTTCAGCACGCAGGAAATCACGCGCGTCGAGCCAGGCGGCGTCCACGCCAAGATGTTGCAGCACGGCGGCCATCAGGCGCGCAGACCACACTTCACCGTGACCCACCACTTCGGCATACACCGCATCGGTGATCCCGCTGTCCAGCAGGGCCGCCAGACGCTCAAGGTCGTGCGTGAAGGCACTAATCAGCCCGTCCGCCACGTCCGCAGGCAGCAGGCCGGCAATCAGCTCGCTCTGGTAACGACGTAAAGACTGTTGCACCTGATGCGCAGAGAGGCGATCGGTCTGGCTCAGTTTCAGCCAGCTGATCAACTGGTTGGTGGTGCTGCCCGCCGCGGAGACAACCATCATGTCCCCCGGCTGTGAATACTCGGTCATGATCCCTGCGACACGCAGGTAACATTTCACATCAGCAAGACTACTACCACCAAACTTGTGCAGCTGACGACCCTTCGCCCCTGCCTGCGCTATCACACTCATGATTACCCCTTGGCTGCGACCCGGAAGCCATTTTCCAGGTCGGCAATTAAATCTTCAGAATCTTCAATACCGGTCGAGATACGCAGCAGCGTCTCGGAAATCCCGGCGGCGGCACGTGCTTCCGGTGCCATACCTGCGTGCGTCATGGTTGCGGCGTGGGAGATCAAGCTCTCAACTCCCCCTAAGGATTCCGCCAGCGTAAACAATGACAACCCGCTCAGGAAGCGACGCAGCGTTTGCTCGTCACCATCCAGTTCAAAACTTAACATCGCGCCAAATCCCTTCTGCTGGCGCGCGGCAATTTCGTGCCCCTGGTTTTCCGGCAGCGACGGGTGATAAAGCTTCTTCACCAGCGGCTGGGTTTGCAGGAAATCCACGATCGCCTGGGCATTGCGCTGCGCCACGTCCATACGCGGCGACAGCGTGCGGATGCCGCGTAACAGCAGGTAGCTGTCGAACGCGCCCGCGGTGACGCCGATATTATTGGCCCACCATGCCAGTTCCGTAACAACGTCGGGATCTTTTGCAATCACCACGCCCGCCACCACGTCAGAATGGCCGTTCAGATATTTAGTGCATGAATGCAACACCAGATCGGCACCCAGTGCCAGTGGGTTCTGAAGGGCCGGACTGAGGAACGTATTATCCACTACACTTATCGCTCCCGCATCCCTTGCGAGCTGACAAATTTTCGCAATGTCGACAACGCGCAACAATGGGTTGCTTGGACTTTCCACCAGAACCAGCTTCGGCTGCTCGGCAAGCGCCTGTTTCAGCGCCTGTTCGTCGTTTTGATCGACAAACAACACGCGGTAGCAGCCACGCTTTGCCAGGCTGTCAAACAGACGATAGCTGCCGCCGTAACAGTCGTGCGGTGCTACAAGCAGATCGCCAGGCTTCAGGAACACCGTGGTCACCAGGTGAATAGCAGACATGCCGGTATTGGTTAATACCGCACCCGCGCCGCCTTCCAGTTCCGCCAGCGCGCGCTGAGTGACGTCACGCGTAGGATTGCCGCGACGCGAGTAATCATGCGCGCGGGGTTCATTAAATCCGGTGAAATTGTAGGTACTGGAGAGATGAATCGGCGGGACAACGCAGCCGTACTGCTCGTCATCGTTCAATCCGCTACGCACTGCGATGGTGGCCTGTTTACGCGTCATGGTGAGGCTTCCTGGCGAATGAGGTGAAAAGTCAGGCACCAGAGTAAACATTGAAAGTATGGACGTCAATACATCTGGACATCTAAACTTCTTTGCGTATAGATTGAGCAATGCGCAAATAGCCGTTAAAATTATATGCTTTAGGACACGCTACAGCGGCAATATCCGTGCCTCGGTATCGTCTCTACGGTAAACTACGCAAGAGTACGGTTCAAAACCCGTCAGTTGCCGGTTTTGCGCCTTTAGATTAATGACTGAGAGGATTAAAGGTATCTCATGGCTGAATGGAGCGGCGAATATATCAGCCCATACGCTGAGCACGGTAAGAAGAGTGAGCAAGTCAAGAAAATCACGGTTTCCATTCCTCTGAAGGTGTTGAAGATCCTCACCGATGAACGCACGCGTCGTCAGGTGAACAACCTGCGTCACGCCACCAACAGCGAACTGCTGTGCGAAGCGTTCCTGCATGCGTTTACCGGTCAACCGTTGCCAAACGATGAAGATTTGCGCAAAGAGCGCAGTGATGAAATCCCGGAAGAGGCGAAGGTGATCATGCGTGAACTGGGCATCGACCCGGAGACGTGGGAATACTAACTGCGGTGCGATCCCGCTGAGGGTACTCAGCGGGATGGTTGCTCAGAAGTTGTAGCCTAAGCCTACACGCAGACGCGTCTGTCGGTCGTCAGTGGTAGCGGTGTTGTAGCCGGAAGAGACATTACCCACTTTCACAAATGGCACCCACGAATCGATGTTATACGCCACGCGGAAGTTATATTCATAATCCTCTTTTTTGTTGTTATACAGATCTTCATTGTCGGCGAACTTATAAATTCCGTTCAGTTCGAACATCCAGTTTTCGATATTATATCCCAGCCACATTTCGGGGCGATATACCATACGGTCATCTTTACCGTCTGCATTACGGCGAGTATATTCAGAACGATAACGGAACGCCGTCCACCAGCTTTCGTTAATATTATACTGCACGCGTAAATACGGTTTATAAATAGCCATATCGTCGCCCATTTCAACGGCGACACCCGGCTGCCAGATAAATCCCTGCCAGGTGAACTGATAGCTGGCAGTATATTCGTTGCTGTTGCTCTCCATATTAGTGAGCGCATCATTAGATTGCTTTTCATCGGAGCGTGAGACGGCCTCTACAGCTACCCCAAAGCCCGTACCGAAACGGTGTGACATGTATACACGATCATAGTTACGTCCATCATCGTAATACTCGTGTCGGTAATCCACATACCCCGCCTGCGCCGCGCACGATAGTAATGGAAGCACGAATAACAATTGCTTCAGCTTCATCCTTTTTCCCTCACGTAAATACACCCTGAAAGCCATCGCTGCTCAAATGGCAAATAAGAATATATGTCGAGCGCAGTGTAATTTTACCCGCAGAGGGAAACCTTTTATTTATTGCCATGTAAGGCGATAAAATGGCAAACAGGCCAAGAATACAGAGATAAAGCTCACTATCCGTATAAATAGGATTATATTGAATGACGATGTTTATTTTTCGGGAAATTTAAAATATATATTTAAGGTGGGAATATAAATTTAAAATTAATTCAAGTGAGATATTACAGGCACAAAAAAACCGCCCGGAGGCGGTTTCTTCTGGATGCTTATTTAGCGCCCGGGATGCTGAAACGCTTGTTGAAGCGGTCAACACGGCCACCGGTTGCAACATCACGCTGCTTACCAGTGTAGAACGGGTGGCATTTGCCGCACACGTCCAGGTTCAGATCGTGACCCACGGTGGAGCGGATCTGGATAGAGTTACCGCAAGAGCAGTTTGCAGTAATCATTTCGTATTTCGGGTGAATATCTTTTTTCATGGGAGAACCTCAGTTAAGGCCGCGTCGCTCTTCCAGCCCTAACGCCAGACACCACGCGATGTTGAATGTAAGTTCTTTGGCGTAAAATACACCAAAGGCGGCGAATCATACAGAATTTGACCAACGTATGCAAACTGATCCGCACGCCGCTTTCACTAATGTGTATACTAACGCGCCACTTTTCAAGTCAGGAAGATTCGATGCCCGTCGCTCACGTTGCCCTGCCCGTTCCGCTTCCCCGCACCTTTGACTACCTGCTGCCCGACAGCATGAGCGCCAAAGCGGGCTGTCGTGTGACCGTGCCGTTTGGCAAACAGCAGCGCGTCGGGATCGTCGTGTCCATCAGCGATAAAAGCGAACTGCCCCTTAACGAGCTGAAATCGGTCGTTGAGGTGCTGGACGATGAACCGGTTTACTCTTCAAGTACCTGGCGGCTGCTGCTGTGGGCGGCGGATTACTATCATCATCCGGTTGGCGACGTCCTGTTCCACGCCCTGCCCATCATGCTGCGTCAGGGCAAGCGCGCCAGCCATGCGCCCATGTGGTACTGGTTTGCCACCGAGCAGGGTCAGGCGGTCGACATTAATAGCCTGAAGCGCTCGCAGAAACAGCAGCAGGCGCTGGCCGCGCTGCGTCAGGGAAAAATCTGGCGCCATCAGATCGACGAGCTTGAGGTGAGCGAAACCGCGTTACAGGCATTAAGGAAGAAAGGGCTGAGCGAGCTGGCCAGCGAAGCACCTGCCCTTCACGACTGGCGCGATGGCTTTTCCGTGTCGGGCGATCGCCTGCGTCTGAATACCGAGCAGGCCACCGCCGTGGGCGCGATTCACAGCGCCGCCGATCGTTTCTCCGCCTGGCTGCTGGCGGGCGTCACCGGCTCCGGTAAAACCGAAGTTTATCTGAGCGTGCTGGAAAACGTGCTCGCGCAGGGGAAACAAGCGCTAGTGATGGTGCCGGAAATCGGCCTGACGCCGCAAACCATCGCCCGCTTCCGTGAACGCTTTAACGCGCCCGTTGAGGTGCTGCACTCCGGCCTGAACGACAGCGAGCGCCTCAGCGCCTGGCTGAAGGCGAAAAATGGCGAAGCGGCGATTGTTATCGGCACCCGCTCCTCACTGTTTACGCCGTTTAAAAACCTCGGCGTTATCGTGATTGATGAAGAACACGACAGCTCCTATAAACAGCAGGAAGGCTGGCGCTATCACGCCCGCGACTTAGCCGTGTACCGCGCCCACAGCGAGCAAATCCCCATTATTCTCGGGTCTGCCACGCCTGCGCTCGAAACGCTGCACAACGTGCGCCAGCGTAAATACCACATGCTGCGCCTGACGCGCCGCGCAGGGAATGCCCGCCCGGCCATTCAGCACGTACTGGATCTGAAAGGCCAGCAGGTCCAGGCGGGGCTAGCGCCCGCGCTTATCACCCGCATGCGCCAGCATTTGCAGGCGGGGAACCAGGTCATTCTGTTCCTCAACCGTCGCGGATTTGCCCCCGCCCTGCTGTGCCACGACTGCGGCTGGATTGCCGAGTGCCCGCGCTGCGATCACTACTACACCTTCCACCAGGCCCAGCGCCACCTGCGCTGCCATCACTGCGACAGCCAGCGTCCGGTTCCCCGCCAGTGCCCCTCCTGCGGCTCAACGCACATCGTCCCGGTCGGTCTGGGAACAGAACAGCTTGAACAGGCACTCGCGCCCTTCTTCCCGGACGTGCCCATCTCCCGTATCGACCGGGACACCACCAGCCGTAAAGGAGCGCTGGAGCAGCAGCTGGCGGAAGTGCATCGCGGCGGGGCGCGCATCCTGATTGGCACTCAGATGCTGGCGAAAGGGCACCACTTCCCGGACGTGACGCTGGTCGCCCTGCTGGACGTCGACGGCGCGCTGTTCTCGGCAGATTTCCGCTCCGCCGAGCGTTTCGCCCAGCTTTATACCCAGGTTGCCGGGCGCGCCGGACGCGCGGGTAAACAGGGCGAGGTCGTACTGCAAACGCACCACCCTGAACATCCGCTGCTGCAAACCCTGCTGCATAAAGGCTATGACGCCTTCGCAGACCAGGCGCTGGCTGAACGCCAGACGATGCAGCTTCCCCCGTGGACCAGCCACGTCATCATCCGTGCGGAAGATCATAACAACCAGCAGGCGCCGCTGTTCCTGCAACAGCTGAGAAACCTCCTGCAAGCCAGCCCGCTGGTGGATAATCAGCTGTGGATTTTAGGTCCGGTCCCTGCGCTTGCCCCGAAACGCGGTGGCCGTTTCCGCTGGCAACTCTTGCTTCAGCACCCTTCGCGTATCCGTTTACAGCAGATCGTCAGCGGCACACTGGCGCTGATTAATACCCTGCCGGAAGCGCGAAAAGTGAAGTGGGTTCTGGACGTCGATCCGATTGAAGGCTGAATGCGGATCGAAAAATTTAACTCGCCTCACACTTTTTATGAAAATTCTGTAACCGATTCCATTAACTATCTGTAAAAATGGTGCTGTACGCAGTTCGGTGTTCAGGCGAGGAGAAGACGTTGAAGTCCAGGAAAGAGGTTGCCTCGGCGACCATGAAAGACGTTGCCGAGAAAGCACAAGTCTCAACAGCAACCGTATCCCGCGCATTGATGAACCCTGACAAAGTCTCCCAGGCAACCCGAAACCGGGTTGAAAAGGCGGCGCTTGAGGTGGGTTATTTCCCGCAAGCCATGGGACGCAACGTTAAACGCAATGAATCCCGCACCATCCTGGTGATCGTGCCGGACATTTGCGATCCCTTCTTCAGCGAAATCATTCGCGGCATTGAGGTTACCGCCGCCGCCCAGGGCTATCTGGTGCTGATTGGTGACTGTGCCCACCAGAACCAGCAGGAAAAAACGTTCATCGACCTGATCATCACCAAGCAAATTGACGGCATGCTGCTGCTTGGCTCGCGCCTGCCGTTTGATGCCAGCATCGAAGAACAGCGCAATCTACCGCCGATGGTCATGGCGAACGAGTTTGCACCGGAGCTGGAGCTGCCGACCGTACATATCGACAACCTCACCGCCGCGTTCAACGCCGTGAACTATCTTCAGGAGCTGGGGCATAAGCGTATCGGGTGTATTGCCGGGCCAGAAGAGATGCCGCTGTGTCATTACCGGTTGCAGGGCTACGTTCAGGCGCTGCGCCGTACCGGGGCTATCGTCGATCCGCACTACATTGCGCGCGGTGATTTCACCTTTGAAGCGGGTGGGCAGGCGCTGGAAAAATTGCTGGCCTTGCCAGAACCGCCTACCGCGGTGTTCTGCCACAGCGACGTGATGGCGCTGGGCGCATTATCTTACGCCAAACGTCACGGCCTGCGCGTGCCGCAGGACCTGTCGATTATCGGCTTTGATAATATTTCGCTTTCAGAATTTTGCGATCCGCCGCTTTCGACCGTTGCACAACCGCGGTATGACATTGGCCGGGAAGCGATGCTGCTTTTGCTGGATCAGCTGCACGGTCAGACAGTTAGCAGCGGGTCACGGCTACTGGATTGTGAGCTGATTGTGCGCGGCTCTACCCAGGCATTAACTTAAAGTAAATACCTTTCTACACCCTTATCTGGTCAAAGCCCCGTCGCTTAAGTAACATGGCGGGCTGACGAACGAATAAATACAGCGAAACGATAGTGGCACAACGAGATTATGTACGTCGCGGCCAGCCGGCACCTTCGCGACGCAAAAAGAGTAGTTCAAAAAGCAAGCAACGTAGCCTGTCTGCTGTCTCTCCAGCCATGGTCGCCATTGCTGCGGCCGTGCTGGTGGCCTTTATTGGCGGCCTCTACTTCATTACGCATCATAAAAAAGAAGAGTCTGAAGCCCTTCAGGGCAACAAGGTCGTCGGTAACGGCCTGCCTCCGAAGCCTGAAGAGCGCTGGCGCTACATTAAAGAGCTGGAAAGCCGCCAGCCAGGCGTACGTGCGCCTACCGAACCTTCTGCCGGGGGTGAAGTGAAGAATGCCGATCAGCTAACGGACGAACAGCGTCAGTTGCTCGCTCAGATGCAGGCAGACATGCGCCAGCAGCCTACGCAGCTGAACGAAGTGCCGTGGAACGAACAAACCCCGGCGCAGCGTCAGCAAACGTTGCAGCGCCAGCGTCAGGCTCAGCAGCAAACGCAGCAGCAGCAGTGGACGCAAACGCAGCCGGTACAGCAGCCGCGCACCCAACCGCAGCAACAGACGCGTACCGTGCAAACGCAGCCTGTCCAGCAGCAGCCGAAAGCGCAGCCGCAGAAGCAAACGGCACAGCCGTATCAGGATCTGTTACAGACGCCTGCGCATACCACTGCGCAACAGCCAAAAACGCAGCAGGCTGCCCCGGTCACCAAAGAGACCGAGGCGCCGAAGCAGACGGCGGAGAAAAAAGATGAACGCCGCTGGATGGTTCAGTGCGGTTCATTTAAAGGCGCCGAGCAGGCCGAAACGGTGCGTGCTCAGCTGGCATTTGAAGGATTTGACTCACGCATTACCACCAATAACGGCTGGAATCGCGTGGTGATTGGCCCGGTCAAAGGCAAAGAAAACGCAGACGGCACCATTTCCCGTTTGAAAGTGGCTGGCCACACAAACTGCATTCGACTCGCCTCCGGGGGTTGAAACCCCCGAAATCCCCCCCATCTATCATTTAATTCAGCCCTGAGCACAGGCTCAGGGCTTCTGTTTCCCGAATCTGTAACCAGGGGGTCTGCTCGTGACAACAATAGTAAGTGTACGCCGTAACGGCCAGGTGGTAATTGCCGGTGATGGCCAGGCCACGCTGGGTAATACCGTCATGAAAGGCAACGTGAAGAAAGTCCGTCGTCTTTATAACGACAAAGTGATCGCTGGTTTCGCGGGCGGCACGGCGGATGCCTTCACGCTGTTTGAACTGTTTGAACGCAAACTGGAAATGCATCAGGGTCATCTGGTGAAAGCCGCCGTTGAGCTGGCAAAAGACTGGCGTACCGACCGCATGCTGCGCAAGCTCGAAGCGCTGCTGGCCGTGGCCGACGAAAACGCCTCGCTGATCATCACCGGTAACGGTGACGTGGTTCAGCCTGAAAACGACCTGATTGCCATCGGCTCTGGCGGCCCGTACGCCCAGGCCGCAGCCCGTGCGCTGTTGGAAAATACCGACATGAACGCGCGCGATATCGCGGTGAAAGCGTTGGATATTGCAGGTGATATCTGCATCTATACCAACCACAATCACACCATCGAAGAATTGACCTCCAAAGCGTAAGGATCGCCCATGTCTGAAATGACCCCACGCGAAATTGTCAGCGAACTGAACAAACACATTATCGGCCAGGACAACGCCAAGCGCTCCGTGGCTATCGCACTGCGTAACCGCTGGCGTCGCATGCAGCTCGACGAAGAGCTACGCCACGAAGTAACGCCGAAAAACATCCTGATGATCGGCCCGACCGGGGTGGGTAAAACCGAAATCGCCCGTCGTCTGGCCAAGCTGGCTAATGCGCCGTTCATCAAAGTGGAAGCCACCAAGTTCACCGAAGTGGGCTATGTGGGCAAAGAAGTGGACTCCATCATCCGTGATTTGACCGATTCGGCAATTAAGATGGTGCGCGTCCAGGCGATCGAGAAAAACCGCTATCGCGCCGAAGAGATGGCCGAAGAGCGCATTCTCGACGTGCTGATCCCACCGGCAAAAAACAACTGGGGACAGGCTGAACAGCAGGCTGAACCTTCTGCTGCGCGTCAGGCATTCCGCAAAAAGCTGCGCGAGGGTGAACTGGACGATAAAGAGATTGAGATCGATCTCGCTGCTGCGCCGATGGGCGTCGAAATCATGGCGCCTCCGGGCATGGAAGAGATGACCAGCCAGTTGCAGTCCATGTTCCAGAACCTGGGCGGCCAGAAGCAAAAAGCACGTAAGCTGAAAATCAAAGACGCGATGAAGCTGCTGATTGAAGAAGAAGCCGCGAAGCTGGTTAACCCTGAAGAGCTGAAACAGGACGCTATCGACGCCGTTGAGCAGCATGGTATCGTCTTTATCGACGAAATCGACAAAATTTGTAAGCGCGGCAACGCGTCCGGCCCGGATGTTTCCCGCGAAGGCGTTCAGCGCGACCTGCTGCCGCTGGTAGAAGGTTGCACCGTTTCCACCAAGCACGGCATGGTGAAAACTGACCACATTCTGTTTATCGCCTCCGGTGCGTTCCAGATTGCCAGTCCGTCTGACCTGATCCCGGAACTCCAGGGTCGTCTGCCTATCCGCGTTGAGTTGCAGGCGCTGACCACCGAAGATTTCGAACGTATCCTGACCGAGCCAAACGCTTCTGTGACCGTACAGTACAAAGCGCTGATGGCGACCGAAGGCGTGAACATTGAATTTACCGATGACGGTATCAAGCGCATCGCCCAGGCCGCGTGGCAGGTCAACGAGACCACCGAGAACATCGGTGCGCGTCGTCTGCACACCGTGCTGGAACGCCTGATGGAAGACATCTCTTATGATGCGAGCGACCTTAACGGTCAAAGCATTACCATTGACGCAGACTATGTGAGCAAACACCTGGATGCGTTAGTGGCAGATGAAGATCTGAGCCGTTTTATTCTATAATCGCGTTCAATGCATTTTCATCACTGTTGATGGGGGCTATTGCCCCCATTTTTTATTGGCTAAATAACTATGACTGATATCAGCCGTACGCAGGCGTGGCTCGAAAGTCTGCGCCCTAAAACGCTTCCTCTGGCTTTTGCCGCCATTATTGTCGGCACCGCGCTTGCCTGGTGGCAGGGGCATTTCGATCCGCTGGTGGCAGGTCTGGCGCTCATTACCGCCGGGCTGCTGCAAATCCTCTCTAACCTCGCGAATGATTATGGCGATGCGGTAAAAGGCAGCGACAAGCCTGACCGTATCGGGCCGCTGCGCGGGATGCAAAAAGGGGTGATCACCCAGGCACAGATGAAGCGGGCGTTGATCATCACCGTGGTGTTAATTTGCCTGTCCGGGCTGGCGCTGGTGACGGTCGCCTCGAAAACCACCAGCGACTTCATTGGCTTTCTGGTGCTGGGCCTGCTCGCCATTATCGCGGCCATTACCTATACCGTCGGCACGCGCCCTTACGGGTACATTGGCCTGGGCGATATCTCCGTGCTGGTTTTCTTCGGCTGGCTAAGCGTGATGGGAAGCTGGTATTTGCAGGCACATACGGTGATCCCTGCCCTGTTCCTGCCCGCGACCGCCTGTGGCCTGCTGGCGACAGCGGTGCTAAACATCAATAACCTGCGCGACATCGACAGCGACCGCGAGAACGGTAAAAACACCCTTGCGGTGCGTCTGGGACCGGTGAATGCACGCCGCTATCACGCTTGCCTGCTCATCGGCGCGCTGGTCTGCCTGGCGCTGTTCAACCTGATTTCTCTGCACAGCCTGTGGGGCTGGCTGTTCGTGCTCGCCGCACCGCTGTTGATTAAGCAGGCCCGTTACGTGATGCGTGAACTTAGCCCGGCCGCTATGCCGCCGATGCTGGAACGCACGGTAAAAGGCGCATTGCTGACTAACCTGCTGTTCGTCATCGGGATTGTCTTAAGCCAGACGCTGAGTTAGCTGACAAATATCAATTAACAATTGATGATTTTGCCAACAACGCATTTCGCACGATATACTGAACACATTCGCAGCAACAGAGCGTTAAACCTATGAAATACGATACCTCCGAGCTTTGCGACATCTACCAGGAAGATGTCAACGTCGTTGAACCCCTGTTTTCCAACTTTGGCGGACGGTCGTCATTTGGCGGGCAAATCATCACGGTGAAATGTTTCGAGGACAACGGGTTGCTGTACGATCTGCTCGAAGAGAACGGCCGTGGCCGCGTCCTGCTGGTGGACGGTGGCGGTTCAGTACGCCGCGCACTGATCGATGCAGACCTCGCCCGCCTTGCTGTGCAAAACGAGTGGGAAGGGATTGTGGTCTACGGCTCCGTGCGCCAGGTGGACGATCTGGAAGACCTGGATATCGGTATTCAGGCCATTGCCGCCATTCCGGTTGGCGCAGCGGGTGAAGGCATCGGCGAAAGCGACGTGCGCGTCAATTTCGGCGGCGTAACCTTCTTCTCCGGCGACCACCTTTATGCCGACAATACCGGGATTATCCTTTCCGAGGATGCGCTGGATATTGAGTAGTTAATCGGTAAGCGAGCTCTATAAAAAAGCCGGGTGGCGGCTTCGCCTTACCCGGCCTACTCAATTCATTCCCAAAGGAAATCAGACTTCTTCCATACGTCCCAGCAGCGCCTGCAAGCGATCCTGCCAGCCGTTCTGCTGTTCGCGCAGCTGGTTGTTTTCGCGCTCCAGTTCTTCGCGGCTGTGCTGAGCGTTCTGAACTTCCTGAGACAGGGAGTTGTTCTTCTCTTTCAGCTCTTCAATTTCCATTTGCAGCAGCGTGATGGTGTCAATCGCCTGCTGTACTTTCGATTCCAGTTTCTCAAACACTTCTAAAGACATGATCCTACCTCTCCTGAATTGCAAGGCGACGCTTTAAGATAAACGCGCACAACATATGTTCCGATTGTATGGAGCGCCGTCGCCCCTGTCCAGCGGCATGCCACGCAGATCGCGGTTTGCAACACTTTTCGGCCTCGTCCTGGTGCGTTCGCCGCATATACCCCTAAGTTGTTAACCCATAAGTTAAAGAAATGATTCAGCCCACAATCATTATCTGATGCAAAAACGCGCTTTATGGCGCGAAAACGCTCATTTTATTGACACAGACCACACATTTCGATTTCGATATTTCTCGTTTGTGCTCGTTAACGATAAATTAACACTGTGTCTACAGGACACCGTGACTGTCACGGGCGGTCACGCAAACAATAAACATTACTCTTTTGCAGGATTCCGATTATGAGTCAGACATCAACCTTAAAAGGCCAGTGCATTGCCGAGTTTCTGGGTACCGGGTTGTTGATATTCTTCGGAGTAGGCTGTGTCGCTGCACTGAAAGTGGCGGGTGCCAGTTTTGGTCAGTGGGAAATCAGTATTATCTGGGGTCTGGGCGTGGCGATGGCCATCTACCTAACCGCAGGCGTTTCCGGCGCACATCTTAACCCGGCGGTGACCATCGCATTATGGCTGTTCGCGTGCTTTGACGGACGCAAAGTTGTCCCTTTCATCATTTCACAATTTGCCGGCGCCTTTTGCGCAGCGGCGTTAGTTTACGGGCTTTATTACAATCTTTTCATCGACTTCGAGCAGACGCACCACATGGTGCGTGGTAGTGTCGAAAGTCTTGATCTGGCGGGCATTTTCTCAACTTATCCGAATCCGCATATTAATTTTGTGCAGGCGTTCGCAGTTGAAATGGTGATAACCGCTATTCTGATGGGCGTCATTATGGCGCTGGGCGACGACGGAAACGGCATTCCGCGCGGCCCGCTGGCGCCGCTGCTGATTGGCCTGCTGATTGCGGTTATCGGTGCGTCGATGGGGCCGCTGACCGGCTTTGCGATGAACCCGGCGCGCGATCTGGGCCCAAAAACCTTCGCCTTCTTTGCCGGATGGGGCGACGTCGCCTTCACTGGTGGCAAGGACATTCCTTACTTCCTGGTTCCGCTGTTCGGGCCAATCGTAGGGGCAGCGCTGGGCGCATTCGGCTATCGCAAATTGATTGGTCGCCACTTACCGTGCGACACCTGTGTGGAAGAGGAAAAAGAGACGACTTCCACCGCACAACAAAAAGCTTCGCTGTAATCTGACTACGGGACACATACCATGACCGAAAAAAAATATATCGTTGCGCTCGACCAGGGCACTACCAGCTCCCGCGCTGTCGTAATGGATCACGACGCGAACATTGTCAGCGTGTCTCAACGCGAATTTGAGCAAATTTATCCGCGTCCAGGCTGGGTAGAACACGACCCAATGGAGATCTGGGCGTCACAAAGCTCCACGCTGGTGGAAGTGCTGGCAAAAGCCGACATCAGTTCTGACGAGATTGCCGCTATCGGTATCACCAACCAGCGTGAAACCACCGTTGTCTGGGAGCGCGAAACCGGTAAGCCTATCTACAACGCCATTGTCTGGCAGTGCCGCCGCACGTCAGAGATCTGCGAAAAGCTGAAGCGCGACGGGATGGAAGAGTACATCCGCAGCGCAACCGGTCTGGTCATTGACCCCTATTTCTCCGGCACCAAAGTGAAGTGGATCCTCGACCATGTGGAAGGTTCACGCGAGCGCGCACGACGTGGCGAGTTGCTGTTCGGCACCGTCGATACCTGGCTTATCTGGAAGATGACTCAGGGACGCGTTCACGTCACCGACTACACCAACGCCTCGCGCACCATGCTGTTCAACATCAACACCCTGGAGTGGGATGACAAGATGCTGGACGCGCTGGACATTCCGCGCGCCATGCTGCCACAGGTGCGTAAATCTTCAGAAGTGTACGGCCAGACCAACATCGGCGGTAAAGGCGGCACGCGTATTCCTATCGCCGGTATCGCCGGTGACCAGCAGGCGGCGCTGTTCGGCCAGCTGTGCGTTAAGGAAGGGATGGCGAAGAACACGTACGGTACCGGCTGCTTTATGCTGATGAACACCGGTGAGAAAGCGGTGAAATCAGAAAACGGTCTGCTGACCACCATCGCCTGCGGCCCACGCGGTGAGGTGAACTATGCCCTGGAAGGGGCGGTATTCATGGCGGGCGCCTCCATTCAGTGGCTGCGCGACGAGATGAAGCTGATCAGCGATGCGTTTGACTCCGAATACTTCGCGACTAAGGTAAAAGACACCAACGGCGTATACGTGGTGCCCGCGTTTACCGGTCTGGGCGCACCGTACTGGGATCCGTACGCCCGCGGCGCGATTTTCGGCCTGACGCGTGGTGTGAACTCAAACCACATCATCCGTGCGACCCTGGAATCCATCGCCTACCAGACGCGCGACGTGCTGGAAGCGATGCAGGCTGACTCCGGCATTCGTCTGCACGCCCTGCGCGTGGACGGCGGCGCGGTGGCCAACAACTTCCTGATGCAGTTCCAGTCCGACATTCTGGGCACCCGCGTTGAGCGTCCTGAGGTGCGAGAAGTGACGGCGCTTGGCGCGGCGTATCTGGCAGGCCTGGCGGTTGGCTTCTGGCAAAACCTCGATGAGCTTCAGGAAAAAGCGGTAATCGAACGCGAATTCCGTCCTGGGATCGAAACCACCGAGCGCAACTACCGCTACAGCGGATGGAAGAAAGCGGTGAAACGTGCCCTGGCATGGGAAGAGCACGACGAGTAAGCCTATATTCCCTCTCCTCTGGGGAGAGGGTTAAGGTGAGGGGCTCCGACCGCACCGGCCCCCTCGCCCCTCTCCACTCTGTGATAAACTTCGTGCAATTCCTTTTGATTGTACGAGTACCTCATGAAACGTGAACTTGCTATCGAGTTTTCCCGCGTCACCGAAGCTGCCGCCCTTGCAGGCTATAAGTGGCTGGGTCGTGGCGACAAAAATACCGCAGACGGCGCAGCCGTCCACGCCATGCGCATTGTGCTTAATCAGGTCAATATCGACGGTACTATCGTCATTGGCGAAGGCGAAATCGACGAAGCCCCGATGCTCTACATCGGTGAAAAAGTCGGGACCGGCAAAGGCGATGCGGTAGATATTGCGGTCGACCCGATTGAAGGCACGCGCATGACGGCGATGGGCCAGGCCAATGCGCTGGCGGTGCTGGCCGTGGGCGATAAAGGCTGCTTCCTCAACGCGCCGGACATGTACATGGAAAAGCTGATTGTCGGCCCAGGCGCGAAAGGCGCAATCGACCTCAGCCTGCCGCTGGATGCCAACCTGCGCAATATCGCGGCGGCGCTGGGTAAACCGCTCAACGAACTCACCGTGACCATTCTGGCGAAACCGCGCCACGACGCCACCATCTCTTATCTGCAAGCACTCGGCGTGCGCGTGTTTGCCATTCCGGATGGCGACGTAGCCGCCTCTATTCTGACCTGCATGCCGGACAGCGAAGTCGACGTGCTTTACGGCATCGGCGGCGCGCCGGAAGGCGTGGTCTCTGCGGCAGTAATCCGCGCGCTGGACGGTGATATGCAGGCGCGCCTGCTGCCACGCCATGAGGTTAAAGGCGACAGCGACGAGAACCGCCGCATCGGTGAAGACGAGCTGGCGCGCTGTGCCGCGATGGGCATCGAAGCCAATAAAGTGCTCGCCCTGAGCGATATGGCCCGCAGCGATAACGTGGTCTTCTCAGCGACTGGCATCACCAAAGGCGATCTGCTGGACGGCATCACCCGCAAGGGCAACATGGCCACCACCGAAACCCTGCTGATCCGCGGTAAATCCCGCACCATTCGCCGCATTCAGTCCATTCATTATCTCGATCGCAAAGACCCGGACGTGCAGACGCACATTCTGTAAAACCGTTTGATCGATAGAGCTTTCCGGCCCGAATAGGCTGGAAATGTTTCCCACAAGTACGGAAGATAGAAGAGAGACACAGCACAGGAGAAGATCATGGCGGACTGGGTAACAGGTAAAGTCACAAAGGTACAGTTCTGGACCGATGCGCTATTTAGCCTCACGCTGCACGCGCCCGTTCATCCGTTTACCGCCGGGCAGTTTGCAAAGCTCGGGCTGGATATCGACGGTGAACGCGTACAGCGCGCCTACTCTTACGTTAACGCGCCTGATAACCCGGATCTCGAGTTCTATCTGGTCACCGTTCCGGACGGCAAGCTCAGCCCGCGCCTTGCTGCGCTGAAACCGGGCGATGAGGTGCAGATTGTCAGCGACGCGGCAGGCTTCTTTGTGCTGGATGAAATTCCGGATTGTGAAACGCTCTGGATGCTGGCGACCGGTACGGCCATCGGCCCTTATCTCTCTATCCTGGAGTACGGCAAAGATCTGGAGCGCTTTAAGAACATCGTGCTGGTCCACGCCGCGCGTTACGCCGCCGACCTGAGCTATTTGCCGCAGATGCAGGCGCTGGAACAGCGTTACGGCGGGAAATTAAAGATTCAGACGGTGGTCAGCCGCGAAACCGCAGCCGGCTCGTTAACCGGCCGCGTTCCGGCGCTGTTTGAAAGCGGCGCGCTGGAAGAGGCAGTGGGTTTACCGATGAATACCGAAACCAGCCACGTGATGCTGTGCGGCAACCCGCAGATGGTGCGCGATACGCAGCAGCTGCTGAAAGATACCCGGCAGATGACGAAGCACCTTCGCCGCCGGCCGGGCCACATGACCGCTGAACACTACTGGTGATCAGCGGTACTTCACCTCAAGGGTATCTTTACCGTATTTGTTCTCGCTCTGGGTGCCGATAAACGCGCCCAGTTCGACAACCATCATCACAAAGATAACCGTCGGCAGCAGTCTGCCCACCACCCACGGGAGGATGGAAGGCAGCATCGCCCAGTTCCCCGCCACCAGCATCCACGCCAGGATAATCAGGAAAGCCCATGCGCCGGAACGGCCACGATCGTGCAAACGCTTCACCACCACCGCCGCAGTTGGCCACAGCAAACAGACCAGCGCAAACGCCGCAGTTTGCGTGCTCAGCCAGGCGTTGTAGGCAACGAAAAACAGAAGCAGCATGGCGATAAGCCACGCTGCCATCCAGATCCAGAAGTCACGGCGTCCAATACGCCCTTTGAATGAAAACAGCCACTGCTGTATGGTCATGTAAGGTTCCTTATTATTGTTTAGCCCGCATTTTACCCTGGAGTTGTGACCTTTTGACAAGCCAACCAGATATCGTTTTAATCATGGGCAATGACGGCCAGGGGCAATGTTGATGAAAAGTTCGGCACACTCTCTTTATTTGTGTTTAGCGATGCTGAGCGCCAGTTTCCCCCTGTTCGCTGCGGAAACGGCCTCCCCGGTCACCGCGCCCTATCTTCTGGCGGGCGCCCCCTCTTTCGATCAATCTATCAGCCAGTTCCGCGAGGCCTTCAACAAAGAAAACCCCTCGCTTGCGCTGGGGGAGTTTCGTGCGATTGACGGTGCCCGCGATACGCCGACCCTGACCCGCGCCGCCAGCAAAATTAACGAGAATCTGTATGCTTCCACTGCCCTTGAGCGCGGAACGTTAAAAATCAAAAGTATGCAGATCACCTGGCTGCCGATTCAGGGGCCAGAGCAGAAAGCGGCGAAAGCGAAAGCGCTGGAGTACATGAGCGCCATCCTGCGCGCCTTTACCCCCACCTTCACCAAAGCGCAGAGCCAGCAAAAGTTGCAAAAATTGCTTACCGCCGGGAAAAACAAACGCTATTACGCCGATACGGAAGGCGCCGTTCGCTATGTCGTCGCAGACAACGGCGAAAAGGGGCTGACCTTCGCGGTTGAACCGATTAAGCTGGCGTTATCAGACGCACTCGAGGGGGCGAATTAATGACAAAAAGCAAAGCCTTTCGAGGGAAAATCTCTATACTGATTCACAGACCATGCTGCCCTTAAGGGTGGCCATATTCCTTAATTCGCTTATTGAGCGTGGAGAATTGAAATGCGACATCCTTTAGTGATGGGTAACTGGAAACTGAACGGCAGCCGCCACATGGTAAACGAACTGGTTGCTAACCTGCGTAAAGAGCTGGCTGGCGTGACCGGCTGCGCGGTTGCTATCGCTCCGCCGGATATGTACCTGGATCTGGCTAAACGTGCCGCTGACGGCAGCCACATCGTGCTGGGCGCGCAGAACGTTGACGTTAACCTGTCCGGCGCATTCACCGGTGAAACCTCCGCTGAAATGCTGAAAGACATCGGCGCGAAATACATCATCATCGGCCACTCCGAGCGTCGCACCTACCACAAAGAATCTGACGAGTTCATCGCGAAGAAATTCGCCGTGCTGAAAGAGCAGGATCTGATCCCGGTGCTGTGCATCGGTGAAACCGAAGCTGAAAACGAAGCGGGCAAAACCGAAGAAGTGTGCGCGCGTCAGATCGACGCCGTGCTGAAAACGCAGGGCGCGGCAGCGTTCGAAGGCGCGGTTATCGCTTACGAGCCAGTCTGGGCGATCGGTACCGGCAAATCTGCAACTCCTGCGCAGGCTCAGGCGGTGCACAAGTTCATCCGTGACCACATTGCGAAAGCAGACGCGAAAGTGGCTGAGCAAGTGATCATCCAGTACGGCGGTTCCGTTAACGCATCCAACGCTGCTGAGCTGTTCACCCAGCCAGACATCGATGGCGCGCTGGTTGGCGGCGCATCCCTGAAGGCTGACGCTTTCGCGGTGATCGTTAAAGCAGCAGAAGCGGCTAAGCAGGCGTAATTGCCTTTGTGGCGGGTGGCGCTTCGCTAACCCGCCCTACGGTTCTGTAGGCCCGGTAAGCATCAGCGCCACCGGGCTTTTTTACAGGCGTCCCAGCAGGCTAAACCACAGATAATCCAGCGGCAGCAGCACTAGATACGTCGCTATCGCCAGCGCCAGGCAGAGCACCATCCCCGCCTTCGCAGGCACTTTCCCTAAGCCCATCGCCACCACAATCGGCGACGCCTGATACGGCAGCAGCGGCGTGGAATACCCCAGCACCTGAATCATGATCACCGACAGCAGCGGGAAGCCGGTCGCGTCCGAAAAGCTCTGCGCCAGCGTGGTGTACAGCGCCGGAACGCCGTTGGCGGTCATAATGAAGTTGAGCGCCGTGGTGATCCCCGTCAGCGCCAGGAAGCTGATAAACGGTTTGTCTGCATCCAGCGGCATGATATGCAGCAACGCCTCCCCCACTGCCGCTCCAATACCGGTTTGCGTCACCGTAATCGCCAGCCCGAGAATACCCGCGACGTAGATACAGGTACGCATATTCACCCCGGCGGAGAACTCCTCGCCGGTAATAAAACCAATGCGCGGTAGCATGACGATGACCGAGGCTGCCAGCCCCGTCCACGCTGGGCCCACGCCGTGCCAGCTCTCCGTCACCCACATCACCAGCACCGCCGCCAGCAGCCAGGCGAGCCGTTTTTCGTCACGCCCCATCGGTTCCGATGGCGCCAGATCCTTCGCCGGTTTCGGGCTGCCGGGGAACAGCCAGCAGATCAGGCCAATCAGGATCAGGCCTTTGAGAATGCCCAGCACCGGCGTGTGCAGCAGCAAATAAGGGACATAATTGAGGTGGATACCGTATGAACCCTCCGCCGCGCCGCTCATCACCAGGTTGGGAACATTGGCGGGCAGGATGGTGGCCGAAAGCTGAAAGGTGCCAAAGCCTACGGCAAGCGCGAGGCCAAACCACGCCCGCGAGCCATCAGGAATGCCGGCCCGCTTCGCCATTGCGGCAACAATTGGCATCAGCAGGGCAATACGCCCCATGTTCGAGGGCATGACGAACGCCAGGGCATAGCTCAGGAGCACAACGCTCGCCACCATCAGCACCCAGGAGTCGGTAAGCTTTGCCGACAGCGCCCGGGCGGCCCTGTCCGCCAGGCCGGTTTTCCGGATCGCCACGCCGAGCACAAAGCCGCTGAACACCAGCCAGAAAGCCGACGAGGCAAAGCCGCCGAAGATCGCCTCCGGCGGGGCGATTCTGGCGGTCATCGCCGCCGTGAAGAACAGCAGCGCGGTAATAAATTCTGGCAACAGCGACGTCGCCCACAGCACGATGGTGACGCCGACGATCAGCGAGGGAAGCAGCAGAGGATGCGTTAACCAGAGCGACATGCCTGTCTCCTGTAGAATTTTTCAGCAAGTCTACGGCGACAGGCAGGGCGAGTAAACGCTATTTATGGTGGGGTCACTTCAGGATATCGCATTGATGATCCTGTAATTCCTCAGCCGACGCGCGGTTAAAGGTCAGCAGGTTACGCTCGGTCGCCAGCAGTACAAACGAGCCGTCCGACTGCTGCGCCATCGCCAGCGCGAAGCGTCCCATATGGTCGCGGGCTTCCGGCAGCTCTTCCGCCAGCATCATAAACGGGCTGCGCTGCACCAGTTCATTCTCCGTCACCCGACGGGCAAGGTACTCATGCCCTTCCAGCCCGCCGGGGAAAGGTAGCCACTGGGTGCTGATTTGCCCCTGCGCCGCGTTCAGCTTCTCGCGCACGTCCGGGCGCAGGCAGGAGATGTGGATATGGAAATGGTTTTGCGTGCGCCCGGTCGGGGAGTTGATGGTCAGCGAAATGGCGCTGTCAGGCACGTCGGCCCCCCGCTTCATGCTCATAAAGTTACGCGACTGCCACGCCAGCCAGAAGAAATTCGGCGTCTGAGGCTCAGTCAGCAGCGGGCTTTCGGTGCCGTTAATACGGTACGTGGGCATCAGGAGGTATTGCAGCGGCCCGTTGCGGTCTTTAAACACCACGTAGCCAGCGTCCGGCTTCACCTGTGCACACGGTGCCGGGTTCCGGTTTTGCAGCTGGTTGGGCACACACTGGTCGAGCACGATATGGCGCAACGCATTCGGATTACCCGCTTTCATCCAGTACACGCCGCCTGCGGCAAGGGCGATAACGATCAGAATCAGTAAGATAATTTTTTTCACAACGCGTTCCCTGTTTTCAGTAAAGGCAAAAGAGTAACGCAAAATGATGACCAAATAAAAAACCCGGCGGATTTCTCACACCGGGTTACCGTGTCGTGCTTTGTGAAACGCCTAGCGCTTGCTGATTTGGTCGAAGGTGCCGCCGCTGGAGAAATGCTCTTTCTGCGCTTTGGTCCAGCCGCCAAAAACATCATCGATCGTAAACAGCTTCAGTTTCGGGAAGGCGTTCTCGTATTTCTTCGCGATGGCCTCATCGCGCGGGCGATAGAAGTTTTTCGCCGCAATTTCCTGACCTTCCGGTGAGTAAAGGTACTTCAGGTAGGCTTCCGCCACCGCTTTGGTCCCTTTCTTATCAACAACCTTATCGACTACGGAGACGGTCGGTTCAGCGAGGATGGATTCGCTCGGGGTCACGATTTCAAACTTGTCTTTACCCAGCTCGTGGGTTGCCAGCAGGGCTTCGTTTTCCCAGGCGATCAGCACGTCGCCGATGCCGCGCTCAACGAAGGTATTGGTTGCGCCGCGCGCGCCGGAGTCCAGCACCTCGACGTTTTTGAACAACGCTTTCACGAATTCCTGTGCTTTCGCCTGGTCACCGTTGTTGTGGTGCAGCGCATAGCCCCAGGCCGCCAGGTAGTTCCAGCGTGCGCCGCCGGAGCTTTTCGGGTTCGGCGTGATGACCGACACGCCCGGTTTCACCAGGTCGTTCCAGTCCTTAATCTGTTTCGGGTTGCCTTTACGCACCAGGAAGACAATGGTCGAGGTGTAGGGTGCAGAGTTGTCCGGCAGGCGTTTGATCCAGTTTTTGTCGATACGGCCGCGCTCCGCAATGGCGTCCACATCGTAAGCCAGCGCCAGGGTAACCACATCGGCTTCAATGCCGTTGATCACCGATGTCGCCTGCTTACCGGAACCGCCGTGAGACTGGCGAACCACCACGTTATCGCCGGTTTCCTGCTTCCAGTGCGCCGCAAAAGCTTTGTTGTACTGGTCGTACAGCTCACGCGTCGGGTCGTACGACACGTTCAGTAACTGAATGTCCTTTGCCAGAACGCTGGTCGATGCCAGCAATAATGTTAACCCCACGCCCCATTTCTTCATCGCCCAGCTCTCTTATGCAGTGTTTTGATGAATGCAGCGTGCCAGAAAGCTAACCGATGATTAAAGAATAAAAAAAGATTGGCTATAACGTGGAGGAATAAAAAAGGAGGGGCACAAAAAAGCCGGGTGGCGGCTTCGCCTTACCCGGCCTACATTTGTCGCTACGTAAGCCCGGTAAGCGCAGCGCCACCGGACATAACAAACACAACGAATCAGTACAGTTTTTTCGCGCAGTCCAGCCAGTCACCTTTGAACGGACGCTTCATGTTTTCAATGGCGTCGATGATGTCATGGTGAACCAGTTTCTCGTTCTGAATACCAACGCAGCGGCCGCCGTGGCCCTGAAGCAGCAGCTCAATCGCGTACGCACCCATGCGGGACGCCAGGATACGGTCGTATGGGCCCGGGGAACCGCCGCGCTGAATGTGACCCAGAA
This sequence comes from Enterobacter genomosp. S, assembly GCF_001631805.1. NCBI lineage: Bacteria > Pseudomonadati > Pseudomonadota > Gammaproteobacteria > Enterobacterales > Enterobacteriaceae > Enterobacter > Enterobacter genomosp. S. The sequence continues at coordinate 66,964 of NZ_LVVA01000004.1, read as the reverse complement.
CGGTCGCGCGGGTTTCGCGTTTGGTTTCGGTTTCGATGTACTTCGCCAGTTCGTCAACGTCACAGATGTGCTCGGTGATGGCAACGATCGCGTGTTTCTTACCTTTCGCGATACCGGCTTTGATCTCAGCGACCAGATCTTCACGGCTGAATTCCACTTCCGGAACCACCACGAACTCACAGCCACCGGCAATTGCCGCCGCCAGAGTCAGGTCACCGCAGTAACGGCCCATCACTTCAACGATGGAAATACGCTGGTGAGAGGAAGAGGTGTCACGCAGGCGGTCAATCGCTTCCACAACGGTGCCCAGCGCGGTGAAGTAACCGATGGTGTAGTCGGTGCCTTTAATGTCGTTATCGATGGTGCCAGGCAGGCCGATACACGGGAAGCCCATTTCCGTCAGACGTTTTGCACCCATATACGAGCCGTCGCCGCCGATAACCACCAGCGCGTCCAGGCCACGTTTTTTCATGTTTTCGATAGCCACTTCGCGGATGTGTTCGTCACGGAATTCCGGGAAGCGCGCAGAACCGAGGAAAGTACCGCCACGGTTGATCATGTCAGACACGCTGTAGCGGTCCAGCTGAACCATGCGGTCTTCATACAGGCCCAGGTAACCGTCATAGATACCAAAAACTTCCAGACCTTCCGTCAGCGCTGCACGGACAACCCCACGGATTGCCGCGTTCATGCCCGGCGCATCACCGCCGCTTGTCAACACACCGATTTTCTTAATCATGACTACCTCTGAACTTAGGAATGCAAAATTGAAATCTGCTGCCGGAAGAAACTGTTCAACCGTCGAATACTGCAAATAGTATATCAATCCCTTCCAGCTGAATTGATTCAGGTCAGGCCATATGGTGGTAATTTATCCACAAAATGCTGGTCTGGCTCTCTTTTTTACAACGAATTACGAAAGCTCAAAACGCCCTGGGTACGACAGAGCACGGATCCTGGTGAATAATGACGTCTGACCCAGGGTAACGCTGCAAAATCGCCTGCTCCACCTGTTCAGCGACCATATGCGCCTGAACCAGTGGCAGGTTGTCTTCCATTTCCAAATGAATCTGAATAAAGCGGGTCGGCCCTGACTGCCTCGTACGAAGATCGTGAGCGCCACTGACGCCAGGCCAGTTGGTCACGATGGCATAAATTTCATCACGTTCTGCGTCCGGAAGCGCACGGTCAAGAAGCGACTGTACCGCGTCATACCCCATCCGCAACGCGCTGTATAAAATATAGATCCCTATCCCTAACGCAAACAACGCATCCGCCCGATGCCAGCCATACCAGGCCAGACCAAGCGCAATAAGAATAGCCCCATTCATCATAACATCAGACTGATAATGAAGCATATCGGCCCGTACAGCCTGGCTTTGTGTTTTGCGTACGACCCAGCGCTGGAACGTTACAAGAACAAGTGTGCTTATAAGTGCAACTACCGTTACGACCACGCCAACGCCCGGATCGTTCATAGGGGAAGGCGAAATAAGGTGCTGAATGCCGGTCAAAAACAGAAAAAGCGCGGAGCCCGAAATAAACATGCTTTGCGCCAGCGCGGCCAGCGATTCCGCCTTGCCGTGCCCAAACGTATGCTCTTCATCCGCCGGTTGCAGCGAGTAGCGCACCACCAGCAGATTGGTCAGCGAGGCGGCAATATCCACCAGAGAATCCACCAGCGCCGCCAGAATACTGACCGAGCCGGTGTACCACCACGCGAAGATTTTAATGATCAGCAAACACGACGCCGTCACCGTCGCGGCTATTGCGGCCCGGCTTACCAGCCGTCCATAGGATTGATTCATAAACACTCCTGTCATGCCATGGCGCTAGTATAACGGATGGCGGTGGAGTGAAAGGATGAATAAAGCGTTAACAAACCTGAACGACGGGCAAAAAAAACCCCCACATCATGTGGGGGAAGACAGGGATGGTGTCTATGGCAAGGAAAACAGGGTTTACTGGTTACTACGGGTACTGCTATTGCTACTGAAAAGCGTCATATCTGAGCTTCGCTGCATCCGTGCAACCTCACGCAACTGGTTCATACGTTGCTGATGTTTGGTGTTCAAAACCGCTTGCTGCTCGGGCGTTAGCAGGTGGAACATCTGATTGCGAACCTTCGCCATTTCTACCTGGCGGGCAACCTGTTCCTGCGCCATTTTTTCGGCCTGAGCGCGTACAGCGCTTTCGTCAAAATTTTCTGCGGTGACAAGGCGATGCATTGTCTCCATTTCGCTAACATTAACAGGGGGCTGATCGTGTCGTGCCCTCTGCATCAGATCTCGCATCTGTTGACGCTGATGTTCGGTTAAACTTATGCCGTCAAACATATGGTTTTGGCTGCTGTGCTGCGTTGCGCCCTCTACCGAGGAACCGTTATCGCTGATGATAGCTACAGCAGCCTGGCTAAACGCACTGAAGGCCAGCGTTGAGGCCATGACGGCAGCGGTAACTTTGCGCATCACTTGCTCCCAAAATCTTTCGTGTCGCGATTCAACGAGAGACAGTCTACGATTCAGGCTGCAAACATGCGTCAGGGGGTGTAAAACAACGTAAAGTCATGGATTAGATAGCCTTGATGTCGTAATTTCTGCCTCGGAGGTATTTAAACAATGAATAAAATCCTGTTAGTTGATGATGACCGAGAGCTCACATCTCTTTTAAAGGAGTTGCTCGACATGGAAGGTTTCAACGTCCTGGTTGCCCATGATGGGGAACAGGCGCTGAGTCTCCTTGACGACAGCATCGATTTACTTTTGCTCGACGTCATGATGCCGAAGAAAAACGGCATTGATACGTTGAAAGAGCTTCGCCAGACACACCAGACCCCCGTTATTATGCTGACCGCACGCGGCAGCGAGCTTGACCGCGTCCTCGGCCTTGAGCTGGGCGCGGATGACTACTTACCTAAGCCGTTCAACGACCGTGAACTGGTGGCCCGTATTCGTGCGATCCTGCGCCGTTCTCACTGGAGCGAGCAGCAGCAGAATACCGACAACAGTTCACCTACGCTGGAAGTGGACTCCCTGAGCCTGAACCCGGGCCGCCAGGAAGCGAGCTTCGACGGTGAAACGCTGGAGCTAACTGGCACCGAGTTCACCCTGCTGTATCTGCTGGCGCAGCATCTCGGCCAGGTGGTGTCGCGTGAACACTTAAGCCAGGAAGTGCTCGGCAAACGCCTTACCCCGTTTGACCGCGCCATCGATATGCATATCTCGAACCTGCGCCGTAAGCTGCCGGAGCGTAAAGACGGTCACCCATGGTTTAAAACCCTGCGTGGTCGCGGTTATCTGATGGTTTCCGCTTCATGATAGGCAGCTTAACCGCCCGCATCTTCGCCATCTTCTGGCTGACGCTGGCACTGGTTTTAATGCTCGTTTTGATGTTGCCAAAACTCGACTCACGCCAGATGACGGAGCTTCTCGACAGCGAGCAACGTCAGGGCGTGATGATCGAGCAGCACGTGGAAGCGGAGCTGGCAAACGATCCGCCGAACGATTTTATGTGGTGGCGCAGGCTGTTTCGCGCTATCGACAAGTGGGCGCCCCCCGGACAACGGCTGCTGCTGGTTACCAGCGAGGGTCGCGTGATTGGGGCCGATCGCAATGAGATGCAGATCATCCGCAACTTTATTGGCCAGGCGGATAACGCCGATCACCCACAGAAAAAGAAATATGGTCGGGTAGAGATGGTCGGCCCTTTCTCGGTACGGGATGGGGAAGATAACTATCAGCTCTACCTGATTCGCCCTGCGAGCAGTTCCCAGTCCGACTTCATCAACCTGCTGTTTGACCGTCCGCTTTTGCTGCTGATCGTCACGATGCTGGTCAGTTCTCCGCTGCTGTTATGGCTGGCGTGGAGCCTGGCGAAACCGGCGCGTAAGCTGAAAAACGCGGCGGACGAAGTGGCGCAAGGCAATCTCAGACAGCATCCGGAGCTGGAATCCGGGCCGCAGGAGTTCCTGGCCGCCGGGACCAGTTTTAACCAGATGGTCAGCGCGCTCGATCGGATGATGACTGCCCAGCAACGCCTGCTGTCGGACATCTCACACGAACTGCGTACGCCGCTCACTCGCTTACAGCTGGGCACCGCCCTGCTGCGCCGCCGCAGCGGTGAGAGCAAAGAGCTGGAGCGTATTGAGACGGAAGCGCATCGTCTGGACAGCATGATCAACGATCTGCTGGTGATGTCGCGTAACCAGCAGAAAAACGCGCTGGTGAGCGAAACGGTGAAAGCCAATCACCTGTGGCACGAGGTGCTGGACAACGCAGCGTTCGAAGCGGAGCAGATGGGGAAATCGTTCACCGTCAACTTCCCGCCGGGCCCGTGGCCGCTCTACGGTAACCCCAACACGCTGGAAAGCGCGCTGGAGAATATCGTGCGTAACGCCCTGCGCTATTCGCACACGAAGATTGAAGTGGCGTTTTCGGTGGATAAAGACGGGATTACCGTCATTGTCGATGACGATGGCCCAGGCGTCAGTCCGGAAGATCGCGAACAGATTTTCCGTCCGTTCTACCGCACCGACGAAGCGCGCGACCGCGAGTCTGGCGGCACGGGGCTGGGGCTGGCGATTGTAGAAACCGCCATGCAGCAGCACCGCGGCTGGGTGAAAGCCGATGACAGCCCGTTGGGCGGGCTGCGGTTAACGCTGTGGCTACCGCTGTATAAGCGTTCGTAACGGTATGTGCCGGGTGGCGGCTTCGCCTTACCCGGCCTCCTTTCTACGGAACCTATTTCCCCCACAATCTCCGCGAACTGCTCTCGATCTTCCCGCTTATACGCCGCTTCTGCATCGTTCTTGTCCAGCTGGTAGACAACCCCGCCGCCGACAGCAGGCGATGATACTGTTCATCGTCAAACGGCATATGCCAGGCAATCGCGCAGGCCTCGTACACCGACACCTCACTCAGGCGCGACGCGAGCTCAAGCGGCGCGTCCGCCGAAACCTCTCCCGCCTGCACAACGCGATACAGCCAGCCAGTTTTGCCCACGTTTTGCAGCTGGGCCGACATATCCTGAATACCGAAATGGTAGTTGAGCTTAAAGCACGGCGAGCGCGGCTGGGTGACCTGAATCAGGGCATCGCCCCAGCGGTAAATATCGCCAATAAAGACGTTCTTTTCCGTCAGCCCTTCCGTTGAGAGATTTTCGCCAAACGCGGGCGCGACGAAGAGGTCCGCCTGTTCAGGAAATTCGGTTTTCCAGTGCTGATAGTGCTCGCGCGGATAGTGGCACAGCGCGCGATCGGGTCCGCCGTGGATTTTCTTTTCGGCCTGCTGGTCGCCCACCAGCCCGAGCTCGGTCAGCGACAGCTCACCGTCGACCTGCACTTTGGCGATGGCGCTCGGGCGGCTGCCGTCGTACTCCCTTACCTTGCCTGTAAACACGTTCACCGGGTAATGCATCGCTGCCTCCATTACGCAGATACAAAAAAAGCGAGTCATCAGACTCGCTTCTCACAGGCGTCAATGCAACCTTATTTTTTAGCGGCGAAACGCGCTGCGGCTTCGTCCCAGTTCACGACATCCCAGAACGCTTTGATGTAGTCAGGGCGACGGTTCTGGAACTTCAGGTAGTAAGCGTGTTCCCACACGTCCAGGCCCAGAATTGGGAAGCCGGATGCGCCAGAGATGGCTTCACCCATCAGCGGGGAGTCCTGGTTTGCAGTAGAAACGACCGCCAGTTTGTCACCTTTCAGAACCAGCCACGCCCAGCCAGAGCCGAAGCGGGTTGCAGCGGCTTTTTCGAATTCCGCTTTGAAGTTGTCAACGGAGCCGAAGTCGCGCTCGATTGCCGCTTTCAGGTCGCCCTGAAGGGTGGTGCCGGTTTTCAGGCCTTTCCAGAACAGGCTGTGGTTAGCGTGACCGCCCGCGTTGTTACGCAGTACGGTTTTCTTGTCTGCTGGCAGCTGGTCCAGCTTGGTGATCAGCTCTTCAACAGGCAGATTAGCGAACTCTGGCAGGCTTTCCAGCGCAGCATTCGCGTTGTTCACGTAGGTCTGGTGGTGTTTAGTGTGATGGATTTCCATCGTCTGCTTGTCGAAATGCGGTTCCAGTGCGTCGTAGGCATACGGCAGGGATGGCAGTGTATAACTCATAATCCTCTCCATTATTGTCGGGCGGCACAGCTGTTAATGCCGCGTAAGCAGTTGGTTCATTATAGTTAATTAAATGATATTGAAAATGATTATCAATGCCGTAGTTTTTATATGGTTATTACAATTTCGATGAATCACAAAATTGTGAGTCTGCTCACGCGCTTAACGTGCTGATTGCCACCCTCCACAAAAGTGCGGCAACCTTCTGAAGGTTCCCAAACCGCCTAATTTTTACACTCATCAAGTCGGCGGGAAGCCACCGACAATAAAAACGATGAGGATAATTAAATGAATCATGCGATTACGATGGGTATTTTCTGGCATTTGATAGGCGCGGCCAGTGCTGCCTGTTTCTATGCCCCGTTTAAAAAGGTTAAAGGCTGGTCATGGGAAACCATGTGGTCCGTTGGCGGTACGGTCTCCTGGCTGATTTTGCCGTGGACCATCAGCGCCGTGCTGCTGCCCGATTTCTGGGGCTACTTCTCCTCCTTCAACGCCTCCACGTTACTGCCGGTGTTTCTGTTCGGCGCGATGTGGGGCATCGGTAATATCAACTACGGCCTCACCATGCGTTACCTCGGCATGTCGATGGGGATTGGCATCGCGATTGGCATTACGCTGATAGTGGGCACCCTGATGACGCCCATTCTTAACGGCCATTTCGACGTGCTGATCAACACCCAGGGCGGCCGGATGACGCTGCTGGGCGTGCTGGTGGCGGTGATCGGCGTGGGGATCGTCACCCGCGCAGGCCAGCTAAAAGAACGCAAGATGGGCATCAGAGCCGAAGAGTTCAACCTGAAGAAAGGGCTGATGCTGGCGGTGATGTGCGGCGTCTTCTCGGCGGGCATGTCGTTCGCCATGAATGCCGCCAAACCGATGCACGAGGCCGCTGCGGCGCTGGGCGTCGACCCGCTGTATGTTGCCCTGCCAAGCTACGTGGTGATCATGGGCGGCGGCGCGCTGGTAAACCTCGGCTTCTGCTTCATTCGTCTGGCAAAAGTGAAAAATCTGTCGGTAAAAGCCGACTTCTCGCTGGCAAAACCCCTGATCCTTACCAACGTTCTGCTCTCCGCGCTCGGCGGCCTGATGTGGTATCTGCAATTCTTCTTCTACGCCTGGGGCCACGCCAGCATTCCGGCGCAGTATGACTATATGAGCTGGATGCTGCACATGAGCTTCTACGTGCTGTGCGGCGGGCTGGTTGGGCTGGTGCTGAAGGAGTGGAACAACGCCGGGCGTCGTCCGGTTGGCGTGCTGAGCCTGGGCTGCGTGGTGATTATTATCGCCGCCAACATTGTCGGCCTCGGCATGGCGAACTGATTACGCCGCCTTTCGACTGCGATGACGCCACTGAACCGGCGTCATCCCCACCTCGCGGTTAAACACCACCGAAAAGTAATTACTGTCCTCAAATCCGCAGCGCATCGCCACTTCGCTGACCATCAGCTCGGTATGCTGTAACAGATACTGGGCGTGGCAGATGCGCAGCTGGCGCAGGTAATGGTTTATCGTCATTCCCGTCTGGGTGCGGAACTGCTGGCGCAGCGCGCGCTCGCTGCACTGCTCCTGCTCGCAGAATTTTTCCAGCACGAAACTCTTGTTCAGACTGCCCGCAAGCCGGGCGATCAGCTTATCCAGCAGCGCTTCCTGCGTGGTGGCGGAGGGATTATCCGTGGCGTAACGATGGCGCTTCAGGGTCATCACCAGCTGGGCGAAAAGCAGCTCCGACATCTGGTTCGCCACCGGGTCGCTCTTCTGGCTCTCCTGCTCCAGCTGGGAAATTGTCTGGCGCACCTGAGCCATGCCGCTGCTGCTTAAGCGCCAGTGCGGTTCGCCTCCGGCATTCAGAAAGCCCGGAATGTTGCCCGCCCAGTCGACATTCAGTTTAAGCCTGTCAGGGCAGTAGATGACGTTCTGCAACACCAGATCGTTAACCGAGGCGTAGGCGTGTTTGTCTTCGGCGCGTATGTAAAACAGATCCCCGCGCGTGATGCGGTAGGGCCGGTCGTTGAGAACGTGTAAGCCATTGCCACGCCACACCATCACCAGCTCGCAGAACTCGTGGGTGTGCTCGGCAAAGACATTTTGCGGGTAGCGGTCCGCCACCGCGACGGCCTGACTCGCGGAGGCAAAAAAATCATCTTTGCGAAGAATTAACTGAGCAGCCACACCACAACCTCTAGGGCGAATAACCGGACATTATTAGCCTTTTTGCGGCAAAAAAACGGTGACTGCCCTCGCGTTACTGAAGCAACGCGTCTTTCCCCTGACGAATATCGCGCGGCGACCAGCTAAATTCCCGGCGAAACAGCGTCGAAAAGTGGTTACTGTCGCCGAAACCGCAGCGATAAGCGATATCCGTGACGCTTTCATCGGTATGGCGTAAAAGATGGCGCGCTTTGATCAGGCGCAGACGGTTAAGGTAACGCTGCGGCGTAAGCCCGGTATGCTGCTTGAGCTGACGATGCAGCGTGCGCAGCGAGAGCGAAAAGTCGTCTGCCAGCGTTTCCCAGCAGACATCTTCAGCGAAATGATCTTCCAGCCAGGCCATGAGCTGGTTCAGCCGCGCGTCGTTATTTTCCATCCCTTCCACCAGGCTGCTGCGGCGCAGCAGCACCAGCAGCTGCATAAACAGCAGCTCGCGGGTGGCAATCGCGTGCGTCTCCTCTGCGTCCTCGCTCTGCTCCATCTGGCTCACCAGCTGACGCACCTGCTGCAACGTGGACTGATTCACCCGCCAGTGCGACGGGTAGTGGCCATCCTTCTCTTGCGGCAACAGCTGATTCAGCCCGGAGAGAAACTGGAACGCGTCCGGAGAACGATAGAGCACGTTGGTCAGGCACAGGTTGTCGGTATGTTCATACAGGTGCCTGTCGTGGTCGCGCACGAAGCACACCGTACCGCCGCTGATGGTATACGGCTGACCGTTAAACACGTGGATGCCTGTTCCGTGCTCAACAATCACAATCTCATGAAAATCATGATGATGCTCAGGAAATGCAGCCTGAGGAAGCCGTGGCTCAATCGCGACCGGAGAAGCTCCCGAAGGAAAAAAATCGACGCTGTGCAGTACGGTCATAACGGTCCCCACCAATGAGAAAAGTTCTCAAAATAGTAATTAAGGCCTTCCACGCTCACCTTAAATTTTTGACAGTAAACCGCGCAAAAGCTGCCGGTTTTTCAAGAAACAGGCGGAAAGATCGGGAAATGCGGTCAGCGTCACACTGCCTGCAAACCCCGTCATTACTGGAAACTGTGAACTCCCTCACGTTCACCTTTGCTTTCTTGCCAGCGCGAGATTTGGGCTGTCAGTGGCGAGAAGGTGGCTATTTCTTCCCTTTCTTACACTCATCGCTAATGACTTAAGAAAGGACCCGACCATGACTTTTCGCCATTGTGTGGCTGTCGATTTAGGCGCATCCAGCGGCCGTGTAATGCTCGCCACCTGGGACTGTGACCAGCACACCCTTACGCTTCGCGAAATGCACCGTTTCGCCAATTGTCTGCAAAAACAGGACGGTTTTGTGACCTGGAATATTGATGCGCTGGAAGCGGAGATCCGCACCGGACTTCATAACGTCTGCGAAGACGGTATCCGCATCGACAGTATCGGCATTGATACCTGGGGCGTGGATTACGTGCTGCTGGACCGTCACGGCGAACGCGTCGGCCTGCCCGTCTCCTACCGCGACAGCCGCACCGATGGGCTGATGGCGCACGCCATCGCGCAGCTTGGCAAGGAGAACATCTATGGTCGCAGCGGCATCCAGTTTCTGCCGTTTAACACGCTGTATCAGCTGCGGGCGCTGGTTGAGCAACAGCCAGAGCTGGTTGAAAAGGTGGCGCATGCGCTGCTGATCCCGGACTACTTAAGCTATCGTCTGACCGGCAACATGAACTGGGAATACACCAACGCCACCACCACGCAGCTGGTCAATATCAACACCGATAACTGGGATGAACACCTGCTGGCATGGACGGGCGCCTCGCCGTCCTGGTTCGGCACGCCAACCCATCCGGGCAACGTGATCGGCCAGTGGATTTGCCCGCAGGGGAACGAAATTCCCGTTGTCGCCGTCGCCAGTCACGACACCGCAAGCGCGGTCATTGCCTCGCCGCTCGCCAGCAAAGACGCGGCCTATCTCTCCTCCGGCACCTGGTCGCTGATGGGTTTTGAGAGCAAAACGCCCTATACCAGCGACGCCGCGCTGGCCGCCAATATCACCAACGAAGGCGGTGCCGAAGGACGCTACCGCGTGCTGAAGAACATCATGGGCCTGTGGCTGCTCCAGCGGGTGCTGAAAGAGCAGAACGTCACCGACCTGCCCGCGCTTATCGCGGAAACCGAAAAGCTGAAGGCCTGCACCTTCCTGATTAACCCGAACGACGACCGCTTTATTAACCCGGTGCACATGAGCGCTGAGATCCAGGCCGCCTGTTTTGACGCGGGGCAGCCGGTACCTTCCCGCCCCGCCGAGCTGGCACGCTGTATTTTTGACAGTCTCGCCCTGCTCTATGCCGACATCCTGAGCGAGCTGGCTGACCTTCGCGGTAAACCGTTCAGCCAGCTGCACATCGTGGGCGGCGGCTGCCAGAACCAGCTGCTGAACCAGCTCTGCGCCGATGCCTGCGGCATTACCGTGGTGGCAGGCCCCGTAGAGGCTTCCACGCTCGGCAACATCGGCATTCAGCTAATGACGCTGGACGAACTATCAAACGTTGACGATTTCCGTTCGGTGGTGACGGCGAATAACAGCCTGACCACCTTCACCCCCAATCCCTGCCATGACATTGCCCGCTACCGGGCGCAGTTTCAGCAAAAACGACTGACTAAGGAGCTTTGCGCATGACCACTCAACTTGAACAAGCCTGGGACCTGGCTAAACAGCGTTTCGCCGCCGTCGGCGTGGATGTCGAAGAGGCGCTGCGCCAGCTCGACCGTCTGCCCGTCTCCATGCACTGCTGGCAGGGTGATGACGTTGCCGGCTTCGAGAACCCGGGCGGTTCCCTGACGGGTGGCATTCAGGCAACGGGTAACTACCCGGGCAAAGCGCGCAACGCCACCGAACTGCGTGCGGATCTGGAACTGGCGCTGAGCCTGATCCCGGGGCCAAAACGCCTGAACCTGCACGCGATTTATCTCGAATCCGACGCGCCGGTCGCGCGTAACGAAATCAAACCGGAACACTTTAAGAACTGGGTGGAGTGGGCAAAGGCCAACCGGCTGGGACTGGATTTTAACCCGTCCTGCTTCTCGCACCCGCTGAGCGCGGACGGGTTTACTCTTGCACACGCCAACGACGAAATCCGGCAGTTCTGGATCGACCACGTGAAGGCCAGTCGCCGCGTCTCGGCGTATTTCGGCGAGCAGCTCGGCACGCCGTCGGTGATGAATATCTGGATCCCGGACGGCATGAAGGACATCACCGTTGACCGTCTGGCGCCGCGCAAGCGCCTGCTGGCCGCGCTGGATGAAGCCATCAGCGAAAAGCTGGACCCGTCGCACCATATCGACGCGGTGGAGAGCAAGCTGTTCGGCATTGGCGCAGAAAGCTACACCGTGGGCTCAAACGAGTTCTACATGGGCTACGCCACCAGCCGCCAGACCGCGCTGTGCCTGGATGCTGGCCACTTCCATCCGACCGAGGTGATCTCCGACAAAATCTCCGCCGCCATGCTCTACGTGCCGCGCCTGCTGCTGCACGTCAGCCGTCCGGTGCGCTGGGACAGCGACCACGTGGTCCTGCTGGACGACGAAACCCAGGCGATTGCCAGCGAAATCATTCGCCACGATCTGTTTGACCGCGTGCACATCGGGCTCGACTTCTTCGACGCCTCCATCAACCGCATCGCGGCATGGGTTATCGGCACCCGTAACATGAAAAAAGCCCTGCTGCGTGCCCTGCTGGAGCCAACCGCCGCGCTGAAACAGCTGGAAGAGAGCGGCGATTACACCGCGCGCCTGGCCCTGCTGGAAGAGCAGAAATCCCTGCCGTGGCAGGCGGTGTGGGAGATGTACTGCCAGCGTCACGACGCCCCGGCGGGCAGCCAGTGGCTGGACAACGTGCGGGCGTATGAGAAGGACGTTCTCGCCGCTCGTCAGTAAAAAATATCGCCCGGCAGCGCATTGCATGCCGGGCCTACAGGTAAAAGCAGGCCGGGTAAGCGTAACGCCACCCGGCATTTTCAAAGGAAACACTGTATGCAGACCATCACCACCTCCTGGTTCGTCCAGGGCATGATCAAAGCCACCTCCGACGCCTGGCTGAAGGGCTGGGACGAGCGCAACGGCGGCAATCTCACGTTGCGCCTGGACGACGCGGATATCGCGCCCTTTGCCGCCGATTTCCACCAGAAGCCGCGCTATATCGCCCTGAGCCAGCCGATGCCGCTGCTCGCCAACACGCCGTTTATCGTTACCGGTTCCGGCAAGTTCTTCCGTAACGTTCAGGTGGACCCGGAAGCCAATCTCGGCGTCGTGAGGGTAGACAGCGACGGCGCGGGATACCACATTCTGTGGGGGCTAACGGACGACGCGGTGCCGACCTCTGAACTGCCGGCGCACTTCCTCTCCCACTGCGAACGCATCAAGGCGACTGACGGCAAAGACCGCGTCATCATGCACTGCCACGCCACTAACCTGATCGCCCTGACCTACGTGCTGGAAAATAATTCTGATTTCTTTACCCGCAAGCTGTGGGAAGGCAGCACCGAGTGTCTGGTGGTGTTCCCGGACGGCGTCGGCATTCTGCCGTGGATGGTGCCGGGTACCGACGAAATCGGCCAGGCGACCGCGACGGATATGCAAAAGCACGCCCTGGTGCTGTGGCCGTTCCACGGCGTTTTCGGCAGCGGCCCGACGCTGGATGAAACCTTCGGCCTGATCGACACCGCCGAGAAATCCGCGGAGGTGCTGGTGAAGGTCTACTCCATGGGCGGCATGAAGCAGACCATCACCCGGGAAGAGCTGATCGCCCTGGGCAAACGCTTTGGCGTCACCCCGATGCAGTCCGCATTAGATCTGTACAACTAACAACATCGCGCCCCGCTTACCGAGACGGGGCGAAAACCACCTGCAATCCCTACAACTAACTCAAGTCAGTGGAGTAAAAGCAATGAAAATAAAAGCAAGCTTGATCCTCACCGTTGCCGCTCTGGCGTTGTCCGGTTCCGCTTTAGCAGAAGTGAAAATCGCCCTGGTGGCGAAGTCCTTAGGAAATGGATTCTTCGAAGCAGCGAACGTCGGCGCGCAGGAGGCGGCCAAAGAGTTAGGCGATGTAAAAGTGATTTATACCGGCCCGACCACCACCACGGCGGAAGCGCAGATCGAGGTGCTGAACGGGCTGATCGCTCAGGGCGTGGATGCGATCGCGATCTCCGCGAACGATCCGGACGCCGTCGTGCCGGTGCTGAAAAAAGCGATGCAGCGCGGCATCAAGGTTGTGTCGTGGGATTCCGGCGTGGCGAAAGCCGGACGTCAAATCCATCTCAATCCGTCCAATAACGCCCTGATTGGCGAAACCAACGTCAAGCTCGCCGCCGATGCCCTGAAAGCGCTGAACGTGGAAAAGGGCGACGTCGCCGTGCTGAGCGCCACGCCAACCTCCACCAACCAGAACATCTGGATTGCGGAGATGAAAAAAGTGCTGCCGAAGTACCCTTCCGTCAACCTGGTGACGGTGGCCTACGGGGACGATCTCTCTGACAAAAGCTACCGCGAAGCGGTCGGTCTGCTGAAAACCTATCCGGACCTGAAGGTCATCGTCTCGCCTTCATCCGTGGGCATCGTGGCCGCAGCGCAGGCGGTAAAAGATCAGGGCAAGATTGGCAAAGTGTACGTCACCGGCTTAGGCCTGCCGTCTGAGATGGCGGGCGCGGTGAAATCCGGCGCGAGCAAGAGCTTTGCCATCTGGAACCCGATCGACCTCGGTTATGCGGCAACCTACCTGGCGGATGATCTGGTGAAAGGTACGGCCACGAAAGGCGAGGCCAGCATGGGCAGACTGGGCAAAGTGAAGCTGGATGCGGACGGCAACGGCGCGATGGCCGAGCCGTTCGTCTACGATGCCAGCAATATTGATAAGTTCTCAAAAATCTTTTGATGCGATTTGTAGGCCGGATAAGCGTAGCGCCATCCGGCAAAAGGCGGGTGGCGCTGCCGCTTACCCGCCCTACACATTCCCCTGTCCAGGAGAACTATCATGACCCCATTGCTACAGCTTTCTGGCATCACGAAGGTGTTTCCCGGCGTGCGTGCCCTTGAGAACGTGCAGCTTGCGCTGTGGCCCGGCAAAGTGACGGCGCTTATCGGCGAAAACGGCGCGGGTAAGTCGACGCTGGTCAAAGTGATGACCGGCATTTATCAGCCCGACGAGGGTGAGATCCTCTACAAAGCGATCCCCGTGCACCTCCCGACGCCGGAGTCGGCGCATAAAATCGGCATCACCGCCATTCACCAGGAAACCGTACTGTTCGATGAGCTATCGGTCACCGAAAATATCTTTGTCGGTCAGTACCTTCACAAAAGTTTCCTGAAAAAACTCGACTGGCCGGAGATGCACCGCCGGGCGCAGGCCATTCTCACGCGGCTGGAGGTGCAAATCGACCCGCGCGCGACGCTGAAAACCCTGAGCATCGCCCAGCGTCACATGGTAGCGATTGCCCGCGCGCTCTCCTTTGAGGCGCAGGTGGTTATTCTTGATGAACCCACGGCGGCGCTGTCGCAGCATGAAATCCTCGAGTTTTACCAGATTGTGGAACGCTTAAAGCAGGAGGGAAAAGCCATCCTGTTTATCTCCCACAAGTTCGACGAGATTTTTGAGCTGGCGGACCATTACACCATTTTGCGCGACGGCGCGTTCGTCGGCGCAGGTGCAATAAATGAGATCACCGAGGAGCGCATGGTGTCGATGATGGTCGGGCGCGCCATTACGCAAACCTTCCCGAAAATCGACTGCGAGAAGGGCGAAACGGTGCTGGAAGTGAAAAACCTCTGCCACCCGACCGAGTTCGCGAACATCTCCTTCTCCCTGCGTAAAGGCGAAATCCTTGGCTTCTACGGGCTGGTCGGTGCCGGGCGTACCGAACTGATGCAGGCGCTTTCCGGCGTTACGCGGCCAGCGTCCGGGGAAATTACCCTCAACGGCCAGCCCCGGCGCTTTCGCCAGCCTGCGGATGCCATCAAAGCCGGTATTGTCTGCGTGCCGGAAGAAAGGCAGAAACAGGGAGCGATTATCGCGCTGCCGATTGCCCAGAACATCAGCCTGCCTCAGCTCAGCACGCTCAATCCGAGCGGCGTACTGCACGACGACCGCGAATGGAAGCTGGCAGACGAGTATGCCAAACGTCTGCACGTGAAGGCCTTCAGCTGGAAGCAGGCGGTGGAGACCCTCTCCGGCGGCAACCAGCAAAAGGTCGTTATCGGCAAATGGCTGGCAACACACCCTGATGTGATCATCCTTGATGAGCCGACAAAAGGCATTGATATCGGCTCAAAGGCAGCCGTTCATCAGTTTATGTCCGAGTTGGTCAGTCAGGGGCTGG
Source organism: Enterobacter genomosp. S (assembly GCF_001631805.1). Classification (NCBI taxonomy): domain Bacteria; kingdom Pseudomonadati; phylum Pseudomonadota; class Gammaproteobacteria; order Enterobacterales; family Enterobacteriaceae; genus Enterobacter; species Enterobacter genomosp. S. Next base: position 51,312 of record NZ_LVVA01000004.1, on the reverse strand, counting down.
CGGTGATTATGGTTTCGTCCGAACTCCCCGAAGTGATGGGCATGGCGGACCGCATCATCGTAATGCACGAGGGACTGATGGTCGCCGAATACCAGGCGGGGGATGCGACGGCGGAAACCATCGTCAGCGCCGCCAGCGGTGCAAAACAGGAGGCGGCATAAATGCTGAGCTCACTCTTAAAACACCGTGAAGCGCTGCTTGGCGCGGTGATTGTATTGATGATCGTCGCCATCGGCAGCCGCGTGCCGTCGTTTATCGCGCCGGGCAACCTGGTGGAAATGTTTAATGACACCGCCATTCTGATCGTCCTCGCGCTCGGACAGATGATGGTGCTGCTCACCAAAGGCATCGACCTGTCGATGGCGGCCAATCTTGCCCTCACCGGGATGATTGTCGCCCTGATTAACTTCCATTACCCGGACGTGCCCGTCTGGGCGCTGCTTATTCTTGCAAGCGCGCTTGGGCTGCTGATGGGCGCGATGAACGGCCTGCTGGTGTGGAAGCTGGGCATTCCGGCGATTGTGGTGACGCTCGGCACTATGAGCATCTACCGCGGAATTATCTTTTTGCTCTCCGGCGGCGGCTGGGTGAACGCCAACCAGATGAGCGCCGACTTTCTCGGGCTGCCGCGTGCCTCTTTGCTGGGCTTGCCGGTACTGAGCTGGTGCGCCATCGCCGCGCTGCTGCTGGTGGGCTACTTCCTGCGCTACAGCCGCACCGGACGGGCGCTCTATACCGCAGGCGGTAACGCGACGGCGGCGTACTATACCGGGATCAACGCCGGAAAAATGCAGTTCATCAGCTTTTGCCTCTCCGGACTGCTGGCCGGGTTCTGCGGCTACCTGTGGATCTCGCGCTTTGCCGTTGCGTATGTCGACGTCGCTAACGGTTTTGAATTGCAGGTGGTGGCCGCCTGCGTGATTGGTGGGATCAGCACCATGGGCGGCACCGGGCGCGTACTCGGCTGTCTGTTTGGCGCCCTGTTCCTCGGGGTGATTAACAACGCCCTGCCGGTGATCGGCGTCTCCCCGTTCTGGCAGATGGCCATTTCCGGCACGGTAATTGTCGTTGCAGTGCTGCTGAATGAGCGCGGCAACAGGCGCAAAGGCAGGCTGATCCTGCGCGACGCCGCGCTGGCGCGTCAGAAACTGGCGGTGAAATCATGAGCAAAATGATGACATCTGAAGCGATCGAACCGACCTCTGCGACGGGCATCTTCCGGCGCCTGCTGTGCTGGGAAGGTTTCCTGCTGGCAGTGACGCTGGCGGTATTCATAGTGAACGCGCTCGCCTCGCCTTACTTCCTCAACGTCTGGAACCTCTCCGATGCGACGTTCAACTTCACCGAAAAGGCGATCATCGTGCTGCCGATGGCGATGCTGATTATCGCCCGGGAAATTGACCTGTCGGTGGCCTCCACCATCGCGCTCAGCTCCACGGTGATGGGCTTTTGCGCGGAGGCGGGCGTTGATACGCCGCTGCTGGTCTGCGTGGGACTTGGCGTCGGGCTGCTGTGCGGACTGCTTAACGGCATCCTGGTGACGCGCTTTAACCTGTCGTCCATCGTCATCACCATCGGCACCATGAGCCTGTACCGCGGGATTGCCTACATCCTGCTCGGGGACCAGGCGCTGAACAACTACCCTGAGAGCTTCGCCTGGTTCGGCCAGGGCTACGTCTGGGGCGCGCTGTCGTTTGAGTTCGCGCTGTTTATCCTGCTGGCCGCTCTGTTTGCCTTTGTGCTGCACCGCACCAACTTTGGCCGCCGCACCTACGCCATCGGCAATAATCCGACCGGCGCGTGGTACTCCGGCATCAACATTAAACGCCACAACCTGATGCTGTTCGCGCAGGTGGGGCTAATGTCCGGCCTGGCGTCAGTGCTGCTCACCTCGCGTCTGGGCAGCACTCGCCCGACGATTGCGATGGGCTGGGAGCTGGCGGTGGTGACGATGGCGGTGCTCGGCGGCGTCAATATTCTCGGCGGGTCCGGCAGCATGGTCGGCGTGATTATCGCTGCCTTCCTGATGGGGCTGGTGACCTTTGGCCTGAGCCTGCTCAACGTGCCTGGCATTGTGATGTCGGTGATTATCGGCGCGATGCTGATTGTGGTGATTTCACTGCCAATTATTACCCGCCGGGTGATGCAGCGAAGACGGATCTCATAGCCGGGTGGAGCTGCGTTTACCCGGCCTGCTTAACCGCAGGTCCGCGCAAGCGCAGCGCCGCCGGGCATAAAATTCACAGTAATTAAGGAGAATTATCATGAGCTTTATGTTGGCACTTCCAAAAATCAGCCTGCACGGCGCGGGTGCAATCGGCGATATGGTCAATCTGGTGGCGAACAAGCAGTGGGAAAAAGCGCTGGTTGTCACCGACGGCCAGCTGGTGAAGCTCGGCCTGCTCGACAGCCTGTTTACCGCGCTGGACGCCCATCAGATGTCGTATCACCTGTTCGATGAGGTGTTCCCGAACCCAACGGAGGCGCTGGTGCAGAAAGGCTTTGCCGCTTACCAGGACGCGGAATGCGATTACATCATCGCCTTTGGCGGCGGCAGCCCCATTGATACCGCCAAAGCGATAAAAATCCTCACCGCTAACCCCGGTCCGTCAACCGATTATTCCGGCGTCGGCAAGGTGAAAAACGTGGGCGTGCCGCTGGTGGCCATCAACACCACCGCGGGCACGGCGGCGGAGATGACCAGCAACGCGGTGATCATCGATTCCGCGCGTCAGGTGAAAGAAGTCATCATCGACCCGAACATCATCCCGGATATCGCCGTGGACGATGCCAGTGTGATGCTCGATATTCCGGCCTCCGTGACCGCCGCAACCGGCATGGACGCATTAACCCACGCCATTGAAGCCTACGTGTCCGTTGGCGCGCATCCGCTGACCGATGCCAATGCGCTGGAGGCGATTCGCCTGATCAACCTCTGGCTGCCGAAAGCGGTTGACGACGGTCATAACCTGGAAGCGCGCGAGCAGATGGCCTTCGGTCAGTACCTGGCAGGTATGGCGTTTAACAGCGCCGGGCTGGGGCTGGTACACGCTCTGGCGCATCAGCCGGGCGCAACGCACAACCTGCCTCATGGCGTATGTAATGCCATCCTGCTGCCGATCATCGAAAACTTTAACCGCCCGAACGCGGTCGCGCGTTTTGCCCGCGTGGCACAGGCAATGGGCGTTGACACGCGCGAAATGAGCGACGAGGCCGCCAGCATGGCAGCGATTCAGGCGATTCGTGACCTGAGCGCCCGCGTCGGCATTCCGTCCGGCTTCAGCCAGCTTGGCGTCACCAAAGCCGACATTGAAGGCTGGCTGGATAAAGCCCTCGCCGATCCGTGCGCGCCGTGCAACCCGCGCACCGCCAGCCGCGACGAGGTCCGCGAGCTGTATCTGGAGGCATTATGATCCGCAAAGCGTTTGTGATGCAGGTAAACCCGGACGCGCACGAAGAGTACGCCCGACGCCACAATCCGATCTGGCCCGAACTGGAAGCGGTGCTGAAAGCCCACGGCGCGCACCACTACGCCATTTATCTCGACAGAGAACGGAACCTGCTGTTTGCGACGGTGGAGATTGAGTCGGAGGAGCGCTGGAACGCGGTGGCGAATACCGACGTCTGCCAGCGCTGGTGGAAACATATGGCTGACGTCATGCCGTCGAACCCGGATAACAGCCCGGTGAGTTCGGATCTGAAAGAGGTGTTTTACTTAGCGTAACGGCAAAGCAGGTGATGCAACGCACGCGTCACCTGCTTTTAGCGCAAGGTTCTCAATCCATAAACTACCGTATCATGCTCCCAGATGATGGTTTCGTTCCTCTCTTTCGCATCGTGACAGTACTGTTCAATAACGGCAATCTGCTCGGGCGATAACGCACAAAACGGTTTCGTATAACGATAGATATTGAGTTCTTCTAGTGAACAAACGCGTCTGGCATTCTCAAACAGCCCTACCTTTTTCATCACCTTAAGCAGATTAATATCAAGGGCTTCGATGATAAGTTCAATCTTGTTTATCTTGACTCTTATCGTATCAATCGCCGTTCTTGCGTCATTCACGTTTGGCGCTTTAACCCAGATAGGTTCGTGATGGGAAATACGGTTGCGATACTCTCTCAGTTCAAAGATGAGATCGATCAGCGTTTTTCTGACTTTTTGCGGGTTCGTGTTGATTCTGGCGAAATTTTTAAAGACTTTACTCAATGATTTTGGCCATAAATACCCGTGGTTATCTCGCGGCGCGGGAGCGTTAAACTCATTATTCAAAACATAATGCCAGGTACTAAAATCCGTTGAGGCAATAATACGATCGTGACTCCATTCCGGGATCGGTTGCACCTGAGCATAAGCTCCTCGCCTGCGTCTCATCTCTTTTTTGCGCCATTCCCGGGTAAGGCACTCTTTAGCCTTTTCGATGTTTTTATAGAAATGACACTCATCCCGGTCTTTTGTGCAGTGAATCGTTTCCCACCACATTTCGCCAAATCTCACCCTGGCTTCTCTGTCGACGGCGTTTCTTAAAGAGATCTCAAGGTTTTGGAGGAGAGGATAAATGGACGCTGCTGCATGCTGAGACCAGATGTATATGCCGTATAATTCGCATTCATTATTCGGACGAAACGTTGTGCGATATCCGTCCAGACGTATTGATGAGATCAATGAAATAATCGGTTTATAATTAGTAGCTTGCGGCATTTATTCGTGCTCCCAGAACGATGTGCCGAAGCATACCATAGACCTGTAGATACAGTTGACGGTGGATCCTTCAACCGTTAGAATTTGGTCCTGAAAGCCTGTACTGTCTACTTCCCCTTTTTATAGGTTCTGGTTGCGTACACCATAGGCAAAGCGATTTATGAAACCCACCTCTGGTGGGTTTCGTCGTTTTACAGCGCCTATGCCTGGTTCGCCTCCACCGTGTTACTTCGTGCAGCAATCTCCCGCCTGCTGCTCAGCGTAAACGCCGACACCACCGTAATCGCCAGCACGAAACAGCCCAGCATCAGGTACGTCTCCTGAAAGCCGATCCGGTCATACATATTTCCGGCAAAGGCGGAGAGGAAAATCGCTGCCGACTGTTTCGCAAACTGGAAGCCAATCAGGTAGATGGTGGCCGACAGGCGCGTATCAAACACTCCGGTGATGTATTTGAATGCCCCCACCAGCAGGAACGGGACCTCCAGCGCGTGCAGCATCTTTAGGGCGATGACCTCCACGGCGGTGGTAGCAAACGACGAGCCGATAATGCGCGTCGCCATAATTACCCCGGCGATCAGCAGCGTGTTCTTCGCGCCGATGCGGTTAATGATCCACGGCGAGCAGAACATGATGATGGCGTTACAAATCTCCCCCGCCGTGGTGGCAAAACCAAAGGCGCGGGTCCCTTCCTGCGGCGTGGCGAAGAAGGTTTTAAAGAAGGTGGCAAATTGCTGGTCGAAAACATCATACACGCAGGCCACGCCAATCACGTACAGAATGAACATCCACATTCTGCGCTGGCGGAACAGGTTGAACACGGTTTTAGCGGTGATCTGCGGCTGGTTCGCGCCCAGGGCGTTCATCACCTGCGCCGTCTGGTTGGGCTTCGGTTTCGCGACCACCAACAGCAGCATCAGCAAAAGCGCCGCCGCCGATCCCATCCAGAAAACATACGACGGATCGATGCCGAACAGGATGCCGCCCGTTGAGGCGCACAGCCCCCAGCCGAGGCAGCCAAACATGCGCGCCTTGCCGTACTCAAAGAAGCTGTTGCGGCTCACGCGTTCAATGTAGGCCTCAATCGCCCCGGATCCGGCTGAAAAAACAAAGCCGATATACAACCCGCCGCTCAGCGCGCCCAGCCAGATATTGGTTTTCAACAGTGGCGCGAAGACGTACAGGAAGAACGGTGCGAACAGAAACAGCAGCACCGAGATTACCCACAGCAGGTGTTTTTTCAGCCCCAGCTTGTCCGAAATGACGCCCAGCACCGGCTGGAACGCGATGGCCGACAGCGAGATGCAGGAGAAGACAATCCCGGTATGGGTTTTATTCAGACCGATGATGTCCGACAGCCAGATCGGCAGGAACGGAAAGCAGGTGGCCATGATGAAGAAGTAGAGAAAGAAGAACAGCCCGAAGATCCAGAAGTTAGGGTTGTCTTTGTGGGTACAGGTTGTTGTGTTCATTATTTTTATCCTCAACGGAGGGCCGGTTGCCCGGCCCGTCACCTTTACACGCGTTCCACGCCAATCAGAATGGCGGTTTCCGGATCCAGAATCGGCAGCGCAATACCCGCCCGCATCAGCCATTCACCGCTTGCCGTTTGCGAGGCTTCCATCCACGCCGGCAGCTTGCGCATGGTGTGCCCCCCCTCGCCCGTGATCTGAATGTTCGGATGATCCAGCAGCGTGATATGGTACTGCGCGCTGGCGTCTAGCCCCGGCATGCGCAGCGGCATCATCAGGGTGTAATCCGGCATCGCGAGCTGGCTGACCAAAAATAGCCCCTGCGTTTTGTCTTCACTCACTATACCCTGCGCCAGCGTGGTGGCATCCGGCATGTCCACGCGCCACTGAGTACCGTGATGAATCACCTCACGCCACCGCTTATACAGCGCGGCGTAATGGCGATAGCCCTCACGCTCCTGCGCATCGACGGTGAGCGGATCCAGCTCCAGCCCCATATGCCCAAACAGCGCCGTCAGCCCACGGAAAGCGATGCTGTGCTGGCGGAAGGTAGCGTGACATTTATGATGACCGATATGCGCCCCCATCACCTCCGGCGGGAAGAAATAGCTCATGCCGCGCTGGATCGTGTTGCGCTCCAGCGCGTCGTTGTTGTCGGAAGCCCAGAAGCGATGGCTGCGGGTCAGCACTTCATAATCGATTCGCCCCCCGCCGGAGGAGCAGGATTCAAATTCAATGTGCGGAAAACGCTCGCCCAGCACTTCCAGCAGGCGGTAAAACTGGCGGGTCTGCGCGTCGGCGGCAGCTTTACCGTTGTGCCCGGGCTGCACCAGCTCGCGGTTCATGTCCCATTTCACGTAGTCAACCGCATGCTCGCCCAGCAGCCAGCTCATGCGCTCCACCAGGTAATCAAAGGCCTGCGGGATGTTGAGATTGAGCACCAGCTGGTGCCGCCCGGTCGCCTGCGCGTAGCCCGGCAGCGCCAGCACCCAGTCAGGATGCGCGCGATACAGATCGGAATCCGGGTTAATCATCTCCGGCTCGATCCAGATGCCAAACTCCATGCCGAGCCGTTTAACGTGACTGATTACCGGCGTCAGGCCGTTCGGGTATTTTTTCTCATCCAGGTACCAGTCGCCCAGCGCGGCATGGTCGTCGTTGCGGCCTTTGAACCAGCCGTCGTCAATGATAAAGCGCTCCACACCCAGCGCGGCGGCCTCGTCGGCCATGCGCATGATGTACTCCGGATCGTGGCTGAAGTAGATCCCCTCCCAGGTATTGAGGTGTACCGGGCGCGGTTTGTTTTCCGGGAAGCGGATGATGTTGTCGCGCAGGTAGCGGTGGAACTGCTGGCTCATGCCGTTCAGCCCGTGCGGGGAGTAGCTGGCATACAGGCGCGGCGTCCAGAGCGTTTCGCCCTCTTCAATCGCCATTTCACCCGGCAGGTAAAGCGCTTCGGCCTGTATATAACGGCGACCATCGGTTTTCGCTTCGGCGCGCAGGCGGTGGTTGCCGCTCCAGCCCAGATGCACGCCCCAGACGTCGCCCTGCATTTCGCTGAACGATGGCGTACCGGCGATCAGCGCCGGGAAATGTTCGTGGGACGTTTTACCCCGACGGTTTTCAATCACAAAGCTGTCGTGTTCAAGCGTGACGCGGTGCGGCTGAAATTCCCTGATCCAGCGTCCGTGAAAGGCCATAACCTCCTGCGCGCGCTCGGCCACCGGCAGCGTGACGGCGAATCGGTCCACCTGCCACGCCAGCGCTTTCAGGTTGGTTACCCCATGGCGCACCACCAGCACGCCGCTGGCCTCCAGCGTCAGCTCGCTGGTCAGACGCAGGCCCGCCTGTTTATCCTCCGCCGTTACCGTCAGGGTTTGTCCCTGCTGCTGGACGTCTGTGGTAGTAAACACGGGGGAACCGTCCAGCCCCTGGCGATGCCCCTCAATACCGGGTGAACTAAACAGCCCGTGCCCCAGTTCGGCCATCAGCGTCACCGGGGAATCGACATCCAGCCTGCCGTTTGCCACCGGCCGCGCCAGCGTAGCGACATCCTGCGGCGAAAAGTGGTGAAGGTGCGGCCCCCAGTAGAGAATTTCGGCGAACGGTTGGGTTTTTAGCACTACGTCAACCGTGGTGCTTTCGAGTCGTAAAATGGCCTCTTGCATCAGACATCTCCTTTCTTCGGGATGCCTTGAGTGTTGATCCGAAACGTTTCGGATACAAACCAAAACGTTTCGGATCTGTGATCGGGTTTGGAAATTTGCCCGGTTTAGGCCGTCTGGCCCGGAGAGAATTCCGGCTGCCAGAGTACCTGAAGCCGTTCGACGTCATCGCCGTTGATCAGCTGGCGCACCATGTCCGCAATCTGCTTTCCGACGCCCTGGCGGGTGGACTGGATCACCGCCGCCACGTCGATATCGACAATGCTGTCCTGCGGTAATCCGTCGTAAACCACCAGCGAGATGGCATCGTCGCCGGACAGGCGCCCCATCTGCGCCAGCGCCATCGCCGCGCCGTCGCCGTGGGTGTTGCAGTCGGTAATGATGGCCGTGGGGGGCTGCGGCAGGGAGAGAAGTTCTTGCGTGGTCGCATACCCCACGCGGCGCGAAGGGGGCATGGCGCGCAGCCATTCGCTGGAGAGCCCGGCTTCCCGCAGCGCGTCCAGGTAGCCCTGTCGCCGCTGGGTGATGAATGCCTGATTATTGCTTTCACCCAGCAGGGCGATGCGCTGATGGCCTTTCTCAATCAGCCAGCGGGTGGCCTGGTACGTGCCAGCATAGTTGTCGAAATCGAACCACGCGTACGGCTGCGGCAGCTGGCTGCGGCCGAGCGCCAGGAAGGGGAAACCGGCGGCCTGAAGCTGCTCAAGACGCGGATCGCGATCCAGCGTATGGGCCACAATCAGCGCATCCACGCGCCGGCTTTGCACCATGCGCATATAGCTGTGTTTGTCCGCCAGATCGTCGTCAGCGATGAGCAGCAGGTCGATCTCATGTCGCGCCAGTTCGTGGCTAATTTCGCCGACCATGTCCATAAAAACGCTGTTATTGAGCGGAACAGGATGCACGGGAAAAACGAGGCCGACGGCATCAATTTTGCCCATCTTCAGGCGGCGCGCGAACGTATTAGGTCGGTAACCACGGCGCTGGGCCTCTGCCTCCACGCGGGCGCGCGTCTCAGCAGAAACATCGTCATACCCGTTGAGGGCGCGGCTGACGGTAGTAACGGACAGCCCCAGTTCTTTAGCAATGGCTTTGAGCGACATGATTTTCCGTATCTTCGTTAATTTTGTTCCGCCACCAGGAGGGCGTGTGTATCCGGCTCCAGCGCCTTAAAGATATGCGGCTGGTCGGCGGGGTAGCAAATGTAATCGCCCGGGCCGAGTTCTTCCGCCGCGTCGATCAGGCCGACCATCGCCCGCCCCTGGGTCACGATAATGTGCTCAACCGACCCCGGCGGATGCGGCTGGGAAATACGGTCTGCGCCCGGCTGAGTCAGCAGCAGATAGATATCACGACGGGCCCCCGGCGGACACGCCGCCAGTAAAATCGCCTCGTAATTGGCCTGCCCGGCAACCACCTTTGTGCCCTCGCCGCGGCGGATCACCTGCGTGACGGGCTGCTGCGGCTCCAGTAACCGGGCAAACGGAATATCCAGCGCCACGCAAAGCGACCAGAGCGTTTCCAGGCTAGGGTTACCGTTGCCAGACTCCAGCTGAGAAAGCGTGGATTTGGCGATCCCGGCACGGCGGGCAATTTCCGCCAGTGATAGCCCGGTTCGCAGGCGTTCCCGCACCAGACTTTTGGCGATCACGCTGATTGGCTGCGTCATAAAAACGGCCTCTGTCTCTCTATAACGAACGATTCGTTCATCTTGTAAAACGATTTTGATGCGTTCATTATAATGGAAATACGTTCGATATGGCTAAAATGGTATGAAGAATCACCTCTCTTGTCTGAAAGGCGACACGATAAAAGCGATAATTTTGGTCTGCCTCGCGGTAGGCGTGGTCGGCATGTCTTACGGCTCGCTGGCGATGGCCTACGGCTTCCCGCTGTGGGTGCCGTTTGTGCTTTCCCTCACGGTGCTGGCGGGCGCATCCGAGTTTATGTTCATCGGCATTGTGGCGAGCGGCGGCAATCCGCTGGCGGCGGCGGCGGCCGGTTTGCTGGTCAACGCGCGCCATGTGCCGTTCGGCGTGACCGTGCGTGAACTGGTGGGCAAGCGCGGTCTGAGCTTTCTGGGCTGTCATATCATGAACGATGAAAGCGTAGTGTTCGGCCTTTCGCAAAAAACCGCCGAGCAGCGTAAGGCGGCCTACTGGCTGTGCGGGCTAGGCGTGGCAATCATCTGGCCGCTGGGGGCAGTGCTGGGGGCGATGGTCGGCAAGCTGCTGCCGGACCCGGAGACCATCGGGCTGGACGCGGTGTTTCCGGCGATCCTGCTGGCGTTAGTCGTGCCGGCATTCAAAAACCGCACCACGCTGATCCGCGCCTGTAGCGGCGCGGTGTTGTCGCTGGCAGCGGTGCCGTTTGCGCCGGTGGGCCTGCCGGTGCTGCTCTCTTTGCTCGGTCTCGCCGCGAGGAAAAAATAATGGAAAACATGACGGTCTTTATTCTCGGCATCGCCATTCTTTCTGCCGGAACCTATCTGATGCGTCTTGGCGGAGCAAAGCTCGGCAACCGGCTGGCGCTTTCTGAACGATCGCAGGCGCTGCTTTCCGATGCGGCTACCGTTTTGCTGTTCTCCGTCGCGCTGGCAACAACGTTTTATGAAGGGGAACATTTTGCGGGCATGGCGCGCGTACTGGGCGTGGGGTTCGCGGTATTTCTGGCCTGGCGAAAAATGCCGTTAATTGTGGTGATCGTCGCGGCGGCGGTGATGACAGCGCTGCTGCGTCTGGCAGGTATAAACTAAAAAAGCGCCCCAGGGGCGCTCTTTCGACGGTATAGCGAAATTATTTGTTCAGTTCAGCGGTCATGTGTACGCGGTTACCGGTGAACGCCTGGGTAATTTTGTAGGATGACGCGCCCGCTTCCTGAGCCTGTGCGGCGATTTTAGCTTCAGCACCGTCCAGCGTAGAGGCAGATGCGGTCACTGTCTGTGCAGCGAAAGAACCGAAAGAAGCAGCCAGAGCGATTACAGCGACAAAAGTTTTGATGCTTTTCATGATATAAACCCTTTCATTAAGTTGTTTAGGTAAGGCACCGTGCCTTGATGAGATAAATACTAGCCCTCATCCTCAACAACTAAAAGCGGAAGGATTTGCTATTATCGTTCAAAATTACTGATCAACCATTAACCGCTGCGGATGGGTATAAATCGTCGCTCTGCCCGGCTTGCAGAACCCCACCAGCGTCAAATTGCAGCGCTCCGCCACCTCCACCGCCAGCGTGGTTGCCGCCGACACCGCAAACAGAATTTCCACGCCGCACATGGCGGACTTTTGCACCATCTCATAGCTGGCACGGCTGGAAACGAGCGCCGCGCCCTGCTGCCAGACGTTGTTTTCCCGTGCGCGGCGGCCCAGCAGCTTGTCCAGCGCCACGTGGCGGCCAACGTCTTCATGCCCGCCTGCAATACTCCCTGACGGCAATACCCACGCCGCCGCGTGGGTACAGCCGCTGAGCTGGCCGATTGGCTGAACGTCGTTCAGATGCTCAAGCGCCCGGTCAAGATGCGCCAGATTAAACGTCTGGGTGAACGGCAGGGGAACAATCGGTTTGCCAATGTCGTTAAGCTGTTCAACGCCGCACACCCCGCAGCCGGTACGTCCGGCCAGCGCCCGACGTCGCTCTTTCAGCCCCATAAAGCGACGGCTGGAGAGCTCGATTTGCACTTCGAGACCGTTGCAGGCCGGCACGACATCCATGCCGTAGATCTCCTGCGGATGGGCAATAATGCCTTCCGAGAGGGAGAAACCGATGGCGAACAGCTCGAGATCTTTCGGCGAGGCCATCATCACCACATGCGAAATACCGTTATACACCAGGGCAACGGGGACTTCTTCCGCCAGAAAATCTGGCGTGGCATCTGCGATATGGGGCGGTCTGTGTACCGACAGTTCCACAATGCCCGCAGGCAGTGGCGACGCGTGGGCAGCACGGTTTTGTTTAGACACAACGGTATTCCTGAACAACCACGGAAGTGAGCCTGCTATTGCAACACAAACAGCAGACCTTACGCATAGTATGGATCAACTTTTCAGCAACCATTCTCCTACTCAATTCGGAGGGGTGCAACCGGTCGCCTGCTACACACCCTTAACATCCTCAGAGAAAAATGTGATTGATATCACATTTTATAATCAATGCCGTGATAATACGTTCACTTTGTTTTAACGCCGTTGGAACAGGCGTACCGACATTGTGGTATTCTGCGCTTATCCCTCGGAGAAATGGGGGTTTAATGCAAATTTTTCTCCTTTGCGGTTAATTCTCAACCGCAAAGTAAAACTACATAGCAATGTCGTAATGAACCAAGGAGTGACCCATGCAGGTCAGCAGAAGGCAGTTCTTTAAGATCTGCGCTGGCGGTATGGCAGGCACCACGGCGGCGGCACTGGGCTTTGCGCCCGGCGTAGCGCTGGCGGAAACGCGGCAGTATAAACTGCTGCGCACCCGCGAAACCCGTAACACCTGTACGTACTGCTCCGTCGGCTGTGGGCTGTTAATGTATAGCCTCGGCGACGGTGCGAAAAACGCCAAAGCATCTATTTTCCACATTGAAGGCGATCCGGATCATCCGGTCAACCGTGGTGCGCTGTGTCCGAAAGGGGCCGGTCTGGTAGATTTTATCCACTCCGAGAGCCGCCTGAAGTTTCCTGAGTATCGCGCGCCAGGCTCTGATAAATGGCAGCAAATCAGCTGGGATGAAGCGTTCGATCGCATCGCTAAACTGATGAAAGAAGACCGCGATGCCAACTTTATCGCGAAGAATGCCGAAGGCACCACCGTTAACCGCTGGCTCTCCACCGGGATGCTGTGTGCTTCAGCCTCAAGTAACGAAACCGGCTATTTAACCCAGAAATTTACGCGCGCACTCGGTATGCTCGCGGTCGACAACCAGGCGCGTGTCTGACACGGACCAACGGTAGCAAGTCTTGCTCCAACATTTGGTCGCGGTGCGATGACCAACCACTGGGTCGACATCAAGAACGCCAACCTCATTGTGGTGATGGGCGGTAACGCCGCTGAAGCGCACCCTGTCGGGTTCCGCTGGGCGATGGAAGCCAAAATCCACAACGGTGCGAAACTGATTGTGATCGATCCCCGCTTTACGCGTACGGCGTCAGTGGCGGATTTCTACACCCCTATTCGTTCAGGTACTGACATCACTTTCCTGTCAGGCGTATTGCTGTACCTGATGACCAACGAAAAATATAACCGCGAATACACCGAAGCCTATACCAACGCCAGCCTGATCGTGCGTGAGGATTACAGCTTCGACGATGGCCTGTTCAGCGGTTATGACGCAGAAAAACGCAAATACGACAAAACCAGCTGGAACTATGAGCTGGACGAAAACGGCTTTGCGAAGCGCGACACAACCCTGCAACACCCGCGCTGCGTGTGGAACCTGCTGAAAGAGCACGTTTCCCGCTACACGCCGGACGTTGTCGAAAACATCTGCGGGACGCCGAAAGCAGACTTCCTGAAGGTGTGCGAGCTGATTGCGGAAACCAGCGCGAAAGATAAAACCGCGTCGTTCCTGTATGCGCTCGGCTGGACGCAGCACTCCATCGGCGCGCAAAACATCCGCACCATGGCAATGGTTCAGCTGCTGCTCGGCAACATGGGAATGGCTGGCGGCGGCGTAAACGCCCTGCGCGGTCACTCTAACATCCAGGGTCTGACCGACCTCGGCCTGCTGTCGCAGAGCCTGACGGGCTACATGAACCTGCCGAGCGAGAAACAGACTGACCTGCAAACTTACCTGACGGCCAGCACGCCAAAACCGCTGCTCGAAGGCCAGGTGAACTACTGGGGCAACTATCCGAAGTTCTTCGTCTCGCTGATGAAAGCCTTCTACGGCGACAAGGCGACGGCGGAAAACAGCTGGGGCTTTGACTGGCTGCCGAAGTGGGACAAAGGTTACGACGTCCTCCAGTACTTCGAGATGATGCACCAGGGCCAGGTCAACGGCTATATCTGCCAGGGCTTTAACCCGGTCGCATCGTTCCCGAACAAGAACAAGGTTGTCGAGTCTCTGTCGAAGCTGAAGTTCCTGGTGACGATTGACCCGCTCAATACCGAAACCTCGACCTTCTGGCAGAATCACGGTGAGTCGAACGACGTCGATCCGTCGAAGATTCAGACCGAAGTGTTCCGTCTGCCGTCTACCTGCTTCGCGGAAGAAAACGGTTCTATCGTTAACTCTGGCCGCTGGTTGCAGTGGCACTGGAAAGGCGCGGACGCCCCGGGCATTGCCCTGAACGACGGCGAGATCCTGGCCGGCATCTTCTTACGCCTGCGTAAGATGTACGCCTCTGAGGGCGGCGCAACGCCTGAGCCGGTGCTGAACATGACCTGGAACTACTCGACGCCGGAAAACCCTGCGCCGGAAGAAGTGGCCATGGAGAGCAACGGTAAGGCGCTGGCGGACGTTATCGACCCGGCGACCGGTGCGGTTCTGGCGAAGAAAGGCGACCAGCTCAGCACCTTCGCGCACCTGCGCGATGACGGTACGACGTCAAGCGGCTGCTGGATCTTTGCCGGTAGCTGGACGCCGAAAGGTAACCAGATGGCCAACCGCGACAACGCCGACCCGTCGGGCCTCGGCAATACGCTGGGCTGGGCATGGGCGTGGCCGCTCAACCGCCGCATCCTCTATAACCGTGCCTCCGCTGATCCGCAGGGCAACCCGTGGGATCCGAAGCGTCAGCTTCTGAAGTGGGACGGCGCGAAATGGGGCGGCGTGGATATTCCGGACTACAGCACTGCCGCACCGGGCAGCGACGTCGGGCCGTTTATCATGCAGCCTGAAGGGATGGGGCGACTGTTTGCTATCGACAAGATGGCGGAAGGGCCGTTCCCGGAACACTACGAGCCGTTTGAGACGCCGCTGGGCACCAACCCGCTGCACCCGAACGTGGTCTCTAACCCGGCAGCCCGTATCTTCAAGGGCGACTTTGAAGCGCTGGGTAAAAAGGACAAGTTCCCGTACGTGGGCACCACTTACCGTCTGACCGAACACTTCCACTACTGGACCAAGCACGCGCTGCTTAACGCTATCGCGCAGCCGGAACAGTTTGTGGAGATCGGCGAGAAGCTGGCGAACAAGCTCGGCATTGCCCATGGCGATACCGTGAAGGTCTCCTCTAACCGTGGCTACATCAAAGCCAAGGCGGTGGTGACCAAGCGTATTCGCACGCTGAACGTTCACGGTCAGCAGGTGGATACCATCGGTATTCCGATTCACTGGGGCTATGAGGGCGTGGCGAAGAAAGGGTTCATTGCGAACACCCTGACGCCGTTCGTCGGCGATGCGAACACGCAGACGCCGGAGTTTAAGGCCTTCCTCGTGAACGTGGAAAAGGTGTAACGGAGACGACTTATGGCTTATCAATCTCAAGACATTATCCGTCGTTCCGCGACTAACGGTTTCACGCCCGCGCCTCAGGCGCGGGACCACCAGCAGGAAGTGGCGAAGCTGATCGACGTGACCACCTGTATCGGCTGTAAAGCCTGTCAGGTGGCCTGTTCAGAGTGGAACGACATCCGTGACGAAGTGGGTCACAACGTCGGGGTGTACGACAACCCGGCAGACCTGACCGCCAAGTCCTGGACGGTAATGCGTTTCTCGGAAGTGGAGCAGAACGACAAACTGGAATGGCTTATCCGCAAAGACGGCTGTATGCACTGCGCGGATCCGGGCTGCCTGAAGGCGTGTCCGTCAGAAGGGGCTATCATTCAGTATGCCAACGGCATCGTCGACTTCCAGTCCGAGCAGTGCATTGGCTGCGGCTACTGCATCGCGGGCTGTCCGTTCGACGTGCCGCGCATGAACCCGGAAGACAACCGCGTCTACAAATGTACCCTGTGCGTTGACCGCGTTAACGTGGGCCAGGAGCCTGCATGCGTGAAGACCTGCCCAACCGGCGCTATCCACTTTGGCTCCAAAGAGGATATGAAAACGCTGGCGGCAGAGCGCGTGGGCGAGCTGAAAACCCGTGGTTACGACAACGCGGGCCTGTACGATCCGGCCGGGGTTGGCGGTACGCACGTGATGTACGTGCTGCACCACGCCGACAAGCCGAACCTGTATCACGGCCTGCCGGAGAACCCGGAAATCAGCGCCACCGTGAAGTTCTGGAAAGGCATCTGGAAACCGCTGGCCGCGGTGGGCTTTGCTGCCACCTTCGCAGCGAGCATCTTCCACTACGTCGGCGTCGGTCCGAACCGTGCGGAAGAGGAAGACGACAACCTGCATGAAGAGAAAGACGAGGTGCGCAAATGAGAAAACGTGACACCATCGTGCGCTACACCGCGCCGGAACGCATCAACCACTGGGTCACCGCCTTCTGCTTCATGCTGGCGGCGATAAGCGGGCTGGGGTTCTTCTTCCCCTCCTTCAACTGGCTGATGCAGATCCTGGGCACGCCGCAGCTGGCGCGCATCCTTCACCCGTTCGTGGGTGTGGTGATGTTTGCCTCGTTTATCATCATGTTTTTCCGTTACTGGCACCATAACCTAATCAATCGGGATGATATCTTTTGGGCGAAGAATATTCGTAAGATCGTCGTCAACGAGGAAGTAGGTGATACCGGGCGTTATAACTTCGGTCAGAAATGCGTATTCTGGGCGGCGATTATCTTCCTGGTCCTGTTGCTGGTGAGCGGCGTGATCATCTGGCGTCCGTACTTTGCGCCTGCTTTCTCAATCCCGGTGATCCGATTTGCGTTAATGCTGCATTCATTTGCCGCAGTGGCGTTAATTGTGGTTATCATGGTGCATATTTACGCCGCCCTCTGGGTGAAAGGCACCATTACCGCGATGGTGGAAGGATGGGTAACCAAAACGTGGGCGAAGAAACATCACCCGCGCTGGTACCGTGAAGTCCGCCAGAAACAGGAAAAGTCATCTGAATGAGTATTCGCATAATCCCGCAAGATGAGCTGGGGTCGAGCGAGAAACGTACGGCGGAGTATATTCCGCCGTTGTTATTCCCCAGACTCAAGAACCTCTACAACCGCCGCGCAGAGCGTCTGCGCGAGCTGGCAGAGAACAACCCGCTGGGCGATTTTCTGCGTTTTGCCGCGCTGGTCGCCCATGCGCAGGAGGTGGTGCTGTACGATCACCCGCTGCAAATGGACCTGACCGCGCGCATCAAAGAAGCTAACGAGCAGGGCAAGCCGCCGCTGGATATTCACGTCCTGCCGCGCGACAAGCACTGGCATAAGCTGCTGCATTCGCTGATTGCCGAGCTGAAGCCGGAGATGAGCGGCACGGCGCTGGCGGTCATCGAGAATCTGGAAAAAGCCTCTGACCTGGAGCTGGAAGAGATGGCGAGCGCGCTGTTTGCCTCCGACTTCTCGCTGGTCAGCAGCGATAAAGCGCCGTTTATCTGGGCTGCGCTGTCGCTTTACTGGGCGCAAATGGCGAGCCTGATCCCGGGCAAAGCCCGCGCCGAATACGGCGAAGCGCGTCAGTTCTGTCCGGTGTGCGGCTCAATGCCGGTCTCCAGCATGGTGCAGATTGGGACCACGCAGGGGCTGCGCTACCTGCATTGCAACCTGTGTGAAACCGAGTGGCACGTGGTGCGCATCAAGTGCAGCAACTGCGAGCAGACTCGCGATCTCAACTACTGGTCGCTGGAAAATGAAGACGCGGCGGTGAAAGCCGAAAGCTGCGGCGACTGCGGGACTTACCTGAAGATTCTGTATCAGGAAAAGGACCCGAAAGTCGAAGCGGTGGCCGACGATCTCGCCTCGCTGATTCTGGATGCGAAGATGGAGCAGGAGGGCTTTGCCCGTAGCTCGATTAACCCGTTCCTGTTCCCGGGTGAAGGGGAGTAATCTCCTGTAAGCGTGCCGGGCGGCGCGAGCTTGCCCGGCCTACAGCTGGTAAGGGGAAACAACCCCGGCTATTCCGGCAAAGTCTTTGGTATTGCGGGACACCAGGGGACAATTTCTGCTTAGGGCTGTGGCCAAAATGATGGCATCAGGCAGTTTCATCCCGTGTTTCTCACGGAGCACAACGCTTCTTTCAGCGATATCCCGCGAGACGTCGATAATTTCAAAAGCGCCCATGACAGCTGCCGTTTTCGCTTCATGACCATGCCTGCGCGCGCCGACCATGACCTCCATCCACGTGATAAGGCTAATCGCCCGATGCGAGGCCGTACGATCGATCGTATCGGCAGCTTCTACGCGATTGTTAAAGAGATCGATGAGAATATTGGTATCAAACACTGCCATGTGTTCCATGACTACCACTCCTCACGAAGCTTGCGTTCGTACTCCAGCCCATCTTCTTGCTGATTTCCCCACAAACCAAGCGCATCACGAATTACCGAAGAACTCTGCTGGTCGAGATATTGTTCAATGGCTTCCCGAAGCAATTCGGCGCGGGGCTGGTTACGCAGCTGCTTCAGGTTATCCAGCCGTTGAATTACGTCATCAGACAAATCAATCAGTATTCTGCCCATCTCAAAATCCGCCAAAAGACTCATATATCACCTTAGTATATCATCTGCGGTTAATTTTCAGGCAAAATACACTTGAATACTTTAGGGTTAAAGTGCATTTTTTTGGGAAAAATGAATTTTGCGAGGCGCTTTCCAGAACGTTCACCTTTTCACATTTCTCTGTTTTCATCTGTTGTAAATCAGGTTATAAACTGTATAAAAATACAGTAAAAGGACGTAGCCATGGCGCTGGAAAAGGGTATTGATAAGCTTGTACAAGAGTTTATTGCAGCAGGACGGCCTTCCTCTCGGAAACAGAGTATTGATGACCGGAGAGCCGGGTATGTAGCCAGCACAGCGCTGGCTGGGGAGACAGAAACACGCGTTCAGATTGAAACGCTTGTTCTTGAGGATCTGACCTTTCGGGTATTTTCGCCTGTCAATGCCCCTGAAACGTTACCTTGTGCCCTCTACTATCATGGCGGTTGTTTTGTCAGCGGTGGGTTTGAAACCCATGATAATCAGCTTCGCCAACTGGCGTTTTACGGTAACTGTCGGGTCATTGCGGTTCAGTACAGACTCGCACCCGAGCATACCTTCCCCGCTGCGCATGACGATGCAGAGAGAGCGGCAGATCTTGTCTGGCAAAATGCAGAACAATTAGGTGTGGATAAAAACTGGATTACGCTTTGTGGAGACAGCGCGGGAGGCCATCTTGCGCTGGTAACGTCATTGCGGCTTAAGGCCAAAGGTCTCTGGGATCCCGCGCAGCTCATTCTTATCTACCCCATGCTTGACGCCACGGCCAGTTTTGAAAGCTATACCCTCAATGGCATGGATTACGTGATTACTCGCGATACCCTTTTTAGCGGCTATGAAATGTATCTGGCTGGAGCCGACCGTCAGCATCCTGAAGTCAGTCCACTGTGGCGCAACGACTTTAGCGGTCTGCCAAAGGTCCACATTGTTACCGCTGAGTATGATCCGTTACGCGACGAAGGCGAGGCGCTTTGTCAGCGCCTTACGGAGCAAGGCGTGAAGTGTACCGCTCAACGATGGCGAGGTGTAATACACGGCTTCTTTCAGTTGGGTGGAATTAGCCAGTCAGCACGAGACGTAATGCGGGATATTGCCTGGCGCATTCACCATGCCGGGCGAGAGTAAAGAGGAGGCTACTCCTCCTCGTTCCCACCCTCTTCATACGCGCCATACGGCTTCGCAGGAAGAACGATATAGGTGCCTTCAAACACCGCGCCTGGCGTATCATCGCCAAACAGCTCAACCTGCATCTGCACGCGTGCTTTACGTCCGCGCGCCAGGCGGTCGAGATCGCCGCCCAGAGCGCCCAGGTCGGCCACCGCGCTCGGCTTGCCGCTGATCGGCGCGCTGTAACGAATATGGGCATCGGCAAGAATAATAGTGCCGCCGAGATGACGCTCGCGCAGCATCAGCCAGATCAGCCCCCAGCCGGTGAGCGTGGCGAGAGAAAACAGGCTCCCGGCAAACAGGGTATGGTGCGGGTTCTGGTTGCCGGTTTCCGGCATGGTGGTGATAAATTTTTGTCCGGTATACTGCTGAATACGCACGCCCATTTTTTCACTGAGCGGTATGTGCTGATACCACGCCTGCTGGAGCTGTCCGCACCAGTCGGCGCGATGGAGAATATCATCCAGGGTAGCGATAGGTTTGATCATCAAAAAGTGACGAATCGGCGTGGTTTGCGGGGCGCTGATTTCACCCTGATTCACGAAACCGAGCTTGGCAAAGAACTCAACGGCATCTTCGCGGGCGCTACAGGTGACGCGCTTAACCCCTTCCTGACGGGCAACGGATTCCAGCGTCATCGCCATCAGCGTTCCGAGGCCTTTGTCCTGTACGGAGGGGTGAACGGCCATAAAGCGAATAGAGGCTTCGTTATCGGCATTGATATACAGACGCCCCACGGCGACGAGGTTGCCCTCTTCATCCACCACCATCTGATGATGCGCCATCGCATCCCAGGCGTCGCGTTCAGATCCTTTCGGCTGATGTAATGGCTTGCGCAGCATTTCCCAGCGGAAATGGTAATAAACCTCTAACTCTTCTTCCGTTTGCGGTACTCGAAGGTGATACATAGCTGTACTCTCTCTTGTTACCCGCGGCCAGGCCGCCAGCTGGCTCAAACCTGGAGCCAGAATGTGACGGGGCCATCGTTCACCAGCGAAACCTGCATATCCGCAGCGAATCGTCCGGTTTGTGTATTCATGTCCTGTTGGCGACAGCGCTCAACAAAATACGCGTAAAGGGCTTCTGCGCGATCCGGTGCCGCGCCCTTCGAAAAACTCGGGCGCATGCCGCGCTCGGTATCGGCGGCCAGCGTAAACTGGGAGACCACCAGCACGCTGCCGCCAGCCTGTTGAACGTTCAGGTTCATCTTGCCTTCCGCATCGCTGAAAATCCGGTAGCCCAGCACGCGCTCGCACAGGCGGTTGGCTTTTTGTTCGTCATCATCCTTTTCGACACCCAGGAGCACCAAAAGTCCTGGGCCAATTTCACCCGTCACCTCATCCTCCACGGTGACGCTGGCACGGGTTACGCGCTGAATTAATGCAATCATGGTTGGTCTGCTTCTTGTTGTTTTTCAGCTTCTGCTGCTTTTTTGAGTTCGCGGTAAACCCCGAGAGTGACAGTTATTTCGGCGCCAAGCAAGACGATACACCACGTCCAGTAGACCCAGACAAACAAAATGGGGATCACCGCCAGCACGCCGTAAATCAGCTGATAAGAGGGGAACATGGTGATATAAAGCGCAAATCCCTTCTTGCCCAGCTCAAAGAGCAACGCCGCGACCAGCGCGCCAACCACGGCATCCCGGTTAGGTACACGCGTGGTTGGCACCACGCTATAAAGCAGCCAGAACGAAAGCCACGATAAAATCAGCGGGAAGATGCGCAGCATGTTATCGATCACGCTGTTTAAGTCACTCGCCCAGCGCAGCGAAAGAAGGTAGGAACTGATCGCCAGGCTCGCCCCCGCCAGCAAGGGGCCGAGGGTTAATATCATCCAGTAGACGGCAAAGGAATAGACCTTCGGGCGAACTTTTTTGCTCCGCCAGATGGTGTTGAGCGCGCTGTCGATGGAGTACATCAGCAGCAGCGCGGTGACAATCAGCCCACACGCTCCCACCGCCGTCATCTTGCTGGAGTTAGCAACAAACTGTTCGATGTAGTTCTGGATCACGTCACCGGTGGCAGGAATGAAGTTCGCAAAAACGAAATGACGAAGCTGCATGCTCACATCGGCAAACATCGGAAACGCCGAAAAAAGCGCAAAAATCACCGCCACCAGCGGAACCAGCGAGAGCAACGACACGTAGGCGAGATTGCCTGCCAGCGTGGTCATGTTGTCCTCATCAATGCGGTGCCAGAGGAGTTTCAGCCACGCCCTGAGCGGGCGCGTGTGGTGGTTGGCTTTTTGATGAACGGTTTTTAGCATAACTGCTTCGCAAAGTAGTTCGGTATCGTCTCTTTTCCGGTCACCAGAACGGAGGTGATGCCTAACTGGTTAGCCCCTTCTATATTATCGGCGTTGTCGTCAAAAAAGACCGCATCCGCCGCCGTGAATCCTTCTTCCTGCAACACCGCCTGGTAGATGCGCGCCTCCGGTTTACGCATCCCCATCTCCTGGGAGAGATACACTTTATCAGCCGCCGCGTGGATCTCCGGGTATTCATCCGGCCAGAAGGTGGTATGCAGGCGGTTGGTATTAGACAGCACAACAACGCGATGCCCCTGTTCGCGCAGCTTGTGCATGATGTCGATCACTTCGGGGCGGATCGCGACAAATATGGCCTGCCAGCCGTGGGAAAACTGCTCGTAGCTTAACGAGAGACCCATTTCCTGGCAGAAACGCTCTGCGAACGTTTCATCACTAATCTCACCGCGCTCGTGCAGATGGAAAGTCTCGCCCATCGCGAAATTCTGCTTTAACGTCGCCAGCGGAACACGGCTAAAATCGCTCCATGCGCCCAGCACCCGGTTAAAATCGATATCGACGATTACATTTCCTAAGTCAAAGATATAAAGCATGTTTATCTCCTTTCGCCGTGGAAAAGTAACTGTAGCGGGAAAGAGAAACTTTAGCTATGCGCCAGATTCAGCTTAGAGAAAGGAAAGGCCCGAATCGACATATCGGGCCATCAGAAGGTCAGCCAGCCTGCTGCTCTTCTCCGGAATTGACTTCGACAACTTCAACCTTGCTGGATTTGAGGTGGTTTTGCAGCGCCGAGCCGGGCAGCTCATCGGTGAACAGCGCCGTCGCCTGCGCCACGTTGCCGATTTCAACCGCCGCGGAGGCATGGTATTTCGTATGATCGGCCGCCAGTAAAATGTGGCGGGAGTGGGCGATCATGGTTTTCACCACGCTGGCTTCGTTGACATCAAACTCCATCATCGCGCCGTCGTGTTCAATCGCCCCGACACTGGTCACAAGGTAGTCCGCCCGGAAGCCCGACACAAACGCCGTCGCCGCCGGGCCGATAATGCCGCCGTTGTGCGGACGCAGCGTGCCGCCCGGCACCATCACTTCAAAGCGCGGATTCTTATACAAAATATGCGCCACCCGCAGGCTGTTGGTGATGATGCGCAGATGATTATGGTTAAGCAGCGCCCGGGCAACGTGCTCCACGGTGGTCCCGATAGTAATAAAGATGGTCGAGCCATCGGGAATATAGTCCGCAATGGCTTCGGCAATCGCCCGCTTCTCTGCGGTCAGCGAAACTTCGCGCTGCTCGAACGCCGTGTTTACCACGCTGGACGCCCTGCCCGCGCCGCCATGATGACGCGTAATCAGCCCCTGCTCGCTCAGCTTGCGGATATCCCGACGCACCGTTTGCGTGGAGACATCCAGCAGTTGCGCCAGCTCATCAATGTTCATATAGCCACGATCGGCAATCAGCGTCAGCAGCTGATCGTGACGCGGGTTGCCGGTCAGTTCGGTAAGGCTCATGGGCTGTCCTCTGAAAACCATCACGCCCCGCATTTTATACAAAAAGTGACAAAAAAGAGCGGGTTTGATCACAGTCGGGTATACCTGCGCGCCCGCCGGGCTTTGTGCATTTCAGCGCTGCGACGGCGCTGGCAAAACGCACGGCGTCTGCGGCGGTGGATTGCTGTCCCAGGCTGAACGCCAGCGCACCGTGGAAAACGTCGCCCGCGCCGGTGGTATCCACCACGTTCACCTCAAAGCCGGATTGATGACACAAGGCGCCGTTTTCCAGCCAGAAGCAGCCGTCTCGCCCCTGCGTGACATACACATGTCCATTTGTGAGCGTTTGTGCTTTTCTCAGGGCATTTTCTGTTTTATCCCGCTGCGTAAGGCGGCGCAGCCCCGGCGCGGAGAAGGCCGCGTGGTCGCTTAAGGCGATCAGTTCAGCGATATCCTGCGGGGTGACATCCGCATCAAGCAACGTCGGTACGCCCTGCTGACGGGCCAGGGTAAATGCCTGTTTTGCCCCGTCATGCCAGCGCACGTCTGCTAAGACAATATCCCACTGGGAGAAGTCGATTTCATGCAGCCAGTCTGCCCCGGCGGGCAGATCGGGACTGGGGTAGTTGGCAATCACTCGTTCTCCGCCTGCGTCCACCAGCACTGCCGATTGCGACGAGCGGGCTCCCTTAACTACGCGCGTATAGCGGGTGTTCACCCCCAGGGATTCCAGCTCCGCGAGCAACCGTCTGCCGGTATCGTCGTCCCCCACCCGGCCAATAAAATCCACTTCCGCACCCAGTTTTGCCGCGGCCACCGCCGCCGTGGCCGCCGGGCCGCCGCCCACTTCCGTGTAGTCTTTCGCGACATATTTCCCTCCTTCCTTAGGTAAATCATCGAGATACCAGATGCGATCCAGCACGGTAATGCCGACACAAACGATGCGAGTCATGGTGATTCCTTCTGCGATTTCTGATGCCTTCATTTTAATTTCACCAAATGTTTAAAAAGTGACCCGTGTCAATTTTTTGACTATAAATTACAAATACGATCAAAAACAGACAACACAAACGCGCAAAAATTGACACGATGTGACAGGAGAGAGGCATGTCAGCAATCGCATTTATCGGTTTAGGGCAGATGGGCGCGCCAATGGCGAAGAATCTGTTGAAGCAAGGTCATCAGCTTAGCGTCTTTGACGTGAATCCGCAGGCGGTTCAGGCGCTGGTAGAGAGCGGCGCACGGGCGGCGGCTACGCCTGCTCATGCCGCAACGGATGCCGAATTCGTCCTCACCATGCTGCCAAACGGCGACCTGGTGCGCAGCGTGCTGTTCGGCGAGCACGGCGTGTGCGAAGGGTTATCCCGCGACGCACTGGTGATTGATATGTCCACCATCCACCCGCTGCAAACCGACGCGCTGACCCGCGACATGGCTGAGCGCGGCTTCAGCCTGATGGACGTGCCCGTGGGACGCACGTCTGACCATGCCATCGCCGGCACGCTGCTCCTGCTGGCAGGCGGCACCGCGCAGCAGGTGGAACGCGCCACCCCCGTCTTAATGGCGATGGGCAATGAGCTGATTAACGCTGGTGGGCCGGGCATGGGCATCCGCGTGAAGCTCATCAATAACTACATGAGCATCGCCCTGAACGCGCTTTCCGCCGAGGCGGCGGTGCTGTGTGAAGCGCTTGGCCTCTCCTTTGACGTGGCGCTGAAGGTGATGAGCGGCACGCCGGCGGGTAAAGGCCACTTCACCACCTCATGGCCGAATAAGGTGCTGAAAGGGGATCTTTCACCCGCCTTCATGATCGACCTTGCGCATAAAGATCTGGGGATCGCCCTCGACGTGGCTAACCAGCTCCACGTTCCGATGCCGCTGGGCGCGGCGTCTCGCGAAGTTTACAACCAGGCACGCGCCGCCGGGCGCGGGCGCGAAGACTGGACGGCCATTCTTGAACAGGTTCGCGCATCTGCCGGGCTGAAAAAATCACACTGATACGAAAGGACTGAGGAATGACGATGTACACCCTGAAAGATATCACCCGACCTTCCGGCGGTTTTGCAATGCTGGCCGTGGATCAGCGCGAAGCGATGCGCCTGATGTTTGCCGCCGCAGGCGCGCCGGTGCCGGTAACCGACCAGCACCTGACGGATTTTAAGGTCAACGCGGCGAAGATTCTGTCGCCGTACGCCTCTGCCATTCTCGTCGACCAGCAGTTCTGCTATCGCCAGATTGTGGAGCAGCAGGCCGTAGCCAACAGCTGCGCGATGATTGTGGCGGCCGATGAGTTTATTCCGGGGAACGGTATTCCGGTCGACAGCGTGGTGATCGACAAAAGCATCGACGCCCAGGCGGTCAAACGCGACGGCGGCAAGGCGCTGAAGCTGCTGGTGCTGTGGCGTAGCGATGAAGATCCGCAGCAGCGCCTGGAGATGGTGAAAGCGTTCAATACGCTGTGCCACGACAACGGGCTGCTGAGCATTATCGAGCCGGTGGTGCGTCCGCCGCGTCGCGGAGCCGCGTTTAACCGCGAACAGGCGATTATCGATGCGGCCAAAGAGCTGGGCGACAGCGGTGCCGACCTCTACAAGGTGGAGATGCCGCTGTTTGGTAAGGGCACGCAGCAGGAACTGCTGGCGGCCTCGCAGAAGCTGAACGAGAACATTGCCATGCCGTGGGTGATCCTCTCCTCCGGTGTGGACGATAAGCTGTTCCCGCGCGCCGTGAGCGTGGCGATGCAGGCAGGGGCATCGGGCTTTTTAGCCGGTCGCGCCGTCTGGTCATCGGTGATTGGCCTGCCGGATACCGAGCTGATGCTGCGTGATATTTCCGTACCAAAACTTCAGCGTCTGGGTGAGATCGTCGACGAAATGATGGCTCGCCGTTAAGAAAGGACCCGAACATGAAATGGTTTAACACCCTGAGACACAACCGCTGGCTCGAACAAGAGACCGACCGCATTCTCGATTTCGGCAAAAACGCCGCCGTACCGACCGGCTTTGGCTGGCTGGGCAATAACGGGCAGGTTCGCAGCGATATGGGCACCCATCTGTGGATCACCGCCCGCATGCTGCACGTGTACGCGGTGGCGGCAAACATGGGCCGTCCCGGCGCGTATACCCTGGTTGAGCACGGCATTAATGCACTCAACGGCCCGCTGCGCGACAAACAGCACGGCGGCTGGTACGCCTGCGTAAACGATGAAGGCGTAATTGATGCCTCCAAGCAGGGCTATCAGCACTTCTTCGTCCTGCTGGGCGCGGCGAGCGCCGTCACCACCGGCCACCCGCAGGCACGCAAGCTGCTGGACGATGCCATCGAGGTGATTGAGCGCTACTTCTGGAGCGAACAGGAGCAGATGTGCCTGGAGTCCTGGGATGAAGCCTTCAGCAAAACGGAAGATTACCGCGGCGGTAACGCCAACATGCACGCCGTGGAAGCTTTCCTGATTGTCTATGACGTGACCCACGACCGCAAATGGCTCGACCGCGCCCTGCGCATCGCCTCGGTGATTATTCACGACGTAGCGCGCAAAGGTGAGTATCGCGTTAACGAGCATTTCGACACCGACTGGAACCCGATCCGCGATTACAACATCGATAACCCTGCTCACCGCTTCCGCGCCTACGGCGGCACGCCGGGACACTGGATTGAGTGGGGCCGCCTGATGCTGCACCTGCGCGCCGCGCTGGAAGCCCGCTTTGAAACCCCGCCTGAATGGCTGCTGGAAGATGCGAAAGGCCTGTTCCACGCCACCATCCGCGACGCCTGGGCACCCGACGGCGCCGACGGGTTTGTCTATTCCGTGGGCTGGGATGGCAAGCCAATCGTGCGCGAACGCGTGCGCTGGCCAATCGTTGAGGCGATGGGCACGGCCTATGCGCTCTACACCGTCACCGGCGAGGCGCAGTACGAAGCCTGGTATCAGAAGTGGTGGGATTACTGCATCAAGTACCTGATGGATTACGAAAACGGTTCCTGGTGGCAGGAGCTGGACACCAATAACGAAGTGACCACCAAAGTCTGGGACGGTAAGCAGGATATTTACCATCTGCTGCACTGCCTGGTGATCCCCCGCCTGCCGCTGGCGCCGGGCTTAGCGCCTGCCGTCGCCGCCGGATTGCTGGATAGCCAGGCCAAATAATAAAGACGGAGTTTTTATGCGTACCCTACACAATATTGACCTGAAAAATAACGAACGTGGCTTCACCCTGCGCTGGCAGGATCGCCTGATTTTGTCTCACTCCGAAGAAGCGCCTTGCTTGTGGATCGGTGCAGGCGAGGCCGATATCGAGATGTTTCGCGGCAACTTTAGCATCAAAGACAAGCTCAACGAAAAGATTGCCCTGACGGACGCGACCGTCACGCAGCAAAGCGCGGGCTGGGCGATCCGCTTTACCCGCGGCGATGCGGTGAGCGCCACGCTGCTGGTGGGCGTGGATGCGGAAGGCCGTCTGGAGCTGAAGCTGAAAAATGATGCCGCCAGCCATAACCGCATCTGGCTGCGGCTGGCGGCGCAGCCGGAAGATCATATCTACGGCTGCGGCGAGCAGTTCTCGTACTTCGATCTGCGCGGCAGGCCGTTCCCGCTGTGGACCAGCGAGCAGGGCGTGGGCCGCAACAAGCAGACCTACGTCACCTGGCAGGCCGACTGCAAAGAGAACGCGGGCGGCGATTACTACTGGACCTTCTTTCCGCAGCCTACCTTCGTGAGCACCCAGAAGTACTACTGCCACGTGGATAACAGCTGCTACATGAACTTTGACTTCAGCGCGCCGGATTTCCACGAGCTGGCGTTCTGGGAAGATAACGCCACGCTGCGCTTCGAATGTGCACAAACCTACATCGATCTGCTGGAAAAACTGACCGGCCTGCTGGGGCGCCAGCCTGAGCTGCCGGACTGGGTGTACGACGGCGTGACGCTGGGCATACAGGGCGGCACCGAGGTGTGCCAGCAGAAGCTCGACGCTATGCGCGAGGGCGGCGTGAAGGTGAACGGCATCTGGGCGCAGGACTGGTCCGGCATCCGCATGACCTCCTTCGGCAAACGCGTGATGTGGAACTGGAAGTGGAACAGCGAACTCTATCCGCAGCTTGATGAGCGGATTGCGAAGTGGAAACAGGAAGGGGTGCAGTTCCTCTCCTATATCAACCCGTACGTCGCCAGCGATAAAGATCTCTGCGAAGAGGCGGCGAAACGCGGCTATCTGACCAAAAACGCCGACGGCGAGGATTACCACGTTGAATTCGGCGAGTTCTACGCGGGCGTTATCGACCTGACCAACCCGGAAGCCTACGGCTGGTACAAAGAGGTCATTAAAAAGAACCTGATCGAACTGGGCTGCGGCGGCTGGATGGCCGATTTCGGAGAATATCTGCCGACCGATACCTTCCTGCATAACGGCGTGAGCGCGGAGATCATGCATAACGCCTGGCCTGCCCTGTGGGCCAAATGTAACTACGAGGCGCTCCAGGAAACCGGCAAACTCGGGGAGATCCTGTTCTTCATGCGCGCGGGCTACACCGGCAGCCAGAAGCACTCGGTGATGATGTGGGCGGGGGATCAGAACGTTGACTGGAGCCTGGATGACGGTCTGGCGTCCGTCGTGCCTGCGGCACTGTCGCTGGCGATGACCGGGCACGGCCTGCACCACAGCGACATTGGCGGCTATACCACCCTGTTCGAGATGAAGCGCAGCAAGGAGCTGCTCCTGCGCTGGTGCGACTTCAGCGCCTTTACGCCGATGATGCGTACCCACGAGGGCAACCGCCCTGGCGACAACTGGCAGTTCGACGGCGATGCGGAAACCATCGCGCACTTTGCGCGCATGACCACCGTGTTCACCACCCTGAAGCCGTACATCAAAGCTGCGGTTGCGCAGAACGCGAAAAGCGGCCTGCCGGTGATGCGTCCGCTGTTCCTGCACTACGAGGACGACGCGCGCGCCTACACGCTGAAATACCAGTACCTGTTTGGCCGCGATCTGCTGGTGGCACCGGTTCATGAAGAGGGCCGCCGGGACTGGTCGCTCTATCTGCCGCAGGACAGCTGGGTCAATGCGTGGACGGGGGAAATCTGCCAGGGCGGTGACGTGACCGTAGATGCCCCGATCGGCAAGCCGCCGATCTTCTATCGCCAGCACAGCGAATGGGCAGATCTGTTTAGCACCTTACGTGATATCTGATAAGGCTCGCCCGCAGGGAAACCTGCGGGCAGACGGAGAACAATAATGAGTCAACATACTTCCGATCCGGCAACCCTACGCCTGCCGTTTAAAGAAAAACTCGCCTACGGGATGGGCGATCTCGGCTCTAACATCCTGCTGGATATCGGCACGCTCTATTTGCTGAAGTTTTACACCGACGTGCTGGGGCTGCCCGGCACCTACGGCGGGATTATCTTCCTGATTGCGAAGTTTTTTACCGCCTTCACCGATATGGGCACCGGGATCATGCTCGACTCCCGACGCAAGATTGGCCCGAAAGGGAAATTCCGCCCGTTCGTGCTGTATGCGGCCTTCCCGGTGACCTTACTGGCGATTGCCAACTTCGTCGGCACGCCGTTTGAAATCACCGGTAAAACGGTGATGGCGACGGTGCTGTTCATGCTGTACGGCCTGTTCTTCAGCATGATGAACTGCTCTTACGGCGCGATGGTGCCGGCCATTACCAAAAACCCGGACGAACGCGCCTCGCTGGCGGCCTGGCGTCAGGGCGGCGCCACGCTCGGCCTGCTGCTCTGTACGGTGGGCTTTGTCCCGGTGATGAACCTGATTGAGGGTAACGACCAGCTTGGCTACATCTTTGCCGCCACCCTCTTCTCGCTGTTCGGGCTGTTCTTTATGTGGTGGTGCTATAAGGGCGTCACCGAGCGTTACGTCGAGACGCAGCCTGCTAACCCGGCGCAAAAGCCGGGGCTGTTGCAGTCGTTTCGCGCCATTGCTGGGAACCGTCCGTTGTTTATCCTGTGCATCGCGAACCTGTGCACGCTGGGCGCGTTTAACGTTAAGCTCGCCATTCAGGTCTACTACACGCAGTACGTGCTGAACGACCCGATCCTGCTGTCGTACATGGGCTTCTTCAGCATGGGCTGTATTTTTATCGGCGTCTTTATGATGCCCGGCGCGGTGCGGCGCTTCGGCAAGAAAAAGGTCTATATCAGCGGGCTGGCAATTTGGGTGGCGGGCGATCTGCTTAACTATTTCTTCGGCGGCGGCTCGGTGAGCTTTGTGGCGTTTTCCTGCCTGGCGTTCTTCGGCTCCGCGTTCGTGAACAGCCTGAACTGGGCGCTGGTGTCCGATACCGTGGAATACGGCGAGTGGCGCACCGGCGTGCGCTCCGAGGGGACGGTCTACACCGGCTTTACCTTCTTCAGGAAGGTATCCCAGGCGCTGGCCGGCTTCTTCCCGGGGATCATGCTCACGCAGATCGGCTATGTGCCCAACGTGGTGCAATCCGCCGGGACGGTTGAAGGGCTGCGGCAGCTGATATTTATCTACCCGAGCCTGCTGGCGGTCATCACCATCGTGGCGATGGGCTGCTTCTACAACCTCAACGAGAAGATGTATGTGCGCATCGTGGAAGAGATCGAACTGCGCAAACGTACGGCATAAATGACGTGATAGAGCGCCCTGCGGGGCGCTCTGAGGATCGACCATGACACACAATACTGATCCGTTAACCCTGAAATTGAGCCTGCGAGAGAAGTGCGCCTACGGGATGGGCGATTTTGGCTCGAACCTGATGCTGTGTATTGGCACGCTGTACCTGCTGAAGTTTTACACCGATGAACTGGGGATGCCCGCGTTCTACGGCGGCATAATTTTCCTGGTGGCGAAGTTTTTCACCGCGTTTACCGATATGCTGACCGGGGTGCTGCTGGACTCCCGGCGAAACATCGGAGCGCGGGGAAAATTCCGGCCATTCATTTTGTATGCCTCCGTGCCGGTGGCGCTGGTCGCGACGGCGCAGTTTATGGCCAACGACTTTAGCCTGACGGTCAAAACGGCCCTCGCCACCGTGCTCTTCATGATGTTTGGGCTCTGCTACAGCCTGATGAACTGCGCCTACGGTGCGATGGTCCCTGCCATCACCAAAAACCCGAACGAGCGCGCGCAGCTGGCGGCGTGGCGACAGGGCGGCGCAACGGTGGGGCTGTTGCTCTGCACCGTCGGCTTTATGCCCATTCAGGCGCTGTTCGTCAGCCAGCCCTCCCTCGGCTATCTGGTGGCCGCGCTGGTGTTCGTCACCGGCGGCCTGTTCTGCATGTGGTGGTGCTACAGCGGGGTGAAAGAGCGCTATGTCGAGATAACGCCCGATCACCATAAGCCCGGCATTCTGAAATCGTTCTGTGCGATTTTCCGCAATCCGCCGCTGCTGGTGCTGTGCATCGCCAACCTCTGCACCCTCGCCGCGTTTAACATCAAGCTGGCGATTCAGGTCTATTACACCCAGTACGTGCTGAACGATCTGCATCTCCTGTCGTGGATGGGCTTTTTCAGCATGGGCTGCATTCTGATTGGCGTGTTTCTGGTGCCCGGCGCGGTGAAGCGCTTTGGCAAGAAGCCGGTCTATCTGGGCGGACTGGCGCTGTGGGCGGTGGGCGACGTGCTGAACTTCTTCTGGGGAACCAGCTCCCTGCTGTTCGTACTCTTTTCCTGCATGGCCTTTTTCGGCACTGCGTTTGTGAACAGCCTGAACTGGGCGCTGGTGCCGGATACCGTTGATTACGGCGAGTGGAAAACCGGCATTCGCGCCGAGGGATCGGTTTACACCGGCTACACCTTCTCGCGCAAAATCTCCGCCGCCCTCGCCGGCTTCCTGCCCGGCATCATGCTGACCCAGATCGGCTACGTTCCTCATGCGGTGCAAAGCGCGGGCACGCTGCTGGGTTTGCGTCAGCTTATTTTCCTCTGGCCGTGCGGCCTGGCAATCGTCGCCGCCGTGACCATGGGGCTGTTTTATAAACTCAACGAAGCGCGCTTCGCCTTTATCATCGAGGAGATTGGAAAACGGAAAAAACAGTCAGCGAATACCCCTGAGATAACACCCAACAATAAAGCGTCAGCAGTCACTTTATAACAATAAATTCGGCCCGTATTTCCTTCCTGTTCATCAGGAGGGAGGCCTTTCTGTACCTGATACATGGACAAATTATGAAAAGAATCATCACTGTACTGATCGTGTCGTCTGTGTCCTGCCCGGTATTCGCCGGGGCCTATGTTGAAACCCGTGAAGCCTACAATACGGCCTCTGAGCTGCACGAGGTGATCCTGCGTGCCGGCTATAACTTCGATATGGGCGCGGGGCTGATGTTCACCAACGCCTACAACGTGGGGAGATGGGATGAGCTAAAGCACAGCTATAACGAAATAGAGGGGTGGTATCCGCTCTTTAAACCGACGGACAAACTCACCTTCCAGCCGGGCGGGTTGATCAACGACAGCAGCGCCGGTTCGGGTGGCGCGGTTTATTTAGATACCAACTATAAATTCACGGACGGGTTTAATCTGACATTCCGCTATCGCTATAACCATAACAATTACGATACGCCGGACTATAACGGGCAGATGGATAAGAACGACACGCACGAATTCGCCAACTACTGGAATTTCAAGGTGACGGATGCGTTTTTCTACACCTTTGAGCCGCACTTTTTCCAGCGGATAAATGATTACCACAGCAAAAATGGCAAAGACCATCACTGGGAAATTACCAACAAGTTCAGCTACAGGATCGACAGAAACTGGCTGCCGTACCTCGAGCTTCAGTGGCTGGACCGATGGAATGATTACAACCGCGAGCAGTACAGGATCCGCCTGGGGTTACGTTATTCGTTCTAATAAAAAAGCCGCTGATTTCTCAGCGGCTTTTTTTACTACGGATTGACCGTATTAGTCTTCTTTCGCACCGCGCATAGCACGTTTACGATCGTTCTCGGTCAGGTGACGTTTACGGATACGAATTGACTGAGGCGTCACTTCGACCAGTTCGTCATCATCGATGAATTCCAGAGCCTGCTCCAGGGTCATCTTGATCGGTGGAACCAGAACCGTTGCTTCGTCAGTACCGGACGCACGCATGTTGGTCAGTTTCTTACCGGTCAGGCAGTTTACCGTCAGGTCGTTAGAACGGCTGTGAATACCGATGATCTGGCCTTCGTAAACTTCAGCACCGTGACCCAGGAACAGCTTACCGCGATCCTGTAAACCGAACAGCGCAAACGCAACCGCTTTACCCTGACCGTTGGAGATCAGCACGCCGTTGTTACGCTGGCCCACTTCGCCCGGACGTACATCGTCGTAGTGGCTGAAGGTGGAGTACAGCAGACCCGTACCGGAGGTCATGGTCATGAACTCGGAACGGAAGCCGATCAGGCCACGGCTTGGGATCACGTAGTCGAGACGTACGCGGCCTTTGCCATCTGGATTCATGTTTTTCAGGTCGCCTTTACGCTCGCCCAGCGCCTGCATCACAGAACCCTGGTGCTGCTCTTCAACGTCCAGCGTTACGTTTTCGAACGGCTCTTGTTTACGGCCATCGATTTCGCGGAAGATAACTTTCGGACGGGAAACCGCCATCTCGAAACCTTCACGACGCATGTTTTCAATCAGAACGGACAGGTGCAGCTCACCACGACCGGAAACGCGGAATGCATCAGCGTCTTCGGTTTCTTCAACGCGCAGCGCAACGTTGTGCACCAGCTCTTTGTTCAGGCGGTCAAGGATCTGACGAGAGGTAACGAACTTACCTTCTTTACCACAGAACGGAGAGGTGTTGACGTTGAAGAACATGGATACGGTTGGTTCATCAACGGACAGGGCTGGCAGCGCTTCAACGTTCTGCGGATCGCAGATGGTGTCGGAGATGTTCAGTTCACCCAGACCGGTGATGGCGATGATGTCGCCCGCTTCAGCGATGTCGCTCTCGATACGCTCAAGACCCAGGTGAGTCAGGACTTTACCGACTTTACCGTTACGGGTTTTGCCTTCGCTATCGATGATAGTGACCTGCTGGTTAGGCTTCACTTTACCGCGCTTGATACGACCAATGCCGATTACGCCAACGTAGTTGTTGTAGTCGAGCTGGGAGATCTGCATTTGCAGGGTGCCTTCCAGGTCAACGTTTGGCGCAGGAACGCGGTCAACAATCGTCTGGTACAGCGGAGTCATGTCTTCAGCCATGTCTTCGTGATCCAGACCCGCGATACCGTTCAGCGCAGAGGCGTAAACGATAGGGAAGTCCAGCTGCTCGTCGGTCGCGTCGAGGTTAACGAACAGGTCGAATACCTGGTCAACAACCCAGTCAGGACGCGCGCCAGGACGGTCAACCTTGTTGATCACAACGATAGGTTTCAGGCCGTGGGCAAATGCTTTTTTGGTCACGAAGCGCGTTTGCGGCATAGGGCCATCAAATGCGTCAACCACCAGCAGCACGGAATCCACCATGGACATCACGCGCTCAACTTCACCACCGAAGTCGGCGTGCCCTGGGGTATCAACGATGTTGATACGGTAGTCATTCCATTTGATAGCGGTGTTTTTGGCGAGGATGGTAATCCCACGCTCTTTCTCCAAATCGTTGGAGTCCATCACACGCTCTTGAGTTTCGGCACGAGCAT
This sequence comes from Enterobacter genomosp. S, assembly GCF_001631805.1. Classification (NCBI taxonomy): domain Bacteria; kingdom Pseudomonadati; phylum Pseudomonadota; class Gammaproteobacteria; order Enterobacterales; family Enterobacteriaceae; genus Enterobacter; species Enterobacter genomosp. S. The sequence goes on along the minus strand of NZ_LVVA01000004.1, from coordinate 15,921 downwards.
CAAACGTACCAGACTGCTGTAGCAGCTTATCAACCAGGGTAGTTTTACCATGGTCGACGTGCGCGATGATGGCGATATTACGCAATTTTTCGATCACAACTTTGCCTCAGGCATTTAGAAATAGCGCGTTATTGTACACGGATTAATCGCACTACAAAACAGGATCACAAACATCCCCCGCAAACAAGTATTGCAGAGATGCTTTGTGATCGCTTTCACGGAGCGGTAAAAGGGCACTTTAACGTAAATTGCACCAATATGGTGCTCAATGTTCACATTGAAGCACTATAATGGTGCAACGAATCCAATGTGGTGCAGCCCTTCTGCACTATGGTGCGCATGATAACGCCTTTTGGGGGTGTTTTAAAAGTTGGCACAGATTTCGCTTTACAGAAATACAGTAAAAATATGGCAGCCCAGCCGATTTGAAGACCTCGTTACCACGACGACAATGACCAATCTGGAGAGTTAAGTATGTCCGCTGAACACGTTTTGACGATGCTGAACGAACATGAAGTGAAGTTTGTTGATCTGCGCTTCACCGATACCAAAGGTAAAGAACAGCACGTCACGATCCCTGCTCATCAGGTGAACGCCGAATTCTTTGAAGAAGGCAAAATGTTTGACGGCTCCTCCATTGGCGGCTGGAAAGGCATCAACGAATCCGACATGGTTCTGATGCCAGATGCAACCACTGCGCTCATTGACCCGTTCTACGAAGAACCTACGCTGATCATCCGCTGCGATATCCTGGAACCCGGCACGCTGCAAGGCTATGACCGTGACCCACGCTCCATCGCAAAACGCGCTGAAGAGTACCTGCGCTCTACCGGCATCGCAGACACCGTTCTGTTCGGGCCAGAGCCAGAGTTCTTCCTGTTCGACGACATCCGTTTTGGTGCTTCCATTTCTGGCTCCCACGTGGCTATTGATGACATCGAAGGCGCATGGAACTCTTCCACCAAATACGAAGGCGGTAACAAAGGTCACCGTCCTGGCGTGAAAGGCGGTTACTTCCCGGTTCCTCCGGTCGATTCTTCACAGGACATCCGTTCTACCATGTGTCTGATCATGGAAGAGATGGGCCTGGTTGTTGAAGCGCACCACCACGAAGTGGCGACGGCTGGCCAGAACGAAATCGCTACCCGCTTCAACACCATGACCAAAAAAGCGGATGAGATTCAGATCTACAAATACGTTGTGCACAACGTTGCGCACCGTTTCGGTAAAACCGCGACCTTCATGCCAAAACCAATGTTCGGCGATAACGGTTCCGGTATGCACTGCCACATGTCCCTGTCCAAGAACGGCACCAACCTGTTCTCTGGCGACAAGTACGCGGGTCTGTCTGAGCAGGCGCTGCACTACATCGGCGGTGTTATCAAGCACGCTAAAGCGATCAACGCCCTGGCGAACCCGACCACCAACTCCTACAAGCGTCTGGTCCCAGGCTACGAAGCACCGGTGATGCTGGCTTACTCTGCCCGTAACCGTTCTGCGTCTATCCGTATCCCGGTGGTGGCGTCTCCGAAAGCGCGTCGTATCGAAGTGCGCTTCCCGGACCCGGCGGCTAACCCATACCTGTGCTTCGCAGCACTGCTGATGGCCGGTCTGGACGGTATCAAGAACAAGATCCACCCAGGCGAAGCAATGGACAAAAACCTGTACGACCTGCCGCCAGAAGAAGCGAAAGAGATCCCACAGGTTGCCGGCTCTCTGGAAGAAGCCCTGCAAGCGCTGGACGCAGACCGCGAGTTCCTGACCGCTGGCGGCGTGTTCACCGATGAAGCGATCGACGCTTACATCGCGCTGCGTACCGAAGAAAACGACCGCGTTCGCATGACGCCGCACCCGGTTGAGTTCGAGCTGTACTACAGCGTTTAATTGATTTGTTTTGCCCGGCGCTTTCGCGTCGGGAGTAGTTGCCGTGGAAACTTTAGCCCATCTTCGGATGGGCTTTTTTCTCCACCAACAACCTGATCTCACGCGCTTTTTACCTTTAAAACGCTATACTGCACTAAAATAGTGCAACTACTCCAGGAGACTGCTGAATGGCAACTGGCACGCTGCCCGATGCTGGGCAGATCCTCAATTCTTTGATTAACAGTATTTTGCTGGTCGACGACGAGCTGGCGGTGCATTACGCCAACCCGGCGGCGCAGCAGTTGCTCGCCCAAAGCGCCCGTAAGCTGTTTGGCACGCCATTGCCGGAACTGCTGAGCTATTTCTCGCTGAATATTGGCCTGATGCAGGAGAGTTTGCAGGCGGGCCAGGGCTTCACCGATAACGAAGTGACGCTGGTGATTGACGGACGCTCGCATATTTTGTCCCTTACCGCCCAGCGCCTGCCGGATGGCATGATTCTGCTGGAAATGGCGCCGATGGATAACCAGCGTCGTCTCAGCCAGGAGCAGCTTCAGCATGCGCAGCAGATTGCGGCGCGCGACCTGGTGCGCGGGCTGGCGCATGAGATTAAAAACCCGCTGGGCGGCTTACGCGGTGCGGCACAGCTCCTGACCAAAGCGCTGCCAGACCCTGCCCTGGCGGAGTATACCAACGTCATTATTGAGCAGGCGGACCGTCTGCGTAATCTGGTCGATCGTCTGCTCGGGCCACAGCAGCCGGGGATGCACGTTTCAGAAAGCATTCACAAAGTTGCGGAGCGAGTGGTGAAACTCGTCTCTATGGAGCTGCCGGATAACGTCACGCTGGTGCGTGATTACGACCCAAGCCTGCCGGAGCTGGCGCACGATCCGGACCAGATTGAACAGGTGCTGTTGAACATTGTGCGTAACGCGTTGCAGGCGCTGGGCCCGGAGGGGGGCGAAATTATTCTGCGTACCCGCACCGCGTTCCAGCTGACGCTGCACGGTGTGCGTTATCGTCTGGCGGCACGTATTGATGTGGAAGATAACGGGCCGGGGATCCCGCCGCATCTTCAGGACACCCTGTTCTACCCGATGGTCAGCGGTCGCGAAGGCGGCACCGGGCTGGGGTTATCCATAGCCCGTAATTTGATTGACCAACACTCCGGCAAAATTGAATTTACCAGTTGGCCGGGACATACCGAGTTTTCGGTTTTCCTGCCGATTAAAAAATAAAGGTGACGTTTATGCAACGAGGGATAGTCTGGGTAGTCGATGACGATAGCTCCATCCGTTGGGTGCTTGAACGCGCGCTCACGGGAGCGGGATTAAGCTGCACGACGTTTGAGAGCGGCAGCGAGGTGCTCGATGCGCTTACCACCAAAACGCCGGACGTGCTGCTCTCGGATATTCGCATGCCGGGAATGGACGGACTGGCGCTCTTAAAGCAGATCAAACAGCGCCACCCCATGCTTCCGGTCATCATAATGACCGCCCACTCCGACCTGGATGCCGCCGTCAGCGCATACCAGCAGGGGGCGTTTGATTACCTGCCAAAACCGTTTGATATCGACGAAGCCGTTGCCCTGGTCGAACGCGCCATCAGCCACTATCAGGAGCAACAGCAGCCCCGCCACGCGCCGGATTTCGGGCCTACGACGGACATCATCGGTGAAGCGCCGGCCATGCAGGACGTGTTTCGCATCATCGGGCGTTTGTCCCGGTCGTCCATCAGCGTATTGATTAACGGTGAATCAGGGACCGGTAAAGAGCTGGTCGCGCACGCCCTGCATCGCCACAGCCCGCGGGCGAAAGCACCCTTTATCGCCCTCAACATGGCGGCGATCCCCAAAGATTTGATTGAATCTGAGCTGTTTGGCCACGAAAAAGGGGCGTTTACCGGCGCGAACACCATACGTCAGGGACGCTTTGAACAGGCCGACGGCGGAACGCTTTTCCTGGATGAAATCGGCGATATGCCGCTGGATGTTCAGACCCGTCTGCTGCGCGTGCTGGCAGATGGTCAGTTTTACCGTGTGGGCGGCTACGCGCCGGTGAAGGTGGACGTGCGTATTATCGCCGCGACGCACCAGAACCTGGAGCTGCGCGTGCAGGAGGGCAAGTTCCGTGAGGATTTATTCCACCGCCTGAACGTGATCCGCGTGCACCTGCCGCCGCTGCGCGAGCGTCGGGAAGATATCCCGCGCCTGGCGCGTCATTTCCTGCAAGTGGCGGCCCGCGAGCTGGGCGTGGAAGCCAAGCAGCTTCACCCCGAAACGGATGCCGCCCTCACCCGTCTGGCGTGGCCAGGCAACGTGCGTCAGCTGGAAAACACCTGCCGCTGGCTGACCGTGATGGCCGCCGGACAGGAAGTATTGATTCAGGATCTCCCTGCCGAACTGTTTGAAGCCACCGTGCCCGAAAGCAGCACCGGACATGCGCTGCCGGACAGCTGGGCGACGCTGCTGGCGCAGTGGGCCGATCGCGCGCTGCGTTCCGGTCATCAAAATCTGCTTTCCGAAGCGCAGCCTGAGATGGAGCGCACGCTGTTGACTACCGCGCTTCGTCATACTCAGGGCCACAAACAGGAAGCGGCTCGCCTGCTGGGATGGGGTCGAAACACCCTGACGCGCAAGCTGAAAGAGCTGGGTATGGAGTGATCTTTACCGCAGTGTAAAGATGATTAATTGAGCGCAAATTGCCGTTATTTTGCGCTTTACTGTTCCGATGAGTTTTGTATGATCGTGCCCGGAAATTGGGGGGAGCATCATGCTGGAATCATTAGTGACTATGCTTTCGAGCGGAGCAGCGGAAAGCCACACGCCACAAACTGCCGTTGCGGCGGTGCTGTGTGCGGCGCTGGTTGGGCTGTTTAGCTAGCGAGCTGTCGATGAAAAACCGGGTGGCGGCTTTGCCTTACCCGGCCTACATAAGTGCGAGATGTAGGCCGGGTAAGCGAAGCGCCACCCGGCATTGCAGCTCAAATCACCCGCGAGAACTGCTGCATACGCGCTTTCTGGCGCAGATAGGCGTCGAAGCACATGCAGATATTACGAATCAACAGACGCCCTTTCGGCGTGACCTCAATCGCGCTTTCCGACACATCCACCAGCCCGTCTTTCGCCAACGGCGCCAGAAGCTTAAGGTCTTCTGCAAAGTATTCGCTGAAGTACAGATCCCATTGCGACTCCACCTCGCTGAAATCGAGGCGGAAGTTGCAGATCAGCGCCTTAATCACATCACGACGGATGCAGTCGTCGCGCGTTAACGCGATGCCGCGCCACAGCGCGTTGCCGGTTTCGTCTACCTGCTGATAGTACAGCTTCAGTTCTTTCTGGTTCTGGGCGTAGCAGTCGCCAATCATGCTAATGGCGGAGACGCCCATTCCGAGCAGATCGGTATCGCCCTGAGTGGTGTACCCCTGGAAGTTACGGTGGAGAACACCTTCGCGCTGGGCAATCGCCAGCTCGTCGTCCGGACGGGCAAAGTGATCCATACCGATAAACTGATAGCCGGTTTCGGTCAGCGAGGCGATGGTCTCCTGCAAAATGTCCAGCTTCTGCTGGGCGGAGGGCAGATCCGCATCTTTGATTTTGCGCTGAGCGGCGAACAGCGTCGGCAGGTGCGCATAGTTAAAGACGCTCAGGCGGTCCGGGTTCAGCTCAGCCACGCGTTTAAGCGTGAAGGCAAAGCTTTCCGGCGTCTGCTTCGGCAGGCCGTAAATCAGGTCGATGTTCGTTGAGGTAAAGCCGATTTCACGCGCATGGTTGAGTAAGGCAAAGATAAACGCTTCGTCCTGCTCGCGGTTGACCAGGCGCTGTACTTCTTTGTTGAAGTCCTGCACGCCCATGCTCAGGCGGTTGAAGCCCTCGGCGCGTAAATGATCGAGCACATCCAGCTCGATTTCACGCGGATCGACCTCGATCGAGATTTCAGCGTCGTTGAGGAAGCTGAAATTCTCGCGCAGCAGCGTCATCAGGCGGCTAATTTGCGCTTTATTCAGATAGGTTGGCGTACCGCCGCCCCAGTGAAGCTGGCTGACGTGGCGCCCGGAAAACAGCGGTGCGCGGTGCAGGATTTCCTGCTCTAGCGCATCGAGGTATTGGTCAGCTTTGTGCTGCTGGCGGGTAACGATTTTATTGCAACCGCAGAAGTAGCAAAGCTTGTGGCAGAACGGAATATGGACGTAGAGCGACAGCGGGCGATCGGGGTAGCGCGCGACAGCCTGCTGAAAATCCGCCTCGCCGAAAGCGTCAGAGAACTCCAGCGCGGTGGGGTATGAAGTATAACGCGGCCCGGAATAGTTATATTTCTGGATCAGGGCCAAATCCCAGTCGATAGATGGTACAGACATGCTCACTCCTTCCGTTGGTGTCGCGTTCGTATACGGCGGCCCGTTCTGGTCCCGTTGCGGGCCATCATTCGGGTGCGCAGCCACTTCTGTCGCCGCGACAACCGCCGTAGTTTAACGAATAACCACACCAGATAACATATAACCGGAAGGGTTATAAGCAGGACGAGTGTACCTGCCGGGTGCAAATGTTAGTTTCCACCTTTCAGCAAACGCATCATATCTTCCTGCTTTTCGTCTTCCTCTTCGTCTTCTTCATCATCGTAGGACAGACCCAGCTTTTGCATCAGTTCATCAATGCGGTCCAGTTTGGCGTCCACCCAGGACTGCTCTTCGGCGGTCAGGGTTTCACCCTCTTCAAGACGTTCCAGCAGCGCGTCCAGGCGCTCATCGTTCTCCAGCATATCCAGCTCAGCCTGCGGTGAAAGCATAGGTTTCTCGCTCTTTGGTTTGTGCTGCTTAGTGACCGGCGTGTCTGTCACGCCCAGTGGAATGGGAGTTTTACTGCCGATACGAGGATCTTTCTGCTGTTTGCCTTTTGCAGAAGCGCCTGCGGCACCGCCACCGTTAGCACGGCTACCCGAAGCATGGCCACGGTGTTTTTTATCGCGTTTGCGATCGCGCGCTTCCTGATTCAGTTCTTCGCGCGTTTTGCGGCGTGCTTTTGCAGGGCGTTTCGCGCCCGCAGCGGAGGTCGGTTTTTTCATGATGTTTATCTTTAAGTCGTTTTCTTCAGTATAGAATTGCGGCGAAATCTAGCAGAAAGCAAGCAAAGAAAAAAGGCGACAGAGCAATCTGTCGCCTTTTTTCCTGACTCACAACCCTTAACGGGTCAGACATTCCGTGTTTGCCTACAACAAACCCTGTTTATCCCTTGGCTACTACCGTCCGTGATACGGTTCCGTTTCCTGTTAAAAACGCCTCCAGGCGCCGGTCGTCCTGACAATCCTTAGTCTTCGCCTCCTGGCGCTCCTGACCCTTATCCTTAAGTCGTTATCCTGCTGGCATCCTCGCCTTGACGCACACTTTACCTTTTTCTCTTAAACTAACAAGCAATGAAAAGGTACAAAACCGGATTTTCAGATAATTACTCATTATTAACTCTTTGAATTTTAATGTTTTGATTTTTTTAGTGCCTGCGATTTCTCTTAAATTTCTCATACACATAAAGGCAGATCTCTCACATGCCGTAGGGTCTTTACTTACAGCTCAATGACGATGGGAAAAGCCTTTTGCCCGCATTCAGGTATAATCCCCCGCAGATTACGATTTTTGGAGACGACCACGTGACTACCTGGAACTACCAACAGACGCATTTTGTCACCAGTGCGCCCGATATTCGCCACCTGCCCTCAGACACAGGGATTGAAGTGGCATTTGCTGGCCGCTCCAATGCGGGAAAATCCAGCGCCCTGAATACGCTGACCAATCAAAAAAACCTGGCGCGTACCTCAAAAACACCTGGCCGTACTCAGCTGATTAACCTGTTTGAAGTGGCTGAAGGCAAACGCCTGGTCGACTTACCGGGCTACGGTTACGCGCAGGTTCCGGAAGAGATGAAGATCAAATGGCAGCGTGCGCTGGGTGAATACCTGGAAAAACGCATGTGTCTGAAAGGTCTGGTGGTGCTGATGGATATTCGACACCCGCTAAAAGATCTCGACCAGCAGATGATTGACTGGGCGGTGGCAAGCGATATTGCGGTGCTGGTGCTGCTGACAAAAGCGGATAAGCTGGCGAGCGGCGCGCGCAAGGCGCAGGTGAACAAGGTTCGTGAGGCGGTGCTGGCATTCAACGGTGATGTGCAGGTTGAACCGTTCTCCTCGCTGAAAAAGCAGGGCGTGGACAAACTGCGGCAGAAGCTCGATAGCTGGTTTAACGACCTGGAACCGGCGACAGAAGCAGAAGCAGAGTAACAACAGGCGCGGCGATGACCGCGTTTTTTTCGCCCGAAACTTTCCTTGCCGCAATAAAAAACGCCCCAGTCATTACTGACTGGGGCGGCTAAAATATTCAGCCAAATCCGATTACGTGAAGTAAAAGGTCTGAAAGATAGAACATCTTACCTCTGTACCCTACATCGCTAACTCTACTCTTTTTTTATCGCTGGAAAAAGCACTTTTTGTAGTTTTTTTTCATTCTTTACATAGGGAATTCTAATGATCGTCACAAAATGCGCGTTCTTATGTTGCTTACTTACATAAAACGCGCGTTGTTCCGTGAACCTTTAGTGAGCCTGATCCCAGTTTTCGCCGCTGCCTACTTCCACCAGCAACGGAACGTCCAGCTTCATGCTGTTTTCCATCAGTTCATGGATTTTCTGTGAGACCGTATCCAGGTCGTCTTTATGAACTTCAAATACCAGTTCATCGTGTACCTGCATGATCATTTTTACGCGCGGTTTCTCTTTTTCCAGCCAGGCATCAACGGCGATCATCGCACGTTTAATGATGTCTGCGGCCGTGCCCTGCATCGGGGCGTTGATCGCAGCACGTTCAGCACCCGCGCGGCGCGCGGCGTTGCTGGATTTGATGTCCGGAAGGTAGAGACGACGACCGTCCAGCGTTTCAACGTAGCCTTTCTCTTTCGCCTGCGCGCGGGTGCGCTCCATATATTCCAGCACGCCCGGATACCGCTCGAAGTAGAGATCCATATACTTCTGCGACTCTTTACGCGGAATGTTGAGCTGACGTGAAAGGCCAAAGGCGCTCATGCCGTAAATCAGACCAAAATTGATCGCTTTTGCGCTACGACGCTGTTCGTTCGTCACGCTCTCCAGCGGCAGCCCAAACACTTCGGCAGCGGTTGCCCGGTGGATGTCTTTCCCTTCGGCAAACGCCGTCAGCAGGCCTTTGTCACGCGACAGGTGCGCCATAATGCGCAGTTCGATTTGCGAGTAGTCTGCGGAAACAATCAGATAATCCTCTGGCGCAATGAAAGCCTGGCGAATACGGCGGCCCTCTTCATTACGCACCGGAATGTTCTGGAGGTTAGGATCGGTTGATGAAAGGCGCCCGGTCGCCGCCACGGCCTGATGATAAGAGGTGTGTACGCGGCCCGTTTTCGGATTGATCATCAGCGGCAGTTTGTCGGTATAGGTCGATTTCAGCTTCGCCAGACCACGGTATTGCAGAATAACTTTTGGCAGCGGGTAGTCCAGCGCCAGCTCTTCCAGCACCTCTTCAGAGGTTGAAGGAGCGCCACCCGGGGTTTTCTTCAGCGGCTTGATACCCTGTTTTTCAAACAGGATGGTTTGCAGCTGTTTCGGAGAGGACAGGTTGAACGCCTCGCCCGCCAGCTCATGCGCTTTCTGTTCCAGCTCGGTCAGTCGCTGCGCCAGCTCGCCAGAGTGGTTATGCAGCACGGTTGGGTCGATTTTAACGCCGTTACGCTCAATGCGGGACAGCACCGGCACCAGCGGCATCTCAATGTTCTGGAACACATTCAGCGGCCCTTCGTGCTTCTGCAATTTTGGCCACATTTTAAGGTGCAGCTGTAGCGTGACGTCAGCGTCTTCCGCAGCGTAGCGGCCAGCTTCTTCCAGTGCAATCTGGTTAAAGGTCAGCTGATTTTTACCCTTACCGGCAATTTCTTCAAAGGTGATGGTTTTGTGCTTCAGCCAACGGTCAGATAAGGAGTCCATATCATGGCGGCCCGCCACGCTGTCCAGAATGTAGGATTCCAGCATGGTGTCAAAAGCGATACCACGCAGCTCAATGCCGTAGTTTTGCAGAATGCCGCGGTCGTACTTCAGGTTTTGCCCCACCTTCAGCGCTTTCTCGTCTTCCAGAATCGGCTTCAGCAGTTCTAAGGCTCGCTCGCGGGAGATTTGATCCGGCGCATCCAGATAGTCGTGCGCTACCGGAACGTAGGCTGCAATACCCGGCTCCGTTGCGAAGGACAGGCCCACCATATTGGCAGAAATATTATCGAGGCTGTCCGTTTCGGTATCGAAAGCAAATACGGGTGCTTTTTTCAGCTTTTCAATCCAGGCGACGAGCTGTGATTCCTCAAGGAGGGTTTCATAGTTGTCGAAGGAGAGCGCTGCCGCCTCTTCTTCATCCAGCTCTTCAGCATCAACGACGAGGGGCTCTTTCGGCTTCGCGGCAGGTTTTGCCCCTTTCGCCTGAAGCCATTTCCCGGCTTCGACATCCGTGGTCCAGCGTTTAAATTCGTATTTTCTGAACAGGCCAAGCAGTTCGTCTGCGGCGGGTTCCTGTACTTCAAGCTGCTCGCAGGTAAGCTCCAGTTCTACGTCGGTTTTGATGGTGGCCAGCTGATAGGAGAGATAAGCCACCTCTTTGTTATCGGCGAGCTTTCCGGCCATGGTTTTTGCGCCACGGAAGGTCAGTCCGGCAATTTTGTCGGACTGTGCGTACAGCGTATCCAGCCCACCCAGCCCTTGCAGCAGCGCCTGAGCCGTTTTTTCGCCCACGCCCGGCACGCCAGGAATGTTATCTGAGGAATCCCCCATCAGGGCGAGGAAATCAATAATGAGTTCTGGCGGCACGCCATATTTGGCGACAACTTCTTCCGGGCCAAGAATGGTATTGGTCATGGTGTTGATCAGCGTGATCCCTGGCGTTACCAGCTGCGCCATATCTTTATCACCGGTGCTGATCAGGACCGGGCGGCCAGCTTTTTCCGCTTCGCGCGCCAGAGTACCTATTACGTCATCAGCTTCAACACCTGAGACCGCCAGCAACGGCAGCCCCATCGCTTTTACCATAGCGTGCAGCGGTTCAATCTGCGCACGCAGATCGTCAGGCATGGGAGGACGGTGAGATTTGTAATGCTCAAATAATTCATCGCGGAAGGTTTTACCCTTCGCATCAAACACCACGGCCGCATGGGTTGGGTGATATTGCAGAATGAGGCTGCGTAGCATATTCAGCACGCCGTACATTGCGCCGGTAGGTTCCCCTGCGCTGTTGGTCAGAGGAGGAAACGCATGATACGCCCGATACAGGTAAGAAGAGCCATCGACGAGTATAAGTGGGTTTTCTGGGATCTGAACCATAATGTCCGTGCCTGTTATGAATTTATGGGTAAAGGATGCCACAGAAGGATGAAAACATCAGGTTTTAGCGCTTTATACAGGAAAAGATTTTGCGATCGTGAAGATCGCTCGCAAAATCAAACTGTGGATAAGTTTGTGCATATTTTTAATACTGGTGAATAACAGTTCTATAAAACTGATGGCGTAAACTTATTTATTTAATAAAAACAATCGGTTGAATTGAGATCACTTAAGATCCCTTCCCACTGGTGTTTATTTAGTCTATGTGGATATAAGCCTTAAGCACCGTGTCTATATAGAGAATTTTGCTGTATGACAGGAAAAGCAGCAGCCTCTTCGTGTGAAAGCGCCCTGGTCTGGGCATATTTCTGATAAGATCGGCGCCCAGCACCGGATAGCCGGCTGCTCAATTACAGCTAACTATCTGAAAATAATCATTATGTCGAGACTTCTCGCTGCGATAACTTTATTGCTAAGCGTTATATTAACTATTCTGGTTACCATTGCCTGTTCTGTGCCAATCATCGTTGCCGGAATAATTAAGCTCCTGCTGCCCGTCCCTCCGGTATGGCGCGCAGTGTCTGCTTTTTGTAATTTTATGATGTACTGCTGGTGTGAAGGGCTGGCGATCCTGTTGTATCTGAACCCCCGGCTGAAGTGGGACGTTCAGGGCCTGGAGAAGCTGAACAAAAAGCACTGGTATCTGCTGATCTGCAATCACCACAGCTGGGCCGACATCGTTGTATTGTGTGTGCTGTTTCGCAAACATATCCCGATGAATAAGTACTTCCTGAAGCAACAGCTGGCCTGGGTGCCCTTCATTGGTTTGGCCTGCTGGGCGCTGGATATGCCGTTTATGAAACGCTATTCACGCAGCTATTTAATTCGTCATCCGGAACGCCGCGGTAAGGATGTGGAAACCACACGCCGTTCTTGCGAGAAGTTTCGCGCGCATCCCACCACTATCGTTAACTTCGTCGAAGGGTCACGCTTTACCGAAGAGAAGCGACAGCAGACGCGCTCTCCCTATCAGAATCTATTGCCGCCAAAGGCCGCGGGTATCGCAATGGCGCTCAACGTGCTGGGCGAGCAGTTTGATAAGTTGCTGAACGTAACGCTCTGCTATCCGGAAAACGACAGGACGCCGTTTTACGATATGCTCAGCGGCAGGCTGACACGTATCGTAGTCCGCGTTGATCTGGTGCCCGTAGACACGGCGCTGCACGGTGATTACGTAAACGATAAGAATTTCAAACGTCGTTTCCAGCTTTGGCTTAATACACTCTGGAAAGAGAAAGACGAACAGATAGCGAAGATTAAATCTTCATACAAAAACGCCGGTCAATGACCGGCGTTTTTCTTTATGTTTGTTACTTCTTCTCAACCAGGTGTTTCACGGTATCAGCGTACTGTTGTACGAAGATATCCATGCTGGTCGTGTCCATACCACGCATATTCACCTGGTATTTGCCGTTAACATACATCGCCGGCACGCCCTGCAACTGGAAGTCCGCGGCAGCTTTTTCCTGCTGTGCCACGAGAGATTTCACCACAAAGCTGTTCCAGGCTGCGTCGTAGTCTTCCCCTTTCACGCCGGCATCCACGAACACTTTACGGATATCTGCCGTGGTCTGTACGGTCTGGGTTTTCTGTACGGCTTCAAACATTGGCGCGGTGATCTTATCTTCCACACCGAGCGCGATCGCCACCGCCCACGCCTGAGTCAGGTCTTTACCCAATGGGCCAAGGAACTCAACGTGGTATTTCGTCATTTTGGTGCCTTCCGGCAGCTTTTTCTTCACGTTGTCAGAAACATGAAGCACCTGCTCAAACTCGTAGCAGTGCGGGCAGTAGAAGGAGAAGAACTCCAGCACCTGAGGCTCGCCAGCAACAGGCTTGTCCAGCGTAATGTACTGCTTGCCGTCGGTAAACTGCGCAGCAGTTGCGCTAAATGCCAGAATCATACCAGCCAGCGCCAGCCAAATTTTTTTCATGATTAACTCTCTCCTGAGTGTGTCCAATTAATACATCGGCGTTAATTGCAAAGGGGGTTCCTGAAGAACCTTAACCTGCTCGGTAAATGTGGATATCTGGCTGCGCCAGTAATCCTCCCCGGTAAGCCAGGGGAAATTTCGGGGAAAAGCCGGGTCTTCCCAACGCCTGATTAACCACGCGAGATAATAAACAAATCGCATCGCACGTAAAGGCTCTATCAAGGCAATTTCGTCTGAATTAAAGGGGCTAAATTCTTCATAAGCTTCAATTATGGTCTCAAGCTGCATGCGCTGCTCGGCTTTATCACCATTGAGCAACATCCACAGATCCTGAACCGCGGGCCCCATACGTGCGTCATCGAGATCGACAAACAGGGGGTCATCACGCCAGAGAATATTCCCGGCGTGGCAATCACCGTGCAGGCGCAGAGCGGTAATATCATCCCGCCAGCAGGTTCTTACTGCATTAATAAGCTTATCGGTCGCCGTAAGAAATTTATCCTTAAGCGCCTTCGGGATCAGCGCCGATGTTTCGAATACCTGTCGCGGCTCAATAAGGTATTCCTGAACACCAATCGTCGGACGGGCAACAAACGGTTTTTTGCGTCCCGTCTGATGAATGCGCCCCAGATAGCGGGCGACCCATTCCATCTGATCGATATTATCCGCCTCAAACTGTCTTCCGCCCAGGCTCGGAAATATCGCGTAGTAAAAGCCCTGATGGCTCAGCAGCGTTTGGTTATTGAATGTGATCGGTGCCGCAACGGGAACATCGTCATCCAGCAGATCGTGGGCAAACTGATGCTCTTCCTGAATTTGTTCTGCGGACCAGCGCTGCGGACGATAGAACTTTACGACAAAGCGCTGGCGCTCTTCGTCCTGGAATTGATAGACGCGGTTTTCGTAGCTGTTTAAAGGGGTTAACCCGGAATCCACCCGAATACCCTGCTCGAACAGCGCATCCACAATGGTATCCGGGTGTAATGTCTGGAAAGTAAAAGCCTGGTCGTTCATCCGATCATCCGGAAATTATACGAATGATTCAGGATATCATCTTGTAGCGATTTCGGTGGCTCCGCTTACAAGCTTTTACTCTTTAATTACGCCTCGGGCGCGCAGTAATGCGGTTTTAAAATCCTCTTCATAATCTTTCTGAATACCAGGGATTACAGCATCTTTAGCCGAGTCACGCATTTTGAGGTGGTAGATCAGGATATCGTCAGAAAGGTCTGCCAGTTCACCATCAAAACCTGACTCTTTCGCCAGTTTCTGTAAAAATTGCATCAGATTCAGCTCTGGCTCTTTTTGCCAGGCCGGCTGGAGAAGCTCAATGACTTCATTAAGACGTTTACATTTCATGGTAGTGCTCCTTTCATTTAGAGAGACACGTTAGCAGGGTCAATCCCACAATAAAAGAGGCGATATTCGTGAATCAATGCCAGCAAATCATCGGGGTCGTTCTGGCCGGGGGCCGGGCAACGCGAATGGGCGGAAAAGATAAAGGTCTTCAGCTCCTGAACAATACCCCCTTGTGGCAGCATGTTGCTGATACGCTGGCAAATCAGGTGTCGTCGATGGCGATCAGCGCTAACCGGCATATCGATATTTATCAGCGCAGTGGATATCCGGTTTATCAGGATAACCTGGTGGACTACCCCGGCCCGCTGGCGGGAATGCTTTCCGTTATGCAGCAGTCACACGGAGAGTGGTTTCTCTTTTGTTCATGTGATACGCCCTTCATCCCGTCCTGTCTGGCTGAACGTCTGGTGCAGCGGCGCGATGGTGCTCCCGTCGTCTGGGTGCACGACGGTGAACGCGACCATCCAACGATCGCATTGATTCACCGCGCGTTAATCCCCGCACTGGACGCTTATCTGGATTCAGGAGAGCGACGCGTAATGGTATTTATGCGCCAGTCAGGGGGGCACGCCGTTGATTTTAGCGACATGAAATCGGCGTTTGTAAATGTAAACACGACGGAAGATTTGCAGATGATGCAGGAGAAGAAATGATACCCGTTTTAGCGATCTCTGCCTGGAGCGGCACCGGGAAAACTACGCTGCTAAAAAAACTGATACCTGCACTTTGCGCTAAAGGCATTCGCCCCGGACTGATTAAGCACACGCACCATAACATGGACGTCGATAAGCCGGGGAAAGATAGCTATGAGCTGCGTAAGGCTGGCGCTGCGCAAACGATGGTGGCGAGTCACCAGCGCTGGGCGTTAATGACAGAAACCCCAGATGAAGCCCCGCTGGATCTCGCTTATCTTGTCAGTCGGATGGATCACTCCACGCTGGATCTGGTGCTGGTTGAGGGGTTCAAGCATGAGGCTGTTGCGAAGATCCTGCTGTTCAGAAGCGATGCCGGGCATGACGTAAGTGAGTTAACGCTGGATGAGCATGTTATTGCCGTAGCCAGTGACGTTGCGTTGTCGCTGGACGTACCGGTTCTGGATTTGAATAATGTGAACGGGATTGCTGAGTTTATTGTGGAGTGGTGTGCAGTCTGAGATCTGCCAGGTGACGGCTTCGCCTTACCTGGCCTACATTTTTTTCGACGTATAAACGCAAAAAGGCCATCCGCAAGGATGGCCTTTTCACTTGTTTGATGCCTGGCAGTTCCCTACTCTCACATGGGGAGACCCCACACTACCATCGGCGCTACGGCGTTTCACTTCTGAGTTCGGCA
>NZ_LVVA01000003.1:0-124125 GCF_001631805.1 Enterobacter genomosp. S | reverse complement strand
TTTATTGATGTTCCCCGGAGTTGGCATTCTCCGCATCAGAGTCATGTATAGCCTGGCAGCCAGGCAGATAACAACAAGCGTAAGCGTGGGATATTAAGAATTTCCTCAGATTGTTTTCACTGGTGGATGGGCTAAAGACCTTGAAGCAGTGAGCGGGTGACCGCAGCCATAAGGCCATGCAGCAGCCATGATGCTGCCCCGAGTCGCGTAGTCAGACCGTGGTGAGGGTTAATAAGGGGAAATGCCCCGATAGCGCAGCGCGAACGCCAGACGCGTAGCGGTTTTAAGCGTCGATGAAACGACGGCAACTAAAGGGCTGGAGCGTGGCCACTCCGGGAGGTGGCAGCAATTACAAAGCTCACCTGCTGGTGGGCTTGATAATGGTTATCTCCATCAGCGGATAAACAATCCATATACCCACCAGAGGATAAGGACATGTGTAGTGCCTCTTTAATTTATTTACTCATTGCCCACCGCGTTCTTTAGCTTGCTGGTGGTGTCAATTACCCTCAACGGCTGCATGCTCTGGGCCCGCCTCAAAAACAAATAGCCACTCTGCAATACATCTGCGCATCGCACGCGCTGATGAAGGAAAGTTTTCAGCCTTGAGCCTTACTATAAATTCCAGACTATAGGTGTTTTTATGAAGGGACTAATCATCCCCGGTTCACTGGTGTTGGGTAATATGCCGGATAGCGGTGGCGGGAATGACTTGAGTGATATTGATTTGACGTCTGAAACACTTGATCCTCGTCTTAAGTTTCAGTGCGTGAGTCAGCATGCCTATTACGCCTCCGATGGCTCGATCAAGTTCGCAGCTCCAGACATATGGCCGCTTGAATATCGAGACGGTGTTGCTGTAGGAAGGCATGAACCAGAGCCTCAGTCAACGAATTACATGCTTAACACGGCAACTCCTGAATTGCTCAAAACCGCATTATCACGTGGAGGGACGATTTCAGCGCGCAGACTTGCGCAGTCAGGGCTCCCCACAGCTGAATACACGTTTTATACGCCATCTGCTCTCTCGGAATGCTACTCACTTATCGGTGGTCAGGGAGGGCAGGGGGAAGGGGATTCAGTCTATTCGGTTTTTGTCCGAACCGATCAGGAAAATAAGCAAATAGTCATGTATGCGGACTCCGCTGTTGAGCACCCGCGATATCCGATAACGTCTTCACTCACTCGTTTAGTTTTAAAGAAAACCGCCACCGGTGCTCATGGATTTTCGTGGCTGGGACTGAGATCTCTTGCAGATACTTTAATTGCGTCAGTGAGCGGGTATCAGGTCGAAAAAGGGACCTTTGTAACGTCGCCAATCGTCACGGGGGCGACGGCCGCCACGCGAGCCGCAGCATTCGTTTTCATCAAAAACCCTGGCGGCATAGCAACTTCATGCCGGGTACATTATTCAGACGGTACGACAAGCACACTTGACTTTGCTGGCGCAGAAGAGGTGCAGCTCGCACAGGCAGCAGCTGACTGGGGCGCCAGATACATTCAACGGATAGAGTATTTGAAATTATGATTAAATACCTGTGCTTTCCTGACGAATTCACAGCTCGTAAAACGACTGCCTGGTGGTCAAAAAAATCAGGCTGGATAGCGCCAACACCCCAGCTTCAAATAGCGGTGCGTGGCGTGTTATACAGCGATGATGGTGAATATGATGCCGACGGAAATGTGGCGACACAGCCAAAGGCTCTTCCGGGGTTTCATATTGATGTAATTTACGGCGAGATACCGGAGGCGGCTCAGTTGTATCTCGTTACGCCGTCCGATCCTGATTTCGTTCTGGCCTGATGAGGACTTATGGAAACAATAAATGTAAAGCTGACAGGGGAGTGGGTTCAAATTTCGGACGGAGTCATGACTTCCGACATGCATGTTGAATTCGGCACTGCGCAGATCACACTGTCAAACAGAAAGCCCGCTGATGAAACTGGCTCGCACACAATGCATAAAGGCATATGGGTGAAAATCCCGGCGCCTCTGGTGGCGTGGGCCAAAACGAATCTCGAAGGTAGTGAAATATCGATTTCAAAGTACGTAATTTAAATTGTACAACTCAGTAAATACCTGACCTGCAATCTCGTCAAGCCTGTCTAAGTTGGACATGATTATGAATAACTCCCTGTACGAAAGAGAAGAAGAGAAAGCAGCTCTGATAAAAGAGCTACGCGATGCTATTACAGCACAACTCACCGGAGAAATGGACTGGGTGAGGTCCAGGGCTTTCTGGGCTGCACGATTACCCGGTGTCCCACCTGAGCTGCTTGCTGAATCGCTGGCGGCAGCGATCAGCAAGGGAGCGGCGCTGCTGGCATCAAAACATAGATGACAATGGCTCTCATTTGGAAAAGGTACTCCTGGCGATTCTGAGCACCGAGGGGGCGAGGACACGCGGGAAACGGCTAGTTTTTTGCATTTTATGGGTTTCATCATCATCTCTTTAACCTCTTGATATTTCAGTCCTGATCATTTGCAGGATGTTGAAATGACTATTTTTTGTTCACCATCATGGATAACGAACTGAAAAATTTCCGGCTGAATATCACGCAGCTGGCAGCCATTACCGATCTGCACCGCCAGACGGTCGCGAGCAAGCTTGCAAATGTTCAGCCGGCACCGGGCAGCAATCCAAAACTTAAGCTTTATGCCATCACCGATATCCTCAGGGAGTTGCTGACGAGTACCACTCCGTCGGAGCTGGTGGACGTCGACAAAATGCTTCCCCCCGATCGTAAAGCCTGGTTTCAGTCAGAGCGTGAAAGGCTCAAGTTTCAGCAGGAAACAGGGGAGCTGATCCCGGCGTCAGAAGTCACCAGAGAATTTTCCTCCATGGCAAAAGCAATGGTTCAGGTGCTGGAGACGTTACCCGACATCCTTGAACGAGACTGCGCCATGACCCCTTCCGCAGTTGTCAGGGTGCAGCAGGTTATTGACGATTTGCGCGACCAGATAGCCCTCAAAGTTGAGCAGGCCGACTCACCAGAACAGGAGGAAATGCCAGAAGAGGAGTAAATCATGCGACAGGCCACGGCAGCGGAAGTCAGGCGTAACGCTTCCGCCATTCTCAAAGCCCCGCGCCGTATGCCTGTGGCTGAGGCGGTTCAAAAATTTATGCGCGTACCTATGGGGGCCGGTAACTCGGTACCATGGGATCCTGCTGTCGCCCCCTATGTGATAGAGCCGATGAACTGCCTCGCGATGCGTGAATACGATGCGGTGGTGTTTGTTGGACCAGCACGAACGGGGAAAACGATAGGCCTGGTGGATGGCTGGGTTGTATACAACATTGTCTGCGACCCGTCCGATATGCTCGTCGTTCAGATGACCGAGGAGAAAGCGCGCGAGCACTCTAAAAAACGTCTGGCGAGAACGTTTCGTGTCAGTCCTGAAGTGGCGAAACGCCTGAGCCCGTTGCGAAACGACAACAACGTGCATGATCGTACTTTTCTGGCGGGGAACTATCTCAAGATTGGCTGGCCGTCCATCAACATCATGTCCTCGTCAGATTTCAAATGTGTAGCGCTCACCGATTATGACCGCTTCCCTGAGGACATCGATGGCGAGGGTGACGGTTTTACCCTGGCTTCCAAGCGTACCACCACCTTTATGTCCGCCGGGATGACTCTGGTGGAGTGTTCGCCAGGCCGGGACATTCGCGACAGCAAATGGCGCCGAAAGTCTCCCCATGAAGCACCACCAACGACAGGCGCGCTTTCGCTGTATAACCGTGGGGATCGCCGTCGCTGGTACTGGCCGTGCCCGCATTGTGGTGAATATTTTCAGCCTGCGATGGAGGCGATGACCGGATACCGCGATGAACCTGATCCGGTAAAAGCAAGTGAGTCGGCTCATCTGCTTTGTCCGCATTGCAGCACCATTATCACCGCAGATAAAAAGCGCGAGCTCAACGGGGTGGGTGTCTGGTTGCGTGAAGGTCAGAGTATTGACCGGGACGGCAAGATCTCCGGTGAGCCACGCCGTTCGCGCATAGCGTCGTTCTGGATGGAGGGGCCCGCAGCCGCGTACCAGACCTGGGCGCAGCTGGTGTACAAACTGCTGACTGCTGAGCAGGAGTATGAGGCTACCGGCAGCGAAGAAACCCTCAAGGCGGTTATCAACACTGACTGGGGGCTGCCATACCTGCCGCGCTCGGCCAGCGAACAGCGACGCGCCGATGTGCTGATGCAGCGTGCGGAGGATTACGGTAAACGCATGGTTCCGCCGAAGGTGCGTTTCCTGCTGGCAGCCGTCGACGTTCAGGGCGGGAAAAAGCGCCGTTTCGTCGTGCAGATAATTGGTTATGGCGAAAACGGTGAACGCTGGCTGGTGGATCGTTACAACATCCGCCAGTCCCTGCGCTGCAATGAACATGGCGAGGCGGAGCCAGTCCACCCCGGCGCGTATCCGGAGGACTGGCAGCTGCTTGTCTCCGATGTGCTGGAAAAAACTTACGCACTTCAGTCTGACCCGACGCGGCGTATGCCGGTGCTGGCCATGGCCGTCGACAGCGGCGGTGAGGAAGGGGTGACAGATAATGCCTATAAATTCTGGCGCCAGTGTCGCCGGGATGGTCTGGGTAAACGTGTCTATCTGATCAAGGGCGACAGCACAAAACGCCAGAAAATTATTACCAAAACTCACCCGAATAATACCGAACGCAGTGACCGTCGCGCTGATGCGCGTGGCGAGGTGCCGGTGTATCTGCTGCAAACCGACCTGCTCAAGGATCAGCTCAGCAATAACCTTGATCGTGAGACTCCCGGAGCAGGCTATATCCATTTTCCCGACTGGCTGGGGGAGTGGTTCTACGAGGAACTGACCTACGAAGAGCGCGGCGTGGATGGCAAATGGCGTAAGCCAGGCAAGGGCGCCAACGAAGCCTTTGACCTGTTCTGCTATGCCCACGCCGTCGCGGTTCTGCGCGGCTACGAAAAAATTCGCGACTGGGAAAAACCTCCTGCATGGGCTGAGCCGCAGGATCTCAACCCAAATATTCATGAAGGGGAACGCCCCCGGGAGATAACCGTGAAAAAAAACAAAACCGTTCAGCCGCAAGTCAGGGCTGAGCCTGAGAAAGAAAACACGCCTTCCGGCAGCTGGCTGGGATCTTCCGGTAGGGGAGGAGGCTGGCTGTGAAGAAAGACGACATCTGGAGAACCCTGGTGATGGTACGCCAGGCCTACCAGGACTCGCTGGACGGCAAGAGTATCTCTTTCACCGGCGTAAACGGTCGCGCCATTACCAACCACGATCCGAAGGCGCTGCGCGATGAGCTCGAATACTGGGAGCGTCGCTGGCGCGCGGTCAACAGCCGTGGTGGTTCGTACAAACTCGCTAACTTTCTGTAAGGCGTTCTATGGGCATTCTTGAAAGAACACTGAGGGCAATTTCCCCCGGGTGGGCCGCGGCACGCGAGCGGGATCGTCTCCGGCTTAATGCGTATGAAGCGGCAAATCCGTCACGGCTGCACAAGGCGAAAAAGCAAAGCCAGTCGGCGGACACCGCTGTGTTTGCAGCAGGTCAGTCCCTGCGGGAACAGGCCCGGTGGCTTGATGAAAACCATGATCTGGTGATCGGCCTGTTCGACAAAATGGAAGACCGGGTGATTGGTGCCCACGGGATCCATGTTGAGCCTCAGCCCCTCGATCTGGAGGGGAATCTTCATTCCGATTTCGCCGGGAAACTTTCGGCACTCTGGGCTGAATGGTCCGTGCGTCCTGAGGTGACTGGCATGTTCACCCGCCCGGAAGCCGAACGCCTGCTGCTGCGTTCAGCACTGCGTGACGGGGAAGTGTTCACGCAACTGGTCAGGGGGAATGTGCCGGGTCTGCAACATTCCACCTCCGTACCGTTCTCGCTGGAAATGCTGGAGGCGGATTTTGTTCCGTTCAACCTTAACAGCACCGCCGGCCAGCAGGTTCGGCAGGGCATCATCGTGAACGACTGGGGGCGTCCCGTCGGCTACCGCGTTTACAAGTACCACCCGGCAAATATGACGCGGTTCAGCGCTGAACTTAAAACCGTCTCAGCTGAAAACATGCTTCACCTTGCGCAGCGCAAGCGTCTGCACCAGCTGCGCGGTATCAGCCTGATCCACGGAGTCATTACCCGTCTTTCTGACATCAAGGATTATGAAGAGAGTGAACGCGTCGCCGCCCGTATTGCCGCCGCGCTGGGGTTCTATATCAAGCGCGGTGATGCGCAGTCTCTTGGTGACGACGGGGAGTTTTCACCTCCCGGCGGCCAGCGCCATTACGATATCGCCCCGGGCATGATTTACGACGATCTGCGCCCGGGTGAAGACCTGGGCATGGTGGAATCAAATCGCCCAAATGTTCACCTCTATGAATTCCGGAACGGACAGATGCGGGCCGTGGCCGCAGGCACGCGCGGCAGCTATTCCAGCATTGCCCGGGACTATAACGGCACCTACAGCTCCCAGCGTCAGGAGCTGGTGGAGAGCTTCGAAGGGTACAACGTCCTGCAACAGTGGTTTGTCGGCCAGCACAGCCGGCCCGTTTACCGCGCATGGCTGGCGATGGCGTTGCTGAGTGGCGTTGAAGTGCCGCCGGATGTGGATCCAAATTCTCTCTATAACGCGCTTTATCTCGGCCCGGTGATGCCGTGGATTGATCCGGGGAAAGAGGCTAATGCCTGGAAAGCCATTGTTCGTGGCGGTGCTGGTACCGAAGCGGAATGGGCGCGGGCGCGGGGTAAAAACCCGCAGGAGGTTAAACGCCAGCGACTGCGTGAAACCGAATTTAACCGTCAACACGGGCTGGTGTTTGATTCCGACGCCGCCAACGACAAAGGAGCGATGCCAGATGCAACGGCAAAACCAAAAGACGATCGGCGCGAGCCGAGCGATGATGATTAACCCCCGCGCCAGCCTGGCGGGTGTCGATGCGGCAAACGGTCAGTGCTGGTACGAAATCCGCGCGCTGTCTGCCAGGCGCGTCGAAATCTTCCTCTATGACGTGATCGGCGGCTGGGGCATCACAGCCCAGCAGTTCGTCGCGGACTGTAAAGACGCCGGGGTGTTTGACGCCAGCGCGGTGGATTTACATATCCACAGCCCCGGCGGCGATGTCATGCAGGGATTTGCCATCTACAACACCCTGTCGCGGCTGAAAGCGAAAGTGGATATCTGGGTAGACGGGGTGGCGGCCAGCATGGCCTCAATGATTGTCTGCCTGCCTGGCGCCACGGTGCACATGCCGGAAAACGCCTGGATCATGGTCCACAAACCGTGGGGCGGGATCGCCGGGGATTCTGATGACATGCGTGATTACGCCGCGTGGCTTGATCGTAACGAAGCCCTGATGCTCAGCGCCTATATGAATAAAACGGGACTGGGGCAGGAGGAGCTGGAAGCGATGCTGAAAGCGGAGACCTGGCTTAACGGGGCCGAGGCAGTGGAGAAAGGTTTCGCTGACACGCTTGAACCTGAACTACAGGCTGCGGCCTGTGTGAATGAAAATAAACTGAAGGATTACCAGAACATGCCAGAACAGATTAAATCTCTTTTTGCGCCGCGTGCCGAAGCTCCGGTGAATCAGCCACAGCAGCCTGCTCCGGTACAGCAGCCCGCGCCGGTACAGGCGAACCTTAACCCGCCAGCGCCACAGCAGCCCGCGCAGCAGATGACTAATATCGATATCACTGCGCTGGCCCAGCAGCTGCAACAGCAGATGCAGACGGCAAACGCGGAACGCGTGAACACGGTTTCCGCTGTTTTTGAGGCGTTCCCGACCTTCGCGACACTGAAGGCGGAATGTCTGGCCGACTTCTCCTGCACGGCGGAAAAAGCCCGTGACAGACTCCTCCAGGCGCTGGCGGCAGGAACTACGCCGAGTGCCGGTCCGGGTGCTATTCATCTTTATGCCGGAAACGGCAATCTTGTCGGTGACTCCATCCGTGCTGCGGTAATGAGCCGCGCGGGCTATGCGCAGGCTGAAAAAGATAACGCCTACAACGGTTATACCCTGCGTGAACTGGCGCGAGCTTCCCTTGTGGATCGCGGGATCGGTATTTCAGGCGCAGGGACTGCACAGGCGATGGTCGGCCTTGCGTTTACCCACAGCAGCAGCGATTTCGGCAATATCCTGATGGATGTGGCGCACAAGGCGGCGCTGATGGGCTGGGACGAGGCCACAGAGTCATTCGAACAGTGGACCCGTAAAGGTACCCTGACTGATTTCAAAACCGCGCACCGCGTCGGTCTGGAATCACTTGCATCGCTTCGCAAGGTCCGCGCCGGGGCGGAATATAAATATGTCACCATCAAAGATCGCGGCGAGCCGATTGCGCTTGCGACCTACGGCGAACTTTTCAGCATTGACCGCCAGACCATCATTAATGATGACCTGGACATGCTGACCCGTATCCCGCAGGCAATGGGCCTTGCAGCGCGTGCCACCGTGGGCGATCTGGTGTGGGCAGTTCTGACCAGCAACCCAAAAATGTCCGACGGCAAGCCGCTGTTCCACGCCGATCATGGCAACCTGGTCTCCGCCGATCTGAGTATCGAAGGCCTCGATACAGCGCGTAAGGCGATGCTGCTGCAAAAATCAGGCGACCGCCGTCTGAACATTCGCCCGGCCTACATGCTGACGCCAGTGGCCATCGAGTCCCGCGCTAACCAGCTGATCAAATCTGCAAGCGTACCGGGCGCGGACGCGAACAGCGGTATCGTTAACCCGATCCAGAACTTTGTGACGGTGTCCTCTGAGGCTCGCCTCGATGACAGCAGCCCGACGGATTACTACCTGACTGCCGCACAGGGACGCGACACCATTGAGGTGGCATATCTGGACGGTATTGATACGCCATACCTTGAGCAGCAGCAGGGCTTCACCGTTGACGGTGCCGCGTTCAAGGTACGCATCGATGCCGGGGTGGCACCGCTTGACTGGCGCGGCATGGTTAAAGTCACCAAAAAATAACGACCGTCATCTGACGGTTTTTTTTACGGGGCGGCACGTGCTGCTCCTTTTTGTCTGGAGAGAAAAATGGCGAAAAATTTTCAGCAGGATGGCAATACCCTTGATTTTCAGAATACCGGTGCGACCGATATTCATTCGGGAGAAGCCGTGCTTTCAGGTGCGCTGGTGGGCGTTGCTCACGACGACATTCCGGCTGGGTTGTGGGGTGTGCTGCATACCACTGGGGTGTTCGTCCTGCCAAAAGCAGCGGAAGCGGTCACTGTTGGCCAGAAGCTCTATCTGGCAGACGGTAAGCTGACTGTGGAAGCGGGTGAGGAGGCAGCTCCGAATCCTCTGGCGGGCACGGCCTGGGCTGAGGCGGCGGCTGATGCGGATTCTGTTCCGGTCCGGCTTGGTTACTGATGAACCGCTTTAGGCAACGCCTGTTAAAAGCGGATGCCCGGATATCCCGGGCATTTGCCGAAGAGGTGCCTGCTGTCCTTTCTGTCGGCGCTGAGTTGCGTCCTGTTACAGTGATTTTCGAGACGCCTGATGTCCCGGTTGACGTGCCCGGCGGGGGGCAAATTCAGGATCGCTCTCCGGCCTTCAGCGCGATGACCACCGATATCGTGGGGCTTGAGAAGCACCACGGCGTGGAGATCAACGGCACGGCTTATCGTGTGACGCACATTGGCGCTGATGAAGAAGGCCGTACCCGCGTCACGCTGGCGTATGGCGCACCGGGTAAGGTGCAGCCGGACATCAACAAGTGGAGCTGATATGGCGCGTGAGTCCAGACTGCGGCGGGATTTGCCCGTCGATATCGATGTGGATGCCATCTGGCGGATAGCGGAGCACATCGGTGCCACCCATAAACAGTTTCGGGCAGCGTATTCCCGTGCGCTGAAGCGTACCGCCGCTACCTTACGTAAAAAAGCGATGGCTGACCTGAAAGACGGGCTGGCGCCGCGCAGCATAAATATGGTGCGCCGGCGTCTGCTTTCCTTTCGTCTTGATCGCGCTTCTCAGTCACAACTGGATAATTTTCGTCTCTGGTTTGGTCTCAATGCCATCAAGGTAAAAGACCTGAAAGGCAGGATTAACGGGCGGGTCAGGCCTCACCATACCCGGCGGGATAAATCCACCGGGCGGTATATAAAGGCGCGGCGCCAGGCAGAAAACGCCGGATTCACCCCAAAGGGCAGCCTGCTATCCCCGTGCACATTTGAAAACGGGGAAGTGGCGCGCTCCCGCCGTGAAAACCGCCGGACGGTGGTTATTCGCGATCCGGATACCCGTCGTACCCGCGAAGCGGAAGTCGATATTTATGAGCCGATGCTGAACTACATCGAGGATAACGCCTTTGCGGAGGCGATGGAGATTTTTATGCATCACTTTGAAACCGATCTGCGCGGGCGTGTGAAAGCCCGTATTTCTGTCTGAGGTGGACTATGGCTGAGCCATTACTGCTGGGGCAGTATCACGATGCTGTCACCGGCGCGCTGAAAAAAATTGCGTGGGTGCGTGACGCCGATGCCTACCCGGAAAAAAACGTGCCCCGCTTTAGCGGACTGGCCACCCCGGCGGTCTATTTCTCCATTAACGGCTGGGAGCAGGGCGGCGGCAACGAAGGACAGCTTAATGTGAATCTGTCCTGCGATTTGTTCGTTGTGGTGGACGCGGCAGGCGCTGGCGTCAGCCGACCCGAAATTTTCCTGCGCACGGCGGCGGCGGATATCACTCAGTGGATTGACGGCCAGCAGTTCGGCCTGGCCAGTCTTGAGCCAGCCGTCTTTATCGATGCGTCACGCGATGAGTTTGATCCGCGTATGGATGATTACCTGGTCTGGCGGATCTCCTTCACACAATCAGCAGCCTTTGGTGCGGATCCGTTTGCGCAGATTAATTCTCCGCTGAACGGCGTCTGGCTTGGTAAGGCTCCGGATATCGGGCGCGCGCATGTGGACGATTATCAGCTGATTTACGAGGCGAAACCCGATGAGTGATATCGAGGGCGATTTACAGCGTCGCCTGGCGAATATTGTGCGGCGCGGGGTTATTCATTCCGTTAAGCATGACGGTATACCGAAGTGCCGGGTGGATCTGGGCGACATCACCACTACCTGGCTGCCGCTTTGCCAGGGCTTTTCCGGGGCAAACCGGGCTGACTCCAATCCGTATGCGGTCGGGGATGCGGTCACGGTGCTGTCGGAGGCGGGCGAGCTGAATAATGGCCGGGTGTTTCCCGGCTGGAATACCGGCGGTCTGCCGGTACCGGAGGGCAGCGACAGCGAACATATCACCCGCTACGGTGACGGTACCGAGATCCGGTATGACCGTGCCGCGCATGCCCTGACCATCACGCTGGCGGAGGGCGGGACCTACAAAATTATCGGAAAGGGAACGCTCGATGGTCCGGTGGAAATCAC
Organism: Enterobacter genomosp. S; assembly: GCF_001631805.1. NCBI lineage: Bacteria > Pseudomonadati > Pseudomonadota > Gammaproteobacteria > Enterobacterales > Enterobacteriaceae > Enterobacter > Enterobacter genomosp. S. Next base: position 112,760 of record NZ_LVVA01000003.1, on the reverse strand, counting down.
CGACACCCTCACAGTTCAGGGCGTTACGCAAATCAATTCCGACACGAAAGTGAAGGGAAACATCGATGCAACACAGGAAATTTCGGACGGTACCGGGAAAATGAGCGGGATCCGCGAAACCTACAACGACCATGACCATAAAGAAAATGGTGATGGCGGCGGAACCACGAATCCCTCCAATCAAAAAATGTGACCTGCCGCGGCAGGTTTTTTTATGCCTGGAGAAAATAAATGGCGAATTTACATGGTGTGGAAACGATCGAACTGACATCCGGTACGGTCGCGGTCACGACGATCCAGACGGCCATTATCGGCCTGGTGGGTACTGCGCCTGATGCCTCTGCCGGAACGCCGGCCAGTGCCAGCACAGGAACCCCGATTCTGGATAACGTTGTGGATTTTGCCGCGACAGTTGCAGGCAGGGCAGGAAACGTGGTGGTGGTTGAGGCTGTAGCCAGTATCCCTGATGAAGAAAATCCCGCAGCGATTGAGACTTCTGCCGTCTGGAATGCGGAGGCATTAACGCTGACTATCACGCTTGGCTGCGATGAAACCGGCAAGCTGACGGCAACCCCTTCAGCCGTGGCCACTGCCGTGGGCGCGGTGGATGATGTGAAAGTCACCGCAACGGGAAGCGGGAGTGGCGTGGTCACACCGTTCCGGTTGCAGCTGGCAGGCGGCGAAGATGAACCTTTCCCGCTGAATACCCCTGTCGCGATTGTCGGAACCTCGATGCTTTCCCGGCTCGGTGAAAAAGGCACGCTGAAACAGGCCCTGATGGAAATCAATGACCAGCGAAATGCCCTGACGGTGGTGGTACGCGTGTCTGAAGAAGCCGATGCAGCGAAACAGCGTGCGGCGGTGCTGACAGGGATCGGCGCGCTGTCATCTGCACGATCCGTGACGACGTACCAGCCCCGTATCGTGATTGCGCCGGGGTTCAGTGAGGATGATGCCGTGGGCAAGGCTCTGGAAACCGTTGCCGGCAAGCTGCGGGCGGTGGCGTATGTTGACTGTGCCGCTGGCGCTAAGCTGCAAGAAGTGGTCCAGCGCCGACAGTCCTATGGTACCCGCACCGAGCTGCTGCGCCCGCGCGTACAGGTCAGCAATGCCGACGGCCAGCTGGTCTATCGTCCTTACTCTGCGTTTGCGGCGGGGTTGCGTGCCCGAATCGACTTTGAGAAGGGCTGGTGGTGGAGTAAATCCAACCAGGACATCAATAACATCCTCGGGGTGGAACAGATCGACGAGTTCATTCTCGGCGATGAAAACTGCGACGCAAACCTGCTCAACATGCAGAACGTCTCAACCATCATCCGCCGGGCAGGGTTTAAGCACTGGGGCAACCGTCTGTGCGGTACCGATCCACAGTGGCGCTTCGAATCGGTTCGCCGAACCGCAGACGTCATCGAGGACAGTATTCAGGAAACGATGCTGGAATACGTTGACCGTCCGCTGGACCGGGAGAATGCCGACGACATTATCGGCACCATCAACGCCTATATGCGCCAGCTGGTCGGCCTCGGAGCCATTTTCGGTGGTCGCGCCTGGCTGGATGAAGAACTTAACACCGCTGAGAGCATGGCGGCTGGCGTGCTGTACATCAACTATGACTTTGGTCCGAAATCGCCGACTGAGCTTATCAGCCTGCGCGTCCGGGTGAATAACAACTATGCGCTTGAGGAGATGCTGGCAGCATGAGCGAAAAAAACACATTACGCGTCTGGACCTTCTTCCGGCAGGGGATCCGCATACAGGGGGCGCATGAATTTACTCCGCCGGCATTGTCCATTGTCAAAACGGATTTGCGTACCGGCGCACAGGATGCACCGTCCCCCGTTGATGACGGTATGGAGGCACTCACCTGTCAGCTGAAGTTTTACGGTGTGGACGTGGATATGCTGACCGCTTTCGGTTTTGTCAGCGGCAGCCGGCCGCGCTTTACGGCCTATCAGGGCTATCTGGCTAACGGTACCGCGCTGGGTACGATCGAGGAGATCGAAGGCTTTGTGCAGACCGTCACTCCCGACGCGCGTGGCAAGGACAGCCTGTCCGAAAATGCCGTCACGGTGGAAATCGCCGTGAGCTATTACCGTCAGACCAAGGACGGTCGCGAGCTCTTTGAGATTGATACTGAGCGCTTCTCGCGCCGGGTGAATGGCGTGGATGTTCTGTCCGGTCTGGCGGCAAAAGTACGGCTTTAAACTCAAACAATCTTACAACGGCCTGCGGGCCGTTTTTTTATGGAGATCAACATGTCTTTTCCTGGTGAAACCCGCGTTATCAAACTGTATTCCCCTGTTTCTTTTGAGAACGGTGGCCTGCTCGAACAGGTGACGCTGCGCGAGCCGCTGGTCCGTGACCGCATTGCCTTTTCCAAAGACCGCGGCAGTGAAGAAGAAAAAGAGGCGCGCATGATTGCGCTGCTGTGCAACCTCAGCGAACAGGATATCTGGCAGCTGACTGCGGCAGATTATGCCCAGCTGCTGGACGCGTTTAATGTTTTTATGCTCCCGCCCGAGAAGCGACCGAAAGAGGGCTGATGCGGGCGATACGTTTTCTGGGACGGCGCCTGCATTTTCCCATGACGGAATATCTGGATATGCCGTTCAGTGTGTTTTCTGATTTTCTCACCGACGAAGTGGAGGCGGTTAATCGTGGCCGGATTAAGCCAGAACCTTAAGGCCGTCATTACCTTTGGCGGCAGTATCGACAGCTCCTGGAGCCGTTCAGCGAACAGCCTGCAAAAAAGCCTGAAGGACGTCGGAAAGCAGTCAGAAAAACTGACGAAAGACCAGGCTAAGCTGGCAGCAGAGATTAAGCGTGCGAAGCTGGCCGGGCAAAGTCTTGGCGATCTTAAACGGCGCTACAGCGACGTCTCCCGTGAAATCCGCAAAACGGAGGCCGAACAGCAGAAGCTGAATCAGCAGATGCAGAAGGCACAACGGCTGGCAGCCTTCAAGGGGGCAGGGAAAGGGCTGTTTCGCCGTGGCCTTGGTATGGCCGGACAGCTGGGCGGGATGGTTGCTCCCGGGCTGGCGATCGGCGGCGGTGGCGTGGTGGCTTCCGCCCTGGGTACCCTGATTGCCCCTGCGGCCACCAACGCGGAGACGGCCCGACGGGCCGGCGTGGCGAAAAGTTATGGCGTCGATATCCCGACGTTTGATGCCTGGGACACGCTCGCGAAGCAGTACGACATGAACGGGGAGAACATCGGCGACCTGTTCGAGGAGTATCTTCACAAGGCAGGAGAGTACAAGCAGAACGGCAAGCAGGGTTCCCTTCAGGATGCGTTTGAAACGCTGGGATTTAAGGCGGGGGATTTTGCGGGCCTCAGCGATATGGCGCAGTTCGAAAAAATCGTCGAGCGTGCGCTCAGCATGCAGGACGAGTCGAAAGCGTCGTTTGCACTGGATTCGCTGTTTGGCGGCGAGGCCAGCAAACTGCTGATGTTGCTGAAGCAGTCCGGCAAAAGCTACCGTGACCTGATGGACGAGCAGCGGCGTTATAACCTCGTCACGAAAGAGGGGGCTGAAGGGGCGATGGAGGGCAACCGCGCCATCACCAGCCTGCGCACGGTCTTCTCCTCCGCTGTAGCGGAAATCTCAGGGCAGCTGGGAAACGAGCTGGCACCAGATATCCGCCGGCTGACGGATGATATGGCGGAGTGGTTTAAGGGGGGCGGGATCAAACGCATTGTCAGTTTCCTGCGTAATGATCTTTACCCCGGCGTGCTGACGTTCGGTCAGGGCATTGTGTTCGTCGGGAAAGTGGCCTACGCGCTGGCAAAAAAACTGTCCTGGCTTTTACCGGATGAGAGAAGCGATCAGCAGGACGTGCTCAAATCGCTGGCCATGACCGGCTCGGTTGATATGGCGCGCATGACGGCGCAACGCAATGGTCAGGGCGAATGGTTTGAGCAGCAGCTGAAGGAAAAGCCGGACCTGCCTGATGATGTGAAAAAATCGTACCGGGACACCCGGGGATTTTTCCGCGACGACGATGACACCTTCAACAGTACGCTCGATAAATACGTGACGCCGGAAAGCAGCGGCGCGCCGTTCTCCTGGGATTCAGCACTGAACCAGAACCAGGAGACGTCTGTGCAACCGGGACATGAAACATCCGACAGCACTGCCGGTGCCTGGAATAACTACAGACTTCCTTCATTTCCCACGTTTGAAAAAAGTAGCGTCTGGCCCGCAGCGGAAAAAGCGAAAGGATCCGGAGAGTCGCGTAATCCCTTTTTTGATATTGAACGCCACCGGGATAACAGCGCAGATTTTCTGCTTTATCAGCCTGAAGTTTCCTTGCCCCTGTCTCCGGCCCCGGAGCCTGCCTCGCCAGCAGGCCTGTCAGACGAAGAGGGGGGCAGCTACTGGGAAACATTACTACAGAAGCTGGATAGTGCGGACAAAGCGCCGCCTCCCCGACAACTGACCGACAACCGTCGTTTCGAATTTCATTATGAAATACATGGTGCACCTGGTCAGGACGAAAGGGCGATCGGGGATGAAGTTGTCGCGGTGACTAAAACCAGTCCGGTATTTAATGGTGACAGCAGCATGCTGGACGGAGGACAAATCTGGTGAGTGAAATCATTCCTGTCTTTGAAGACTTCGGGCAGCTTCAGTCAAGCGCTGTTCGGGGGGCTCAGGCCGCCCGGGTGATGATGATGCTGGGCGATTTTGCCTTTTCGATCAACACCACGGCATACAACCAGCTGACCCGAGAGGCCAGCTGGCGATGGAGCGAACAGGAGCGGATCGGGAAGCAGGATTTATTGCAGTATACCGGCAAGCCCGGGCGAACCGTCCGGCTTGAAGGGGAATCGCATGCTTTCTTTCGTAAGGGGGTGGATGCTGTTAACGATCTCTTCGACCTGGCAGACCAGAATAAGCCTCAACAGCTGGTCAGCGGTGAAGGAGATGTCCTGGGTTGGTGGGTGGTGATCGACTTCTCAGATACGACCAGCCGATTCCTGCCTGGCGGCGGCCACCGAAACAAAAACTGGACGATGACGCTGAAACATTATGCCGATGACATATCAAACCCGTGACGGTGATGTGCTGGATGCGATCTGCGCGACGCATTACGGCACGGAGAACCTCTCTTATAGTGTGACGCAGGTTCTTGAAGCGAATCCTGGACTGGCTGACCGTGGGGCCGTTTATCCGTCAGGTCTGTATATCACTTTACCGGATCTGGCTCCGCCGGTTCAGGCTTCCGCTTACAGCCTGTGGGATTAAAAATGGCAGATCAGATTGTTAAACCGGAATATGCTCCCGCTTTCAGCGTCAGCGCTGAAGGAAAAGATATTACCCGTGCGCTGCAACAATGCCTGGCAGAGCTGACGCTGACTGATTACGGCGGCGCTACGGCAAAAGCGGATGAGCTGAAAATCACCCTGCTGTCAGAAACGCTTCCCTTACCGACAAAAGGCGCACGGCTACGTCTGGCGCTGGGCTTTAACGACCAGCTGGTGGATAAGGGCTGGTTCGTGGTGTCCGGGGTTGGCAGCGGCGGCCCGCCCCGTCGTATCGAGATTTATGCCACCGCTGCGCCAATGAACGCACAGAAACAGCCCGGTGATGTGCTTAGCCAGAAAACCCGCAGCTGGGATAATCTGCGACTGGCGGATTTGGTTAAAACGGTAGCGACTGAAAACGGACTGGTACCAAAAGTGGCCGCAGAGCTGGCCGATATCCATATCGACCACGTTGACCAGGTGGCAGAATCGGACGCCAATCTGCTGACGCGCCTGGCCCGAACATGGAATGCTGTCAGTAAACCGTCGGGCGGATACTGGCTGTTTCTGCGTCAGGGAGCCACGGCAAATGCATCCGGCGAACAGTCCGCAGCTCTGATTATCACACCAGAAGAGGTGTCAAACTGGTCTTACAGCGAAGGAGAGCGGGGCAGTTCGACAGGGAAGGCCACCGCCAGCAGTGGTAAGTCCTCAGGCAAAATCGGCGTACGTTATTACGATGAGGCTGACGGGAAGACCAAAACCACCACGGTTGATCATGATGGCCCCTCAATGGCTAACCCGTATACCCAGCCTGTAAAAGCTACTGCCGATCAGCAGGCCAAAGCGAAAAAAACGCAGGCCCGCCGCAATGAACAAAAAATGACAGTAACGGGGCCTTGCCGACCCAGGCACGTTCCCCTCACGGCAGAATCTGGCGTATCCACGTCCGGATTTGGCGAGCGGGAAGACCGCGCCTGGGTTGTTGAGTCACTGGTGTTTTCCCTGACGCCCGCCGGGTTCAGTTACACATACAACCTGGTGGTTGATATTCGCAAGCCTGCGAAATCCTCAAAAAAATCCGGCAGTTCGGATAAAACTGGCCCGAATTACTTCGGCTAACACGCCGCCGCCCGGCGACCCTGATACGGAAAAAAATTATGAACGGTGTAAACAGCCGGACCGGGAAACGCCTGTCCGGTAGCGACCATTTGCGCCAGTCCGTCAGCGATATTCTCTCCACGCCTGTCGGCAGCCGCGTGCTGGTTCGTGATTATGGCAGCGACCTGTTTTCGCTGGTGGACAATCCGCGTGATGACCTGACCAGGCTTCGCATTATCGCCGCGACCGCCTCGGCGCTGGCGCGCTGGGAACCCCGGCTTAAGGTCACTCGCGTTGTCGTTTCTTTCCCGGCTGACGAAACGGGGTGTGTGGTGGATATCGAAGGGATTAACAAAGAGAACAATCTTCCTGTCAGCACCGGAGGCATATCGATTTATGGCAAGCAGCTATGACGTGATTAACCTGTCCGCCCTGGCGGTGCCGGATGCCATCGTGGTACCGGATGCCGCCGACATTTTTACCCGCTGGCTGGCGCGCCTGCGTGAACTGGACCCGGAATTTGATGCGCTGGTGGAATCTGACCCGGCGTATAAACAGGGTGAAATCAACGCCTACCAGCTCACCCTGGCGTTCCAGCGGGTTAACGACGCAGTACGCGCAGTTTTCCTTTCCAGTGCCAGAGGGGCCGATCTCGACCAACTGGGCGCGGCCTTTAACGTTTCCCGTCTGGTAATTAATCCCGGTGATCCGGATGCGGTTCCACCTGTCGATCCTGGTTATGAAGACGACGACGCTTTCCGGGAACGTATACAGCTTTCGTGGGCGCAGCTGAATACGGCCGGCGCGCGTAACGCTTATCGCTTTCATGCCAAATCGGCGGATAACGATGTGCTGGATGCGGACGCCTACGGGCCCGAAACCCATAACCGGCCCGGCGAGGTGGATGTGTACGTGCTCTCGCGAACCGGCAACGGCGAGGCCGGGGGTAACCTTATCGAAAAAGTGATGAATAAACTGAGCGCGGATGAAGTCAGGCCGCTCACCGATTTTGTCAGTGTGAAGAGTGCCAGTATCGCCAGCTATACCGTTAAGGCTGAACTTGAAATACCAGACGGTCCGGATGCACAGACGGTACTGGAAAACGCGATAAATACGCTGACGAGCTACACACAGCTTTCCCATCGCATTAATGCCATCGTACCGCTTTCCGCAATTTACTCAGCACTTCAGCAGCCCGGCGTATCCAGAGTTAAGTTGCTCAGCCCGACGGCTGATCTGGAAGCGGCAGCAGGACAGGCCCCGTGGTGCAGCGCGATAAACGTCACCCGTAAAGGAGGAGTGAGTGGATAAATTTCGATCTCTGCTTCCGCCTTCAGCTATTCACCCGGAACGGGCGCAGGAACAGGCAAGCACAGAGCTGATCACGGCGCTGGATACTGACATGGTACGTAAGGTGAAAAATCCTGATTCCTGTCCCGCACATTTGCTGCCATGGCTGGCCTGGGAATTCGCGGTGGATTCATGGGAGGAGGCCTGGACCGAGGAAGAAAAAAGGCAGGTGATCAGGGATGCCGCTTATGTCCATCAGCACCGGGGCACCGCTGGTGCTGTCAGACGATCGCTGAGCGCCGTTAGCCTGCCTACTACGGTGGTGGAGTGGTGGGAGGATACACCGCGCAAGGATCCTTATACCTTCAGGGTGGAAGTTTACAGCATTCAGCCCATCGGCGAGGCGCTTTACCAGCGCATACGGCGCCAGGTCGATAAAGCCAAAAACCTTCGCAGCCTGCTGACAACCATCGATGTGATCGCCGATCTGGGTGCGAAGGGAACTTATTATGCCGGCGGTGCTGTTACCGCCTGGATTGACGTTGTTATTGAGGCAGGAGTTTAACCATGGCTGAGAAGTATTACAGCATTCTGACAAACCGGGGCAAGGAGCTGGAGACGCAATCCTCTGCAACCGGGAAACCCGTCATCATCAAAGAGTTTGTTGTGGGTGACGGGAACGGGCAGGCCGTTAAACCGGATCCTGCGCAGACGAAGCTGGTGCGTGAGGTCTATCGCAGCGCAATTTCTGCACTACAAGTTTCGCCGGATCAGGCGAACCAGTTTATTGCTCAGCTGGTCCTTCCGGTTAACGTTGGTGGATTCGTAGTCAGGGAAGTTGGCCTGCTGACAGATGCTGGCGAACTGTATTCTGTTGCGAACTGTGCCGCTATTGAAAAGCCTGAAAACGGTGTCAGCGTTAATCTGCAATACCGACTTGCGGTATCAGAGACGGCGGCAGTTGAATTAAAAGTGGCTACGGGCGATGGTCTTTTTCTGCGGCTCGACCGAAATCTCGGGGAGATCGCTGAGAATGGCCCAGGTGCACAAAAAAGCGCACGAGAAGCGATAGACGTCGTTGATGCGACCACATCTCGTAAGGGGCTGGTGCAGCTCAGTAATGCGACCGACAGTAAGTCGGAGGGGCTGGCGGCCACACCAAAGGCAGTTAAGGATGCCTATGATCTTGCAAAAGGAAAATATACTGCCCAGAACGCCACCACGGCGCAGGAGGGGATTGTCCAGCTCAGTAGCGCAACTGACAGTGACAGTGAATTGCTGGCGGCTACGCCGAAAGCTGTCAAAGCAGCTAATGATAATGCTAATGGGCGTGTACCGACAGGACGTAAGATAAATGGTCACGCACTGACAGAAGATACCAGCGTAACTTCGCAGGATATCTTCAACGACCAGGCTATCGGGCTTTCTACCGAGGATCTGGATACATTAAAAACGCCGGGCATTTATTATCAACCACTGAATGCCAATACCTCAGCCGCGAGACATTATCCAGAAAACAACGCAGGAACACTGCTGGTTTACAAAAATGCGGGCGTGACACAGGTCTATCGGGTTTACAACAGTTCGCGTACTTACACTCGTAGTCAGTATTCCACTGGAGCATGGACAGCCTGGGCCAAACAATATGACACTGCTAATAAACCAACATCGAGTGACGTTGGGGCTCTATCATCTACGGGAGGGACTCTAACTGGAGGCCTGACCGTACAAGGAACAACTCAGATAGGCTCCGTAGGATCTGCTGTTTTAAACATTGGTGATAATGACTCAGGGCTTCGCAGTTCAAAGGATGGTCAGGTTGACCTTTGGTCTAATAGCAAGAATGTAGGTTACTGGAATGGTACTACCCTTTATTTCAGCGGTCAGATAGTACCAAACAATTTTACTAACTTTGATGCACGTTATTACACCAAAACTGATAGTGATGCCCGTTTCCAGCCGAAAGGAAGTTATACCCCTGCGGGTCAGGCTTATACGAAGGCGGAAAGCGATTCGCGGTATAACCTAAAAAATACCGCAACCAAATCAGCCAATTCCATGACGCATAAAGATGCTTCAACAGGTGTTATGGAAGTCGTTATGAGTAATATCACCGTTGGACCCAATGCTAACGTTAGTGTCACATTTAGTACCGCGTTTCCGTCAGTCTGTGTCGGTGTTGTAATAACTTATGACGGGTCTGGTCATGGCTCTGATGATGACTCTTCAATAGCCTGCGTGTCATATTCGCGCACAGGCTGCGTGCTGCGCGCAAATAACGCTCAGGGCAAATTCATGCTTATTGCAAAGGGGTATTAAGATGACGGTCTACTTTAGCGCTTCTGAAAATGGCTTTTATGATGACGCTTATAGGGCTGACTACATAGCCGCTGGCACGTGGCCTGACGATGCCGCAGCAATATCAGATCAATGGTATCAGCATCTTCTCAACGGGCAAGCTCTCGGTCGGGTTGTGACGGTTAATGAATACGGTCAGCCTGTGCTTGCTGACCCGCCAGCCCCTACCAGAGAGCAACTTATTGCCGAAGCTGATGCACGTAAAGCTGCTCTCATAACTGCTGCAAGCGAAACAATTTCCATCCTGAATGATGCTGTTGATTTAGGTAAGGCAACAAAGGAAGAGGAGGCCCGCCTGCTGGCATGGCGAGAGTATCGTATTCGGTTAATGCGGGTCGATACGTCGCTTGCACCAGATATCGAGTGGCCTGCTGCGCCTGATTGATCGTTGTTAACGATCGATATCAGACAATTGATCTATAATACCTATTTGAAAGGTATGGGTATTAGCAGAACACTATACCCCTGGCTTTATAAGGGGTGTAGCAGTGGAATTAACAGAGCGTGAACGCGAAGTTTTAACCTGGTTTATCGGTGAAAACTGGCAGGAATTTGCCGAACAGGCAGAAGAGTTTTTAGGGGCGAACGGCCTGCATCGGCTTGCAGAAAAGCTAAAGCTCGATTCTAAGGCAGCATGACGAATTTTCCCCGGTTTAGTGCCGGGGTAATTTTTTGTACTGGTTACTTCAAGAACTCTGTTAGTTTAATACAACCAGCGTCCAGCCTCGGCAGAAGTAATCAACATACTAATGGTGAGGGGGGCTGGCTGATGGTGGTCGGTTTTGAGGTATTTGGGGAGAATTGCGTTAGGAAGAAAGCGAATCCCTTCATTCGGGAAATAGCGACGAAAATCAAATGTAGCCATATCGACTGACAGTTGATCCGCATACACTTCGAGAAAGTCACTGGCTTCCTCGGGTAATACACTTTTTTTTCCAGTGCTCAGTGATGCCTCGTCAGGCATAACCCAAAAATACTTTCTAACCAGCGCTCTAACATCGTCAGCTTTGCTCATTACTGCTCCCCCGCTGAAAGTATCAATTTATAACGGTGTATTACATTTCGGGTTACCATTGCCAGATCGTATGCGGTTAACGTCGCACCCAGCCACGGCACCCAGCGGCCAATATATGCACCTATGCTGGTTGTATATGCCCATTCCCCACGCAGCATTTTTGCCCAGGTTATTGTTTTATGCGGTGTCTTGAATCTCTGGCGGATGAGGCTTCGGCTTGCAAGTGATAATGGGCTGGTGCCTCTTGTTGCCATATTGGCGTTCAGTTTGCCTCTAACTGGTATAACTGGCAGGCTAACAAGCATTGATGCAATAGCCATAATGTCGGTAATGTCGCTAAACTGCTTCTGAAACTCGTCAAGAATTAACCACAGTAGCAGCTCATCCCTGTCAACACTCATCCCATCAAAAAAGAACTTCCCGCCCAGTTGCTCTGTTGTGTCCATAGTTAGCTCCAGCACTTCCGTTTTGTACAGATGATGATTTTATCGTCAAGTTTCGTGCTTGTCTCACGTTGATTTCACGTCCGCATAAAATGCTGGAAAGTCGACAGTTGCATTTGAAGCTGTTACAAAATGATTTCACGTTTTGTGTGGTGACCTTAAATAGTCAGGGATAAAATCGCAGCCCGCCGTATGCAAGAACGGGCTGCCCTGTGTGGTTAAGGTTGCAGCCAGCGATCACGTGCTTGTCGCGCGATAGTGATCATTTTCTGTATCTCACCGAGAGAGAATTTTTCAGCTTCATCGCATGGCATTACTACATAGCCGGAACGGATCACATGCTCCAGGCATGAATCGGGGTTCATAACAACTTCGCCAGGCATAAGAGGGTGGCACGCCACTGGCAGGCCGTTTTCAAAGTAGGTGATTACCGAGTAATTACCCTGACGAGTGGGGCTGGAGGCTTGCTGTTTTAACTTTCTTTCGCACTCGATGAAGTAGCGGCGAATCTGTCTGCCTTTATCGTTTCGCTCTACCATAGCCAGTTCTTTGGCGGTGTCGAGTGTAAGGTGGTAATCCTTACGATTGTGTCCTCCCCGACCTGAATTTTGCTTTCCAGTATTGGAAAGCAAAATGTAATCTTGATTTTCAATGAAGCCATAATCGGTAATGCGATCTTTTATCCAAGCTGCAAAAATCTTACCAACCGATAGAAACGCGTGTAAATCACGCGCGTCACAGAGAATGTTTGTTTCATTGCAAATCTTGCCGCTAAAGAGAGGGATAAGTTGAGTGGTCATAGTGACGTTCTCATGTGGTTTCAGGAATAACCACCACCTCTGATGCCAATCAGTTGGATGGTGAACTGTGCAGGGTTGGCGTAACCGGAGAAACCAACCGGCGCGGATTGCTCTGCCCCCACACAGCCCACCATAATGCGAAGATGTGACTATGCAAACGACAATAAAAAACACGCTCGCGGCGTGTTGTAGTCGCGGTCTCTATCCGGGACGCCAATCCCGACACCAGAATTTGCTGGTGCAGGGCGAGTAGGGGAAAAATCATTTTTAAGTCAATGTAAGCGAAAAAAATGTGTCCGAACCTCGTCCGAACATGTCCGAAATTTTGTGTAACTATATGATTTTTAGTGCCTGAAAACGCACCATCAAATGTGTATATTTTAATCTGATTGGTGCGTATCGGTTTGATTATGAAGAAAATATTAATTCGCGGGTATAAACAGGAATCGTATTCGGTCTCTTTTTATCTGCTTCATAGTAAACGCTAAAATCCGGTTTTCGTCTCAGCAGAAGGTTCACTTCCTGTGCGCCTGCTTAAAACATACCACAACCCGGCAGGCGTAAGTCCAGTCCTTTTTGGCTGTTTTGTTAAATTTCTGTTTGTTTTTCGCCTGAGGTCGACAAGGGCTCAATCCGCGCATTGACGGAAGCCGCAATATTATCAAGAAGCGCAAAGCGGCGGCGGTATTCTGCGCGTTTCTTGCTGGCGATCTCATCCAGCGATTTGCGCTCCATCCGCAGCGGCAGCTGCCAGCAAAGAGGTGAGAGCTGTTTTCCGTTCAGGCTTTCCCAGAACTCGTCGTAGCTGGCGTGGAAATGTCGGCCTTTGCTCAGCCGGTAGCGCAGGGCGCGAAATACGTGTCCCTCATCGCTGACGGCAAAGATAGCGCTGAGGTTCGAGTGTGAGGCGAGCTGGAAGATCACCTCCATCAGCACGCGCTTCGGGAACAGCCCGTGGCAGGCACGTGTGGCCTGCTTGATAACGTCCCGCGAGACGCTGCGGCGCGGCCCCTGAAGGCCGCCAATCACCAGCACCGGGCGCCCGTTGCTGCGCGCAACGCAAAACGTCAGGCTGGCGAGGAGGGTATCTTCATGGTCGTGCAGCCACAGCGTGCTTTCGCCCTCGCGTTCGGCCTTGCCTGCGGAGGAAGCTGTAACGGTATAGATTACCCCGTTTTTTGCCTCAAACTGCGCCACGGGCAGCTCCTGGGGGCTCGCGAGGGCGTGAGCGAGCACCCGGTCTTTCAGGCTGTCAATCCAGTGGTAGTGGCTGACGATGGCGTCGGCTCTGTCATTGGCGTTGAGGCCGCGCATCAGGTACTGACGGTGGGTTTTGCTCGGCAGCGTAATTTGCGCCGCCAGTAATCTGTCAAAATCATCGCGTCCGGATAGCGCCTCCAGCATACGATGGGTGGAAGACCAGAATAAAAGCGAGCGCAAAAGAAACTTCAGACGGTATTCACGTTTTTGCCAGATAGGCCCTGGAACGCGCTTTCCCTTAATCAGTTCCGAAATAATATTTGTGCGATGCGGATAAAAAACATCATTTTGCAGGTGTAAGTTCGACACGTAAAAATCCCTCGTTTTATTGCGCTCTATTTTAGGGGGCCGGTAATAAAGGATTAATAGCGCGGCGGGGTTTATTTCTGGCTGGTTGAGGGTTTGTTGGGGTTTGTAATATCTGACGAGACATTTTCTGCTGCGGCTATACTTCAGAATGGAGGGCTTATGTATCAGAAAATAGAGGGTAAAGACTGGCGCCATGTCTGGGTTGTCAGCGATATTCATGGTTGCTATCAGCAGCTTTTGGATGTGCTGAAACGTCGGCATTTTAATCCTGATACGGATCTGCTGATCTCCGTGGGAGATATTATCGATCGCGGGCCTGACAGCGTAAAATGTTTACAGCTGATGCAGGAAAACTGGTTTTATGCAGTGCGCGGCAATCACGAGCAAATGGCATTAGATGCGCTGGAAAATAATGATTTTAGCCTGTGGTCGATAAATGGCGGTATTTGGTTTAGCGCGCTTGAGGATGAGCAACAAAAACAGGCGCGAACGTTACTTAACGCCTGCCGGACCTTACCGCACGTCATTGAAATAACCTGTACAAATGGCCTGAACGTTGTGGCTCATGCGGATTATCCCTTCGCCGAATATGTCAGGCATAAGCCGGTTGATGCCAGGCGCGTGCTGTGGGATCGCGAACGTTTAATGGGCTTTATGGTGGGTAAAGGGCAGGGCATTAATGGCGCGGATCACTTCTGGTTCGGACATACGCCTGTGGACAAACGCTACGATTTTAACAATCTGCACTACATCGATACGGGGGCGGTGTTTGGGGGCTTCCTGACGCTGGTGCAGCTTCAGTAATAAATAACCCGCCTTCGGGCGGGTTCTCTTTGGGTCAGGCAAGACGCAGGACCCAGGCATCGGTTTTACTGTCGTAATGCTCACGGTACAGAACGGAATGTTCCCCATCAAGGATCGCCGGGACGCTGATGTCTGCATCCCAGGCGTCCAGTTGCATGCACAAATCCGGATCGGATTTGCAGGGAATACTTAACGTTCGATCGCCTTGTGCTTCGCCGCGCAGTTCAGCGTCGTCGATTTCAAAAGCGCCAATGCGTACGCTGGTTTTCGTCATAATGCTCTCCGGTTTGTTGCCCAAAATCTGGTATGACCAGTGCGGTCACCCATTTTTGATCCTAGACAAGGAGAGCGAAATCGCCAGTTAAAAAATGCGTTTTTTTCAGGCGGTGCGGCTGTTACCGGTAAACAGACGGCCATCGCGAACCAGTTCGCGCGGATAACTGTTTTTCAGCCGCGAGCCGACTTTTTTCGCCAGACCCAGCGGAAAGCCCTGATACGTCACGATCGTTTCATCCTGCGCCGGACCGTTTTCCGGATAAACGTCACGACCGCGATACCACTCTTCCGCTTCCTGATGCGTCAGGGCGAAGGTGTTTTCATGACCCGCCAGCGCAATGACCGCTTCATGCTGCCAGCGATAGCCCTTGTTGTGGATCTCCGCCAGGCGAATACCGAGGCGGGAGAAACGCACTTTACCCATCAGCGGTTCGATATGGGTCGGGAACAGCCACAGTTCTTTGTCACGCATCCAGAGGTGCAGGCTCTCATCCCAGCGCAGACCCACTTTGTTTGCCGCCGCCTCCACCTGTGCCGCTTCACGGCCTTTAACCGGCGTGAAAGGGAATTTACCAACCTTAAACGTCGGCGCGGGCAGGGGCTCCACGGCGCCAGTTTTACGCAGGCGCGCGACAAAGAAACCTTCGCAATCGTAAATCTGCGGGAAGACATGCAGGAAGCCTTCAGGCGTGGCGGCTTCACTGGCCGAGTCAAACAGCGTATCCAGCGGTAAAAACTCGACGGCGTCCGGATAGCGCGCCTTCAGCCACAGGCAGACGTCCTCGTTTTCATCGCGGTTCAGCGTGCAGGTGGAGTAAACCAGCGTCCCGCCGGGGCGCAGGGCATGGAACGCGCTGTCGATCAGTTCACGCTGCGTGGCGGCGATCTCAAGGTTGCTTTCAACGGACCAGTTTTTTAATGCATCAGGATCTTTTCGCACCACGCCTTCGCCGGAGCAGGGCGCATCAAGCAGGATGGCATCAAAGGCTTCCGGCAGGGCAGCCCCAAAAACGCGACCGTCAAAGTGCGTTAACGCGACGTTGTGGATCCCGCAGCGGCTGATATTGGCGTGGAGAACCTTCACGCGGCTGGCGGAAAATTCATTGGCGAGGATCGCGCCGCGGTTGTTCATCCGGGCGGCAATCTGCGTGGTTTTAGAGCCCGGCGCCGCGGCGACATCCATCACCCGTTCAGGCTGGTTATCATCGGCAAACAGCGCGGCAACCGGCAGCATGGAGCTGGCTTCCTGAATATAAAACAGCCCGCTCAGGTGCTCGGCGGTGCTGCCGAGGGGCAAACTTTCCTCGTCATCCCGCTCGATCCAGAACCCTTCTTCACACCACGGCACCGGCGTCAGCTGCCAGCCGTAGGGGGAGACGAGATCCAGAAATGCTCCGACGCTGATTTTCAGCGTATTGACGCGAATACTCCGGCGCAAAGGGCGCTGGCAGGCGGAGACAAAATCGTCGAAAGAGAGATGAGCAGGAAGCGCCTCGCGCATCTGCGCGAGGAATTGTTCGGGAAGAAATACGGAGTTTTGAGCCACGGGCACACCACAGGGAAACATTCAGGTGCGCAGTGTAACATAAAGGCTCCGGCGCGTTGACACCGGAGCCTGCGAGATTAACGCGGCAGCGCCGTGCCCCATTCGCGCCACTCTTTCGGTTCACTTTCCAGCAGCAGGAAGTGTTTACCTGCCTGCGCTTTAGGTGCCAGAGGCGTGCCCGGCGGGGTCGCGAAGGCAATGCCGCCGCGAATGAACTGGTTAAAGGTACCGGTTTTCACCACGCCGCCGGTCAGGCCGAAGTCGAGGGAGTATCCTGAAGCCAGCCAGAACACCGAATTGTTGCGGACCAGATGCTGATATCGCTGGCTGATGCGCAGGCCGACCATCACGCGATCGGACAGATTACCCAGCGTCAGGCTGGTTACCGTGCCTACCTCAATGCCGCGGAACAGCACCGGCGTGCCGATGCCCAGTGAACCGGCTTCCGGCACTTCAACCACGATGCTCAGACCGTCCAGATAGCGGGAATCGGTGATGGTCGCCTCCTGCAACTCAAACTCACGACGCGCGTTGCCGCGACCCGGTTCAACGTTAATGTACGGCTGAAGTATAGTGTCGAGGTGCTCAACCCCTGCGGCAGAAATTTGCGGCGTAACTACCGAGAAGCGCGAGCCAGCGCGGGCAAACGTCTGCACATATTCCGGATAAAGCACGGCGGTGGCCTGGACTTCATTGCGCGCGGTAATGAGCTTCAGCTTCTGGACCTGCCCGATATCAATGCCGAGATAGCGGATAGGCATCCCTTCCGCCAGTTTACCGGCGTCAAAGGTGTGTAGCGTAATCTGCCCCCCGACGGCGCGCGCTGCGGTTTCAGACGGGAAGAGGATCCGCTTGTCACCTTTACGCATGTTGCCGCCCGCGCCGCTCAGGTTGTCAAAGCTGATCGCACCGCGCAGGGCACGGGAGAGGGGAGACGCCTGTACGGTCAGGCCACTGCCGTTAAGCTGGACCTTCGCGCCGCCTTCCGCCCAGAACACGCTGTTTGGCGTGAGCAGCTTGCGGTACTCCGGCTTGATGTGCAGTTCGATATCAAACGCGTCCGCGCGAGGACGAACGGTGATCACTTCCCCGACCTCAAACTTGCGGTAGAGCACCACGGAGCCCGCCTGGACATCCGGCAGCGTTTCAGCACTTAAGGTCAGCGTGGTGGTCGGCAGGTCGCCCATGCTGTTTTCAATGGCTTTGTCCAGGTTTGCGAATAGCGGATAGCTCTCGCGCAGCGCACCTTTGCTGCCCGGCAGAATGCGGATCCCGCCGTTAACCCACTCGCTGGCGCTGGCGCCGAGGAACTCAACGCCGTCCAGGCCCACCTTCACGTCGACCCGGCTGTTGACCACAAATTTACTGTCGCCGTGGACCAGATTGCTGTACTGCGGATCGATGGCGGCGGAGAAGGAGACCCCTTTTTCTGTCAGCTTACGTTCGAGAACCTGGCCTACCTGCACACCGTGCAGGATCAGCGGCTGTCCGGCTTCGATGCCATAGCTCTCCGGTGCGTTCAGGGTAATCGTCTGCACGCCCGGCTTTTGCAGCAGCGCTTTATCCGCCGGGGCGATAACAAAGGTTTTATTCGGCTGGCCTTCTCCCGGGATCAGTTCGAAGGTACTGCCGGTCAGCAGCGAGCTGATGCTGGCGTCGCTGAGCGACAGCTTCGGATTACGCAGCTCAATACGCGTCTTCTCACGCAGGAGATCGACCACGCTTGGATCCACGGTCATCTCGCCGGTGACGGAGCCGCCCGCATTGAGGGTTAATTTCGTCAGCTGGCCGACCTCTAATCCCTGGTACATCAGCGGGGTCGAGCCGGCTTTCAGTCCTTTAGCATCGGGCAGGGTCAGCTTGACGATGACGCCGCGCTGGCTGTGCGCCAGGTCAGCATACAGGCCAAACGTATCTTCAGCGGCGGCAGGGCTTGAGCCTTCCGGGGAATCGAAGGCGATAGCGCCATTCACCAGCGCCGCCAGGCTCTCAAGCTTCACTTTCGCACCGCTTAAGCTCAGATCGGCATCGACGCCGGAGACGTTCCAGAAACGGCTACCTTTTTTCACCAGGTTGGTAAAGCGCCGTTCGATCAGCACGTCGATGGTCACGCCATCTTTGTTCGGGTTAATGGCGTAATCGTATACGCGGCCAACCGGAATTTTGCGGAAATAGACCAGAGAACCGCTGTTCAGCGATCCTAAATCCGGCGCGCGGAGATGGATCATCAAATCGCCGTTATTCAGCCGGTATTTAGGCTGCGTATCCAGCGCAACGAAGTGATCCTGCGGCTCACCTTTACCGGGCATCATGCCGATATAGTTACCGCCCACGAGCGCATCCAGCCCGGAAACGCCGGCCAGCGAGGCTTTTGGCGTTACCAGCCAGAACTGCGTTTCGGCGCGCAGCGCGTCCTGCATATCGGACTTAATGCTCGCCCGCACCTGGATTTTGTTCAGCCCTTTGCCGAGAGAGATATCCTGCACTGTCCCCACTTCCACCCCCTGGAAGCGAACGGGGGTACGTCCGGCGACAATGCCGTCCGCAGACTGGAAATCAATCGTGATGGTACTTCCGCGATCTTCATAGCTCGTCCAGATAAGCCAGCCTGCGATCATCAGCGCGATGACAGGCAGCAGCCAGAATGGCGAAATGCGGCGTTTAGTTTTAATTCTCGCTTCAGTCGGCGAAGCGGGCGTTTCCTGACTCATGTGCGTCCCAAAGTAAGCGGCTGTCCAGCCATTCCACTGCAAGAATAGTCAATATCACCGCAGAGCCGAAATAAAAAGCTGCGGGTCCCATGGTAAAAGCAAGTAACTGATCGCGATTGATGAGCGACATCATCAGCGAAATCACGAACAGATCCAACATCGACCAGCGACCGATCCAGGTCACGAATCGCAGAAGCAGGATGCGGGTGCGGAGTCCTTGTTCGCATTTAAAGTGAATGCTGATAAGTAGCGTAAACATCACCACCACTTTGGTAAAGGGCACCAGAATACTGGCGATAAAAACAATCGCGGCGACCCCCACGTTACTGTGCGCCAGAGAAATGATCCCGGAGAGGATCGTATCTTCCTGGCGGGCGCCGTTCACGTAAATCACCGAGATGGGCAGCATGTTGGCCGGGAACAAAAATACCAGCGAGGCGATGAGCGCCGCCCAGCATTTTTGCAGGCTATTGTTGCGCCGCAATCTTAGCGGAATATGGCAGCGCGGGCACCTGCCGCGTTTATCCGGAAAACCGGTGTAGTGACATCCAAGGCAGACGCGCAGGTTTTCATCGGGCCGTGTCGCGGGGCGCTGAGGGTAAAAGCGCTCCCAGAGCTGTTCAACGTTCAGATGGATCATGGTCAAAATACTCAGCAGGACCAGCGATATGAACGCAAAAAGGCCAATACCGGGCTGTAAAAACGCGTAGTCCTGCACCTTGATGGAGGCCACGCCGACGCCCACCAGATAGATATCCAGCATGACCCACTCTTTGAGCTTATCCAGCATAAGCAGCACCGGGCGCAGGTTCATCCCCAGAATATTGCCAAACCACAGGTAGGCAATCGCCGCGACCAGCACCAGCGGCGCGCCGACGACGCAGAAGAGCACCATCGCGCCGGTGAGCGGATCGCCCTCGCGCGTCATCTGCCAGATCCCCTGAAATACGTTGGCGTCGATGCGCACGCCCAGAAGATAGAGCTTCAGCAGCGGTTCGGTCCAGGCAAACGGCATCAGCAGCAGCATGGTGACCGCCATTGCGGCCAGACGCGTAAGCGACCAGTCTCGTCCATCGCGAATTTTGGCATCGCAGCGAGGACAAAAGGCGCTTTGGTGCGATTTCATCTTCGGCAACATAAAAAGCGTATCGCACTGGGGGCAACGCTGATAATGTGCACGAGGCAAAGCTTCGCTTACCGTATGGATAACGATCTTTCCTGTCGGCGTAATTTTGGGTGTTTTTATGGCCATGAGTCGCGCGCGGTTTAGTATTGTTGAAAGTTATAATAACTCATGTACGGATTCATCTTGAGCATGAGCGCATTTAATGCTTATTTTAATAGGCTATGCGGTAAATTTGTAAGTTAACTAAGTGATTGAAGAATGAACAAAACAGAATTCTACGCGGATCTGAATCGCGATCTTAAAGCATTAATGGCAGGGGAAACCAGTTTCTTAGCCACTCTGGCAAATACCAGCGCGTTACTCTTCGAGCGCCTCTCTGACGTGAACTGGGCCGGCTTTTATCTGCTGGAAGACGACACGCTGGTGCTTGGGCCGTTTCAAGGCAAGCTGGCCTGCGTTCGCATTCCGGTAGGGCGTGGCGTGTGCGGTACCGCCGTGGCAACGCGTGAGGTTCAGCGCGTTGAAGACGTCCACGCGTTTGACGGCCATATTGCCTGCGACGCCGCAAGCAACGCTGAAATCGTACTGCCTCTGGTGGTAAAAAATCAGATTATTGGCGTTCTGGATATCGACAGCACGGTCTTCAGCCGCTTCACTGCCGAGGACGAACAGGGGCTGCGCACGCTTGCGGTGAACCTGGAAAATGTTCTTGCAGAGACCGATTATCATAAATTCTTTGCGAGCGTCGCAGGATAATCAACGGATAACGTAGCATTTACTGATAGCGTCATTATAATGTCGCCTGTTCATGCCTGCGCTTGTTGGCAACGTCCGTTGTAATCAGGAAATTTCATGGAAAATCAACCTAAGTTGAATAGCAGTAAAGAAGTTATCGCATTTCTGGCCGAGCGTTTCCCGCAGTGCTTCAGCGCTGAAGGTGAAGCGCGTCCTCTGAAAGTCGGTATCTTTCAGGATCTGGTCGCGCGCGTTGAGGGGGAGATGAACCTCAGCAAAACGCAGCTTCGCTCTGCATTACGCCTTTATACCTCGAGCTGGCGTTACCTGTACGGTATCAAGCCGGGTGCGACCCGTGTCGACCTTGACGGCAACCCGTGCGGTGAGCTGGACGAACAGCACGTAGAACATGCGCGTAAGCAGCTTGAAGAAGCCAAAGCTCGCGTGCAGGCACAGCGTGCGGAACAGCAGGCGAAAAAACGCGAAGCCGCAGCGGCAAACGGTCAGGAAGACGCCCCTCGTCGCGAGCGTAAACCGCGCCCGGCACCGCGTCGTGCAGAAAATAACGATCGCAAACCGCGTGCTGACAAACCAGCAGCTAAAGCCCCACGTGCGCCGCGCGAAGAGCCGCGCCACACCCCGGTTTCTGACATCAATGCGCTGAGCGTAGGTCAGTCTCTGAAGGTGAAAGCGGGTAACAACGCGATGGACGCCACCGTACTGGAAATCACCAAAGATGGCGTTCGTGTACAGCTGACTTCTGGTATGTCAATGATTGTACGCGCAGAACACTTGTTGTTCTGAAACGGAGGCCGAGCCTGGCATGAACACTTTTTTTAAGCTCACCGCGCTGGCTGGCCTGTTTGCTATAACAGGTCACGCTTTCGCTGTGGACGATATTACGCGTGTCGATCAAATTCCGGTTCTCAAGGAAGAGACTCAGCACGCGACGGTGAGTGAGCGCGTGACGTCGCGCTTTACTCGTTCGCACTATCGTCAGTTCGATCTCGATCAGGCCTTTTCGGCCAAAATCTTTGACCGTTATCTGAACTTGCTGGATTACAGCCATAACGTACTGCTGGCCAGCGATGTCGAACAGTTCGCGAAACGCAAATCCGAAGTGGGTGATGAGCTGCGCTCCGGAAAGCTGGATCTGTTTTACGATCTCTACAACTTATCGCAAAAGCGCCGTTTTGAACGTTATCAATACGCGCTCAAAGTGCTGGAACGTCCAATGGACTTCACCGGCAACGACACCTTTAATCTGGACCGCAGCAAAGCGCCATGGCCGAAAGACGAGGCTGAGCTGAATGCGCTGTGGGACGGAAAAGTCAAATATGACGAACTGAGCCTCAAGCTCACCGGCAAAGACGAGAAAGAGATCCGTGAGACGTTAAACCGTCGCTACAAGTTCGCTATTCGTCGTCTGGCGCAGACCAACAGTGAAGACGTTTTTTCACTGGCGATGACCGCGTTTGCGCATGAAATTGACCCGCACACCAACTATCTCTCTCCACGTAACACCGAACAGTTCAACACCGAAATGAGCCTGTCTCTGGAAGGTATTGGTGCGGTGCTTCAGATGGACGATGACTACACCGTTATCAACTCCATGGTGGCCGGTGGCCCTGCGTCTAAAAGCAAAGCGATCAGCGTAGGCGACCGCATTGTGGGTGTTGGTCAGACCGGAAAGAGCATGGTGGACGTAATTGGCTGGCGTCTTGATGACGTTGTTGCGCTGATCAAAGGGCCGAAGGGCAGCAAAGTGCGCCTGGAGATCCTGCCAGCCGGTAAGGGCACCAAAACCCGCATCATTACCCTGACCCGTGAGCGTATCCGTCTGGAAGATCGCGCGGTGAAAATGTCGGTGAAAACCGTGGGTAAAGAGAAGGTTGGCGTACTGGATATCCCGGGCTTCTACGTTGGCCTGACCGATGACGTGAAAGTGCAGCTACAGAAGCTTGAGAAGCAGAATGTCAGCAGCGTGATCATTGACCTGCGCAGCAACGGCGGCGGGGCACTGACCGAAGCCGTCTCGCTGTCCGGGCTGTTTATCCCGTCTGGCCCGGTGGTGCAGGTGCGCGATAACAACGGTAAAGTGCGTGAAGATGCCGATACCGATGGCGTGGTCTACTATAAGGGGCCGCTGGTGGTCCTGGTCGATCGCTTCAGTGCCTCTGCATCGGAAATCTTTGCTGCCGCCATGCAGGATTATGGCCGGGCGTTAATTGTCGGCGAACCGACGTTTGGCAAGGGCACCGTTCAGCAGTATCGCTCTCTGAACCGTATTTATGACCAGATGCTGCGCCCTGAATGGCCGGCGTTGGGTTCAGTACAGTACACCATTCAGAAGTTTTACCGCGTCAACGGCGGCAGTACGCAGCGTAAGGGCGTCACGCCGGACATCATGATGCCGACAGGTACTGAAGAGACGGAAACCGGCGAGAAGTTTGAAGATAACGCGTTGCCGTGGGATAGCATCGATGCCGCGACATTCGTGAAATCGGGTGATATGAAGCAGTTCGGACCGGAACTGTTGAAAAATCACAACGATCGCATCGGGAAGGATCCTGAATTCCAGTACATCATGAAGGACATTGCGCGTTTCAACGCGCTGAAAGCGAAACGGAACATTGTGTCTCTGAACTACGCCCAGCGTGAGAAAGAGAACAATGAAGATGACGCGACGCGTCTGGCGCGTATCAACGATCGCTTCAAGCGCGAAGGTAAGCCTCTGCTCAAAAACCTGGACGATCTGCCTAAGGATTACCAGGAGCCCGATCCGTACCTGGACGAGACGGTGCATATCGCGCTTGATCTCGCGAAGCTGGAAAAAGATAAACCTGCCGTGCAACCTGCTCCGGCAAAATAACTCCCCAACAGGCACAAGAGATTGTGCCTGTTTCTTTTTGTTCTACATCCTTCCGTCAGGCAGATTTCCAATTGTGTAAAGTTGTGTCTTTCTGGTGACTTACGCCGTCTGGATGCTTGAAAATACCCGCAATACCCATACGATGTGGGTAATCGCATAGTGCGTTTTGTTAAACTGAGGTTAAAAGAATATTATGATGCGAATCGCGCTCTTCCTGCTCACCAACCTGGCGGTTATGGTGGTATTCGGGCTGGTGCTAAGCCTGACGGGAATTCAGTCGAGCAGCGTTCAGGGTCTGTTGATTATGGCGCTGCTGTTTGGTTTCGGTGGCTCTTTCATTTCACTGCTGATGTCGAAGTGGATGGCACTGAAATCCGTGGGCGGTGAAGTTATCGAGCAGCCGCGTAACGATATGGAACAGTGGCTGATGAGCACGGTTGCTCAGCAGTCAAAGCAGGCGGGCATTGCCATGCCGCAGGTGGCGATTTACCACGCGCCGGATATTAACGCATTTGCTACCGGTGCGCGTCGTGATGCGTCCCTGGTGGCCGTCAGTACCGGTCTGCTGCAAAACATGAGCCGTGACGAAGCGGAAGCGGTTATTGCCCACGAGATCAGCCACATCGCCAACGGCGATATGGTCACCATGACCCTGATTCAGGGCGTGGTGAACACCTTCGTTATCTTTATTTCCCGTATTCTTGCGCAAATCGCTGCCGGGTTTATGGGCGGCAACCGTGATGAGGGTGAAGAGAGCAACGGCAACCCGCTGATCTATTTTGCTGTTTCGATGGTGCTGGAGCTGGTGTTCGGTATCCTGGCAAGCATCATTACCATGTGGTTCTCCCGTCACCGTGAGTTCCATGCGGATGCCGGTTCAGCGAAACTGGTGGGTCGTGAGAAGATGATTGCAGCGCTGCAACGTCTGAAAACCAGCTACGAGCCGCAGGAAGCGAACAGCATGATGGCCTTCTGCATCAACGGTAAATCTAAGTCGCTGAGCGAGCTGTTTATGTCTCACCCACCGCTGGATAAACGTATTGAAGCGCTGCGTAACGGCGAATACCTGAAGTAATACCAGCCGCATGAATAAAAACCGGGCAGGAGACCCTCTCCGCCCGGTTTTTTTATGCCTGCGCCTTCGGCTGGGTGATACGTAGCCCGCTGACGACAGCCGCGAGGGTTGCCAGCGTCCCAGCGGCGATCAGCGCAACGTGTGTCGCATTCTGCCCGGCAAGGTTAAACATCAACGCCACCAGTGCGGCCCCGGTACTTTGCCCTAATAGCCGTGCCGTCCCCAGCATTCCGCTGGCGCCACCGCTGCGATGGCGTGGGGCAGAGGTGATAATTGTGTGGTTGTTCGGTGACTGGAACAGACCAAAACCCGCACCGCAGAGGATCATACGCCAGATAATATCCAGGTCCCCCGGCGAGGAGGGCAGTAGCGCCAGCGCAAACAGTCCCACTGCCATGACTACCAGCCCGATAGCCCCCAGCAGTCCGGCGTGAACTCGCTCAATAAGATACCCGGCCAGCGGGGCCATCACCATGGTTGCCAGAGGCCAGGGCGTGAGCAGCAAGCCCGTTTCCACTTCTGAACGACCGATCACGCTCTGTAAAAAGAACGGCAGCGCAACCAGCGCCAGCATCTGGGCGCAAAACGAGCAAATTGAGGTGCAAATGGAGAGCGAAAACAGCGGTATACGCAGCAAATCTACCGGCAGTAACGGCACGGGGAGCGCCAGCTGGCGTCGTACAAAGAAAAAGCCGATAACAAGCAGGGCAACGATTTCTGCGGCTATGAGCGTTAGCGACTGCCCCTGCGCAAATCCGCTCAGCGCGGTAATCAGCAGGCCAAAGGTCAGCGCGTTCATCACGGCGCTGGGCAGGTCGAAGCGTGGCGTGGTGTTTTTCGGACCATTTTCCGGTAGATAGCGCAGGGCGAAGAAGATAGCCACGATGCCAAGGGGCACGTTGATGGCAAACAGCCACTGCCACGAGGCGACAGACAGAATGGCAGCGGCAATCGTCGGCCCGGCGGCAGACGACACGGCCACAATAAAGGAGTTAATGCCCATGCCGCGTCCAAGGTGGCGATGAGGATAGATGAGCCGAATCAGGGCCGTATTCACGCTCATCAGCGCCGCGCCCCCAAAGCCCTGAGCGATACGCGCCAGGGTGAGGGTGTGCAGTGAATCGGAAAGGGCACAGAAGAGCGAGGTGAGGGTAAAGACCACCAGCCCGCACTGGTAAACCCGGCGATAGCCAAACATATCGCCCAGGAAAGAGAGTGACAGGAGGGAAATCACAATCGCGATTTGGTACGCATTCACAATCCAGATGGAGCTTGCAGGAGACGCATTGAGATCTGTTGCAATGGTAGGAAGAGCAACGTTGGCAATCGCACCGTCAAGGACGGCCATCGAAATGCCGATGACAATAGTGGCAATTGCCCCGTACCGCTGCGGTAAGGGCAGGCCATCAGAAACGTTTTTTTGCATGGGAAAAGAATGACTCAGCGTGAAATTATTTTCAGGGTAACTATTTTAGCACCGTTATTTCGGTTTTATGTCGCAGATTTGTAACGAAGTAAAGCCAGATAGATTGCAGCACGCATCACACGAATTTATAATAAAAACCGGTTCTGATTTTTATAAAACACTCTCCATGAGGTGATAAATGGCAATCGCAGATTTGGATAAACAGCCAGATTCTGTTTCTTCCGTGCTGAAGGTGTTTGGCATCTTGCAGGCGCTCGGAGAAGAGCGTGAAATTGGTATTACAGAGTTGTCTCAGCGTGTGATGATGTCGAAAAGCACCGTTTATCGCTTTTTGCAGACGATGAAATCATTGGGTTATGTCGCGCAGGAAGGAGAATCAGAAAAATATTCTCTGACCCTGAAGCTGTTTGAACTGGGCGCTCGTGCCTTGCAAAACGTGGATCTGATCCGCAGCGCGGACATTCAGATGCGTGAACTTTCACGGCTGACGAAAGAGACAATTCACCTCGGCGCACTGGATGAAGACAGCATTGTTTACATCCACAAAATCGATTCCATGTACAACCTGCGCATGTATTCACGCATCGGTCGCCGTAACCCGCTCTACAGTACCGCAATTGGTAAAGTGCTGCTGGCCTGGCGCGATCGCGAAGAGGTGAAGCAAATCCTTGACGGCGTGGAATACAAGCGTAGTACCGACCGCACTATCACCAGTACGGATGAACTGCTGAGCGTGCTGGATAGCGTACGCGAGCAGGGCTACGGGGAAGATAACGAAGAGCAGGAAGAAGGGCTGCGCTGCATCGGTGTGCCGGTGTTTGACCGCTTCGGCGTTGTCATTGCGGGCCTGAGCATCTCGTTCCCGACGCTGCGTTTTTCCGAAGAGCGTCTTCATGAGTATGTGGCAATTCTGCATACCGCAGCGCGCAAAATTTCAGAGCAGATGGGCTATAACGACTACCCGTTCTGATCGATGCCGCCAGTAAAAAACGCCGCATTTTTGCGGCGTTTTTGCAGAGTGAGTTCAGCGCTGATTAGCCGTTATCAACCACGACAGAGGACTTACGCAGTACGGGACAGTTGCTTAGCCCGATGATCCCGCTGTCTGAATGGATGTACTGCGCCGTGCTTACCCCCTGGGCGGTGAGATATTTACACTGAATACCCAAACCCGCGGCATTTTCTTTGCTTCCCATTAATACGCCATACCCACTTAACAGCAGGCCGATCCACACAAGTGCCAGTACAATTACCGTACGAACGAGTAAACGCATCGATGCCTCTTTTTTCTTTGTTGTCATGGAGTAAGCGTAACGGGTTTACGCAGTGAAACAAGTGCACGATTCCGAAAAGAGTCAGTTGAAGGTACAGTTAGCCCCTGTTTAAGATAGCCGTGATAACCTGGCTACATCAGGTCATAAGACGGAGTGTGGAGTGAAAAAAATACGCTGGGTAATTCTGATTATAGTGTTGATAGCATGCGTGGTGCTGTGGACGCAGACTATCAATGTGATGTGCGATCAGGATGTACAGTTCTTTAGCGGCATTTGTTCAATCAATAAGTTTATCCCCTGGTAGACGTCATTTTTACGCTGAGCGATGTTCTTACGTGGCGGCAGTGGTAAAATAGCGGTTTTTACTGAGGTGGTGAAATGGGTGAGTTACTGAATTCGGGGCTGCTGAGCATTGCATCCCTGGTAATGGCGTTGGTTGTGCTGGCTGTTGGCCTGGTGCTGTGGTTCTTCGTTAACCGCGCCAGTTCCCGCACAAACGAGCAAATTGAGCTGCTGGAAGCGTTGCTTGATCAGCAGAAACGGCAGAATGCGTTGCTGCGTCGTTTGTGTGAAGCCAACGAACCGGAAGAGAAAGCGATACCGAAGGACGCTACTGCTTCGCAACAAGATGAGGAAGACTTCATTCGCCTGGTAGCCGAAAGATAGTCTGCCCAGATCGGGGAGGTGGCCTGAGCGTACGGCGTAAATCTCCTCCCTTATCACGTTTTTCCCGCAACATCCCCGCAAAGAATTAAGCAGTAGTTAACTTTTGTTTCAGTACACTGAAAACTGGCGAATATTTATCCTTATTTAACAAATACCGTTTCGTTGAATAAATAGTCTGCTTTAACTCGCCAAAAGTGTTTTATTTTTATCGAAACGTTTTGCTTGCCTTCTTTTGAGGCAGAGTCATAAAAATTTCATTATTTTGGTGCATAATAACACTTATTAAACGGTGGATTTTAATACAGTTAGCAATAGCTGATTAACTTTTTTATTTACTGTCACACGTTGGTGCTTTGCAATGTTTTCAGCATAACTTTTCACAAAAAGTTCTAACTCAGTCATTCCTTTAAAGAAAAGTAGGGTTTGGGATGGACGCTTTGAAATGATTGAGCTATGTTTAAAAAGTCTTTGATTACAGGGCGCGTCAAGGCGCTCTGTAGGCCGGTAGATCAGGTGGCGCTTCATTTGACAATACGCATAACCGCGCAGATTGTTCTGGAGTAACACGTGAATTTGTGCGGCGGATCGAGACACGTTTAAAAATGGCTTGCCATATTAAACGTTGTGTGTGATAACACGTTTTGGGTCAAACGAGGTACAGTTCTGTTTATGTGTGGCATTTTCAGTAAAGAAGTCCTGAGTAAACACGTTGTCGTTGAATACCGCTTCTCTGCCGAACCTTATATTAGTGCCTCAAGCAGTAATGTCTCAGTTTTATCTATGTCAAAGCCTGCGGGCTAAGAAAACACTCTAAGGAATTTTGCAAATGGCAAAGATTAAAGGTCAAGTTAAGTGGTTCAACGAATCTAAAGGTTTTGGTTTCATTACTCCTGCTGACGGCAGCAAAGACGTGTTCGTACACTTCTCTGCAATCCAGGGTAACGGCTTCAAAACTCTGGCTGAAGGCCAGAACGTTGAGTTCGAAATTCAGGACGGCCAGAAAGGCCCAGCTGCGGTTAACGTAACTGCTATCTGATCGAATCACTGCTGACTGAAGCGCCAGGCGCTTCGCTCTCAGACATAAGCCTCGCCGATGCGGGGCTTTTTTATTCGCTTATTTTTCAAAATATTACGTAATCCCCCTCTGTTAGTATCTTGTTGCAAACCCGTGAGGTTATTAGCATTCTTTTCCCGACTTATTATCCGTTTTTCTCGTTAAATCAGGGCGTTGATCAGTAGCCCTGGGGTTAAGGTGAAAAAAAAGACAATAACGACCACCGGAAACTTTACGCCGGCACGTTTTGCACTTCTGTGTCTCGCCATCTTTTGTAGTCTCGCGTTTCTGCTGGGCCGCGTGGCGTGGCTACAAATTATCAAACCGGATAATCTGGTGAAGCAGGAGGATATGCGCTCCCTGCGCGAAGTGGCGATAGACGCCCCGCGTGGGATGATTGTTGATCGTGAAGGGCGTCCCCTTGCGGTAAGCGTACCCGTCCAGGCCGTCTGGGCCGATCCCAAAACCGTGCTGGAAAAAGGGGGCGTCGGGTTTGATTCGCGCTGGCAGGCTCTGGCAAATGCCTTACACCTTTCTCTGAGCACGCTCGCATCCCGGATAAACAGCAACCCGCACGGGCGATTCATTTATCTTGCCCGTCAGGTTGATCCCTCCCAGGCAAAGTGGATCGACAAGCTGCGTCTTCCCGGTATTAACCTTCGCGATGAGTCCCGCCGCTTTTATCCCGCCGGACACGTGGCGGCGAACCTGATTGGCTTCACGAACATTGATGATCAGGGTATTGAGGGCGTCGAGAAAAGTTTCAACACGCAGCTTACCGGGAAGGCAGGCGTGCGGCTGGTCAGGAAAGATCGCTATGGACATGTGGTGGAGAACCTCACTGAGGTGGCCCCCGTTCCTGCACACAATATCCAGCTTAGTATCGATGAACGCCTGCAAACCATCACCGAAGACGCGCTGGATAATGCCGTGGCGTGGAACAAAGCCGAGTCAGGCGCGTCGGTACTGATTAATATCCAGACGGGCGAAATACTGGCGATGGCCAGCTTCCCGGACTTCAACCCCAACAATCGGGAAGGGGCAACGCTGGATGATTTTCGCAATCGCGCGATCAGTGACACCTTTGAACCTGGCTCGACCGTTAAGCCTCTGGTGTTGATGACGGCGCTACAGCAGGGGCTGGTTCAGCCTGACAGCGTGATTGACACGCATCCCTACATTATAGATGGGCATCGTATTCGCGACGTAGGCTACTATCCGGAACTGACGATGACCGGGATACTGCAAAAGTCCAGCGACACGGGCGTATCCCGTCTTTCGCTGGCGATGCCCGTGCAACGGTTACTCGATACCTATAAGCACTTTGGTTTTGGCGAGAGTACCGGGCTTGGCTTAACGGGGGAAAGCTCAGGCTTACTGCCACAGCGAAAATTCTGGAGCCAGTTAGACCGGGCGACCTTTGCATTCGGCTATGGCCTGATGGTCACCCCCCTCCAGCTGGCGCATGTGTATGCCACCATCGGCAGCTATGGCATTGAACGGCCTCTGTCCATTACCCGTATCGATCCGCCGGTGATTGGCAAACGGGTGATGCCCGAGGAAATTGTTCACGAGGTGGAACACATGATGGAGAGCGTCGCGTTACCCGGCGGGGGCGGGATCAAAGCAGCGGTGCGTAACTATCGCGTGGCGATTAAAACCGGTACGGCCAAAAAAATCGATGAACACGGTAAGTATGTGGATAAATACGTCGCCTACACTGCGGGCGTTGCGCCCGCCAGCGATCCCCGTTTTGCACTGGTGGTGGTGATCAACGACCCTAAAAACGGCGCCTACTACGGCGGGGCCGTTTCTGCGCCCGTTTTCAGCGAAATTATGGGGAACGTTCTGCGTCTGGAAAACGTAAAGCCTGACGGGCTGCCGGCAGATTCTGACCATCTGATTGTGATGCGTCACCCAGCCGTTTATAACCCTGGCGAATAGCGGTACACTTCGCCTTTTGGTTTACGCCCTGGAGTTGTCATGTCTTTCAGCTGTCCCCTTTGCCACGCGCCGCTGATGCGCGCGGAGAAAACGTTTATCTGTCCACAGGGACATCAGTTTGACAGGGCGAAAGAGGGCTATGTGAATCTTCTGCCTGTACAGCACAAGCGCTCCCGGGATCCGGGTGACAGCGCGGAGATGATGCAGGCCCGCCGGGCGTTTCTCGATGCCGGGCACTATCAACCGCTCAGGGATTCTGTCGTCGACTTACTCGGTAACTGTCTGACAGAAGGCGCATCCGCCATGCTGGATATCGGCTGTGGCGAAGGCTACTACACCGCAACGTTTGCAGACGTGGCGGCTGAGAAGGGCGCCGAAACGTACGGCCTGGACGTATCGAAAGTGGCAATCCGTGCGGCAGCAAAACGCTATTCCGCGGTGACGTTCTGCGTGGCCTCCAGCCACCGTTTGCCGTTTGAGGAGGCGAGCATGGACGCCGTGGTGCGTATCTACGCGCCGTGCAAGGCAGAGGAGCTGGCGCGCGTGGTTAAGCCCGGCGGGTGGGTTATCACCGTTACGCCAGGGCCCCGTCATCTGCTGGAGCTGAAAGGGCTGATCTATGATGAAGTGCACCTGCATGCGCCTCACTCAGAACAGCTGGCGGGCTTTGCGTTAAAGCAGGAGCTGTCGGTGGCGTATGAAATGACGTTACAGGGAAGTGAAGCCGTGGCGTTACTGCAAATGACGCCGTTTGCGTGGCGGGCAAAACCCGCGGTGTGGGAAACGCTGGCAGCGCAGACAGAATTTCGCTGCCAGACGGATTTCAGCATCCATTGCTGGCAGCGCGAAGATTAACCCGCAAAGTGTGCCCAGAGGATTTGGGCACCAATCCCGATCAACACGATACCGCCCAAAATTTCGGCTCGTTTACCCAGCAGCGGGCCAATGAACCGGCCAACCATCATCCCCAGCGTTGACATGATAAGCGTCGCGCAGCCAATCGCCAGCGCGGTGGCGATAATATTGACCTGCAAAAACGCCAGACCGACACCGACGGCCATGGCGTCCAGGCTGGTTGCGATAGCGGTGGTCACAAGAAGCCAGAAGCCGTGGCGGTGCAGCGGCGCGTCATCTTCATCGCTGTTGCCCCGCAGACCTTCAATCACCATCCGGCCGCCGAGAAAGACCAGCAGCACGAAGGCAATCCAGTGGTTCCACTCCAGCACAAACTGGCTGGCGAGCATCCCCAGACCCCACCCGATAAGCGGCGTCAGCGTTTCGATAGCGCCAAAGATAAGACCGGTACGCAGGGCTTCGGAAAATTTAGGTTTATGGAGGGTGGCACCTTTACCGATAGAGGCGGCAAATGCGTCCATTGACATGCCAAAGGCCAGGAGGATCGTAGCGGAGATATTCATAAGCGCGTCCAGACCGGGGATATCCATATGACACATCACTGCCCCCAGTAAACAGCAGTTGATGTATCTATGGTCTCGCCTGATCCCTTTGGCACAGTAAGTGCTGAAAGCGATCCGTACGCGCCACGTTTTTCAACGAGTATGTTGACACGTACATTTCCTGAAGGCAGGAAATCGGCTACTCCCCAACGACGGGCGCAACCTTAACATATTTTGAGAATATAAAACAACACTCAGAAAGGCTTAATTCAGGCACTGCGTTGATAACGATTTTCATTTAGATTTATGCGTGAAAATATCGTTAAGAAATATAAGTTAATTAACAGGGAAGATATAGCATCGGCTATATTGCGAACAAAAAATTACGCAATATATAGCCGAAGCTATAATTTTAACTCATTGAGTTTTAACAAGTAATCTGTAGATCTTTTCCAGGTCATCAATATTTTTAACCCGGATGAGCAGGCGGCGTTGTTCTAATTGCATCACCAGCACCCCGTCCTCGGATAAATTCATCTCTTTAATACGGTTATATTCTATCCAGACATTGGCGAAGAAGAATCCCTGTTTTTTAAAAATGAGTTTTGGCGAGCGGATCCAGAACAGGTAAATCGCCATTAATGCCAGCGCACATAATAACCATGTGGTTAATATTGCACCGTGGCTGGTCACGTTATTGTAAATCAGAATGACCACCAGCCCGGCGAAGATGAATGCATCAATGCGTCCACGGCGTAAGAGGGGAAGGGTTAGCAGCGTCTCGCCGTGGCGGCGAGGCATAATGAACTCGTCATAGATCGCGTAAGCCAGAAGGGCAACAATAAATAAAACCAGTACGGTGTCCGTGACAGTCATTCATCCTCCAGATAAAAAGACCGGGGGCAAGCCCCCGGTCGGTAACGCGTTTTATTACAGACCCAGCAGGCCGACGGCGTAGCCCGCGATACCGATGACGAAGAAGCCAACGATGATCCACAGCGGGTTTACTTTCTTACGCAGCAGCCACATGCAGGCGAAGGTTAACAGCAGCGGTACCAGGCCCGGCATCAGCTGGTCCAGAATGGTCTGCACGGTGGTAACGCGCGTCTGACCATCCTGACCGGTGATGGTCGATACCACCAGCGGGATGTTCACGTGCGTCCACTTGTTTACCAGCGCCCCCATCACAAACAGGCCGAGGATTGACGCCCCCTCAGTCAGTTTTTG
Organism: Enterobacter genomosp. S; assembly: GCF_001631805.1. Taxonomy (NCBI): domain Bacteria; kingdom Pseudomonadati; phylum Pseudomonadota; class Gammaproteobacteria; order Enterobacterales; family Enterobacteriaceae; genus Enterobacter; species Enterobacter genomosp. S. Next base: position 78,803 of record NZ_LVVA01000003.1, on the reverse strand, counting down.
CAGGAAGCCGCCGCCCATATCCTTAACGATATCCACCCCTTTACGGTAGCCGTACGCTACGCCGTAGTAACGGGTCAGCAGACGCACCGCGTTAAACAGGATGAAAAACAGCAGCGGACCGAGCAGGCTGCCGCTCATGGCAATACCGGCACCCAGCGCCGCAAACACCGGACGCACGGTTCCCCAGAAGATAGGGTCGCCCACGCCTGCCAGCGGTCCCATCAGACCGACTTTGATACCGTTGATGGCACCATCGTCAATCTCAGCCCCGTTCGCACGCTGCTCTTCCATCGCCAGCGTTACGCCCAGAACAGGCGCCGCGACGTAGGGATGGGTGTTGAAGAATTCCAGGTGACGCTTAATTGCCTGACGGCGCGCTTCGTTGTTTTCCGGATACAGGCGTTTGATTGCCGGCACCATGGAGAAGCAGAAGCCGAGCGCCTGCATACGTTCGAAGTTCCATGAACCCTGAAACAGATTAGAACGGATGAACACGCCACGAATATCACCCGGAGTGAGTTTTTTCTCAGTGGTAGTTTTTGTCATATCAACCATTTCGCTCACCTGTTAGTCCAGTTCGTTATCGAGATCGTTGTTACCAGCAGCCTGCGCAGGGGCACCCGCGACGCGGTTGTATTTCGGGCTGAGCTGGATATAAAGAATCGCCATCACCGCGCCAATCACGCCCAGCGCAACCAGGTTGAAGTTGGTGAACGCAGCGGTAACGAAGCCGAGGTAGAAGAATGGCATCAGGTAGCCCGCACGCATCATGTTGATAACCATCGCGTAACCGACCACCACGATCATGCCGCCGGCGATGTTAAGACCGCTGGTGACCACTTCAGGGATGGCATTCAGCATGTTCTGAACTTCGCTGGTCCCCACGGAGATCGCCACGATAACCGCTGGGATCGCGATACGCATCGCTTGCAGAAACAGGGAGGAAACGTGGATCCAGGAGAGCGCCGTAAGGTTGCCGTTTTCGGCTGCCTTATCCGCCGCGTGCTGGAAGGCCACGGTGATAGTACGAACGATGATGGTCAGTACCTGGCCCGCAGCGGCCAGTGGAATAGCCAGCGCGATACCGGCACCAATACTCTGGTGACCGGCGATAACCAGAACGGTTGAGATAATGGACGCCAGGGCGGCATCTGGCGCAACGGCTGCACCAATGTTCATCCAGCCGAGGGCGATCATTTCCAGCGTACCACCGATAATGATACCGGTTTTCATGTCACCGAGAACGGCGCCAATCAGCGTACAGGCCACCAGAGGACGGTGGAACTGAAATTCATCAAGTACGGATTCCATACCCGCAATACATGCGACGATGAACACCAGTACAATTTGAAGAGTAGTAATCTCCATTGCACTTCTCCTATTACATAAGCTTTATATGAAAAACCGGCCCGGGCTTATTTCCCCACTTTGCCGATCAAATCCATCATTTTCAGTTTCTGATCCGTGGAAACCTTACGGGCTTCCAGTTCGATACCGCGGGCATTCAGCTTGTTGAAGGCCTCAATATCTTTCGCATCCACTGAAATCGCGTTATTGACCTGCGTTTTGCCCTGGCGGAATGCCATACCGCCAATGTTAACGGAGGTGATTTTCACGCCGCCTTCAACAAGGCGTTCGACGTCTGTCGGGTTGGTGAAGAGAAGCATCACGCGTTCGCCCGCATATTTCGGGTTGTTGTAAACGCGGATCATTTTGGCGACATCCACGACGTGCGCGGTAACGCCCGGCGGTGCAACCTGGGTAAGAAGTGTTTTGCGTACAGTGTCAGCGGCCACTTCGTCACTGACCACGATAATGCGTTGTACGTTTGTCTCTTTGGTCCAGCGTGTCGCCACCTGGCCGTGGATCAGACGGTCATCTATACGCGCAAGGCCGATAACCATGTAATCGTTCGGACCCATTGGCTTCGCCGGTGCAGCGGCCTTTGGTGCAGCAGGGGCAGAAGCGGGTTTTACAACCGGCTGTGCTTTCAGCGCTTTAACGCCTTCGCGACCGGTTTCCACCGCCAACGCCACCAGCTCGTCAAAGCCTGGGTTGTCGTCACGCGCCATCAAGGTTTCAACCAGCATCGGGATATTCACCCCGGCGACGACTTCATAATGCTCTTTATCGACGACAATGCGGCTGGCAGCGTTGAACGGGCTGCCGCCCCAGGTATCTACGAGAAACAGCACGCCTTTGCTGGTATCCAGCTTCTCAAGCTGAGCAGTGTATTTTTCAATCAGCGTCTCGGCGTTTTCACCGGGAACGAAATCGATCCAGCCGACGTTTTCCTGCTCGCCCAACAGCATCTCTGCCGTTTTGAGTAACTGCTCCGCAGCCCAACCATGTGTGCCTATGACAATAGCAATGGTCACTTGCTACCTCCTATTATTATCATTTATACGTCTGCCAGGCAGGCGTACTGAGAATCGTATTGGCGAACCGAATCGATTCAGATAAGGGTTAGAGTTCTAAAAAACCAAGACTTCCGCGAATTATTTTAGATAGTGAAAAAATAATTTATGTGATGAAGATCCGTAATTTAGCTACGCATTACAGATTTATCTAAAAGATAAACCGCGTGTGTTACAGAAGTTTGCAAAGGAACGTAAATCTTTGCTAAATACCAATTGTCTCTGATATGTTTAGCCTCCGTTTAATTATTCAGGAGTATAGGGCTACAGCCCACTATATGGACCGTCACCGACGTCAGTCATCTTCCAGGCCATCCCGCGCCTTATTCATCGGCGATCTTCGCCACGCATCGACTCTCATTTCCTTTGAACTGCCCGAAATCAGCGGGGCACCGTTTTATCATACCTTTAGCAGGAGCGTGTCATGGAATTCTTAATGGACCCGTCAATCTGGGTAGGACTGCTTACGCTGGTTGTGCTGGAGATCGTTCTCGGTATTGATAACCTGGTGTTTATCGCCATTCTGGCGGACAAGCTGCCGCCGAAACAGCGTGACAAAGCCCGTCTTATCGGCCTCTCGCTGGCGCTGATCATGCGACTGGGCCTGCTCTCCGTGATCTCGTGGATGGTTACCCTGACGAAGCCGCTGTTCACCGTGATGGATTTCACCTTCTCCGGTCGCGATTTGATCATGCTGGTGGGGGGGCTTTTCCTGCTGTTCAAAGCCACAACGGAGCTGCATGAACGGCTGGAAAACCGGCAGCACGACGGTGGACACGGTAAAGGCTATGCCAGCTTCTGGGTCGTTGTTCTTCAGATCGTGGTGCTTGATGCGGTCTTCTCGCTGGATGCGGTGATTACGGCGGTCGGCATGGTGAACCATCTGCCGGTGATGATGGCGGCGGTTGTGATTGCGATGGCGGTAATGCTGCTGGCCTCGAAGCCGCTGACGCGTTTCGTCAACCAGCATCCGACGGTAGTAGTGCTGTGTCTGAGCTTCCTGCTGATGATTGGTCTGAGCCTGGTGGCAGAAGGTTTTGGCTTCCATATTCCGAAAGGCTACCTGTACGCCGCGATTGGCTTCTCGATCCTGATCGAGCTGTTTAACCAGATTGCGCGCCGTAACTTTATTAAGCAGCAGTCGAATCAGCCGCTGCGCGCCCGTACCGCCGATGCGATCCTGCGCCTGATGGGCGGCCGTCGCCAGGTGAATGTGCAGGCGGATAGCGAGAACCGCAACCCGGTTCCGGTGCCGGAAGGCGCGTTTGTGGAAGAAGAACGCTACATGATCAACGGCGTGCTTTCGCTGGCCTCCCGCTCCCTGCGCGGCATTATGACGCCGCGCGGAGAAATCAGCTGGGTGGATGCCAACCTGAGCGTCGACGAAATTCGTCAGCAGCTGCTCTCCTCGCCGCACAGCCTGTTCCCGGTCTGTCGGGGCGAGCTGGATGAGATCATCGGCGTGGTGCGCGCGAAAGAGATGCTCGTGGCGCTGGAAGAGGGCGTCAACGTCGAGGCCGTTGCGGCTGCGTCGCCTGCCATCGTGGTACCGGAGACGCTGGATCCGATTAACCTGCTGGGCGTGCTGCGTCGTGCCCGCGGCAGTTTTGTTATCGTTACCAACGAGTTTGGTGTAGTACAGGGTCTGGTCACGCCGCTTGACGTGCTGGAAGCGATCGCGGGTGAATTCCCCGATGCGGATGAAACGCCGGAAATCGTCGCCGACGGTGACGGCTGGCTGGTGAAAGGTACCACCGATCTGCACGCGCTTTCGCACACGCTGGGCGTTGAAAACGTGGTCAATGACGATGAAGACATCGCCACCGTGGCAGGGCTGGTGATTGCCGTTAACGGACAGATCCCGCGTGTCGGTGATGTGCTGGAGCTGCCGCCGCTGCAAATTACCATCGTTGAAGCCAACGACTATCGCGTTGATATGGTGCGTATTGTTAAAGAGCAGTCCGCACACGACGAAGAAGAGTAACGCTTGCTAGCGTAACGGCAATAACGGCACGATGTGTCCATTGTGACGGGCTGGCGGAGAGGCACTTTCCGCCAGCCATGTCGGAAACTCCCGCAGCGGCATTGGCCGCGCATACAAGAACCCCTGCAAAATGTGTACGCTGTGACGGCGCAAATAGCGTGACTGCTCCTCGGTTTCAACCCCTTCCGCAACCAGTTCTATATTCAGCCTCTGGCCCAGCGCAATAATGATATCCGTGACCGTTGAGTTCACGGCGTCGGTGCCGATCGCAGTGGTGAAGGATTTATCAATTTTCAGCACGTCCGGACGCAGCTTTTCAAGCCACGAAAGTGAGCTATTGCCGGTACCAAAATCATCAATCGCAAGTTTCACTCCTTTACGGTGCAGCTCGCGCACGATGCGGTAATCCACATCAAGCAACGCATCGCGTTCAGTTAACTCCACAATCAGCTGCTGAACCGGATTGGCGTTAAACCAAATGCGGTTGAGATCCCGGATCAGCGCAGCGCGGCGAAAATGGCTGGCGGCCACGTTAATGCCGATATGAAAATCGCGCGAGGCCGGGAAATAGCCTATCTGCCGCACCGTTTCGCTGATGACGTAGCGGGTAAGCGGAACAATCAGGTTATGTTCTTCGGCCAGAGGGATAAAGACATCGGGTGAGATCCATCCCTGACGTGGGTTATTCCAGCGCAGAAGGATCTCGACGCCGACGCACTCCCGCGTGCGGGCATTCACCAGCGGCTGGCAGAAGAGTTCAAACTCCCGGGCAGCAATCCCCATATTGATTTCCCAGGTGAAACTGATGCGCCGCGCCGTGGCGAGCCAGACGATATAGCCCATCAGTAAGCTAAGCATCAGCGCCAGCGGCAGCTGAGTGGGCAGATTCCTCAACGCCATTTCGCCTGGCCCCGGGCCGCTGACCGTGACGCTGAAGGGGTACCGCTGTGACGATTGTTCCAGCAGGGAGGCACGTTCATCGAAGGTCAGCGTATTCGTGACCTGTTGCCCGTCGCGGAGAAAATTATCGCCCACCTTGAGGACAACGTCGGTAATCAGCGGCCGCTGCGGCTCAAGGATCATTTTGGTGATGAGATCGATATTCACCACCTCCATCACCCCATCCTTGCTCCCGCCCGCCACGGGGGACCACTGGATCAGCACCGGGCTGCCTTTTAACAGCCACCGGTCGGTCAATAACAGCAGCCTGGGATCGCTCGCCGGCAGGATCGGGTGAAATTCGCTGACGGGAACATTACGAATGCCGAACACGCTTGAGCAATACAGCGTGCCGTCTTTTACAAGGGCGATTGAGCGTACGGTTTGCAGAATCGCCGCCTGTTTTCGCAGGACAAGATTCACCTCGGAACAGGGTTCACCCACCAGCGCGATGAGGGTTTCACGGTGGGTTTCCAGGGACATCAGCACCTTGTCCAGCGCGCGGACGGTGCTCTGAGCGAAGTCCTGGATCCGATCCTGATTTATGTTGCGCTGTGAAATAAAGCGAATGCCCAACGTCAGGACGAGCGTCATGAGCGCAACCGTGACGCAGACGATAACGCGTTTTCGGCGATAGTCTTTAATGATCGTTTGTGCAGTTTGCATGAACGGTCGCCTGATAAGCTCCGGCCGGAAGAGCCAGACGCAACAGTGACAGTGTAGTGGGGATTACGTGAAGCGACGAGACGAGAGGGGAAAATTCGCCCATCCGTTGTGGATGGGCGAAAGGAAGGCTTAGTCGCACTGCACCTTAATGGCCAGACCACCGCGGGAGGTCTCACGGTACTTCGCATTCATGTCCTTGCCGGTTTCGTACATGGTTTCGATAACCTTATCCAGCGACACGCGGGGCTCGCTGGTGCGGCGCATCGCCATGCGCGAGGCGTTGATGGCCTTAACGGAGGCGATGGCGTTACGCTCAATGCACGGCACCTGCACCTGGCCGGCAACCGGGTCACAGGTCAGACCGAGGTTATGCTCCATGCCGATTTCCGCCGCCACGCAAACCTGCTCAGGGCTTGCGCCCAGCAGCTCCGCCAGTCCCGCAGCCGCCATGGAGCAGGCAACGCCCACTTCACCCTGACAGCCCACTTCCGCACCGGAGATGGAGGCGTTCATTTTGTACAGCGCGCCGATGGCGCCTGCCGCGAGGAAATAACGGATGTAGATATCCGGCGTGACGGGCTCGATAAAGTGATCGTAGTAGGCCAGCACCGCCGGAACGATACCGCACGCGCCGTTGGTCGGCGCGGTCACCACGCGGCCCCCTGCGGCGTTCTCTTCGTTCACCGCCAGAGCAAACATGTTCACCCAGTCAACCACGTTCATCGGGTCGTTGGAGAATTTGTCCGTGGTGACCAGCATACGGCGCAGCGCGGATGCACGACGCGGCACGCGCAACGGGCCCGGCAGAACGCCTTCGGTGTTCATACCGCGATCGATACAGGCGCGCATGGTTTGCCATACGTTAGCAAAATAGTCTTCGATCTCTTTCTTGCTGTGCAGCGCCAGCTCGTTCTTCATCACCATGCCGGAGAGGGACAGGCCGGTCTCTTTGCAGTAGCCCAGCATTTCGGTGGCGGATTTGAACGGATAGGGCACATTGACGTCGCCCGCGCTCTCTTTACCAAAGTGTTCTTCGTCAACGATGAAGCCACCGCCGATGGAGTAGTAGGTTTTGCTGTAGATCTCTTTTTCGCCGCTCCAGGCGTGGATGGTCATGCCGTTTTCGTGCAGCGGCAGGTTGTCGCTGCGAAAACGCATACCATCATCCTGCGGGAAGTCCACTTCATGCTGACCGTTAGCCAGCAGCAGGCGTCCGCGCGTTTCCACGTCGCGGATAAATGCCGGAATGGCATCAATATCAACAGTGTCCGGCATGTTGCCCGCCAGACCCATAATAATGGCGATATCGGTGTGGTGGCCTTTACCCGTTAATGACAGTGAACCGTAAACGTCTACGGCGACACGGGTAACGCTTTCCAGTAATCCTTTTTCGACCAGATCATCGACGAACTGTTTACCGGCCTTCATCGGCCCTACAGTGTGGGAAGAGGACGGGCCAATCCCCACTTTGAACATGTCGAATATACTAATCACTTTCACACTCCTGACAGGGTTACTGGGGTTCCAGTAACGATGTTATAACTGCGCATAGTGTAAGAGGGAACACCAACCTCGGCTTAACTATTCACATGAATTAAACTAATGGTTAACGATGGTTTTGCTAATAGCGCGACGCCGATCGCAAACCTGCCAGAAAAGGGTGGAATGTAAAGTATAGTCAAGGCTTCAGGCCGATTTGCAGCGCCAGTTCACGAATAATGCCTGCCGTCATGCCCCAGACAAAATAATGCTGATACCACGACAGCCAGACCCGATGATCTTGCCCGCGACGGTGAATATCCAGCGGGTGATAGCGACCCAGACGAAGGGCCTCTTCGAGCGGCATTTCGAACACGGCTGAAACTTCATCGACGCTGGCGTGATATTGAAGATCGGGCGGAATAATGCCGACCACCGGCGTGACCTGAAAACCGGTGACGCTGTCAACCGGCGGCAGGACGCCGATCACCTCCACCGCTTCCGGGGGGATCGCCACTTCCTCGTGCGCCTCGCGCAGCGCGGCGGCAATCAGGGAAGCATCGGTGCTGTCCACCGCGCCGCCGGGAAACGCAACCTGACCGGCGTGTTTTCGCATATGCGGTGCGCGCTGGGTAAGCAACAGACCCGGCTGTTCACGACGCACTACCGGGATCAGCACCGCCGCCTGACGTTGATTCAGCGTGGCGCGGGTAACCTGGGGCCGCAGAAGCTGAAAGCGCGACAAAAAATCATCCAGCGTCAGGTTTTCTTTCTTCACCGTGAGTTCTCCAGTTGTTTCAGGATACGATTCACTTTATCAAACGTTTCCTGATATTCAGCCCCGGCCTGGCTGTCGGCCACTATGCCACCGCCTGCGGAGCAGTAAAGATTCCCGTCGCAGGCGGTGAGCGTGCGAATGGTGATGCTGGTGTCCATGGTTCCGCACAGGCTCACATAGCCGATGCTGCCGCACCAGGCGTTGCGTCGATGCGGTTCCAGTTCGTCGATAATCTCCATCGCGCGCACCTTTGGCGCGCCTGTGATGGACCCCCCCGGAAACGCGGCGCGGAGCAGATCGCAGGCGGTGTGCGAGGACGGCAGACGGGCGGTAATGGTGCTGACCAGATGATGCACCGCCGGGAAAGGCTCCACGATAAACAGCTCCGGTACGCGCACGCTGCCCGGCTCGGCGACGCGGCCAATGTCATTGCGCATCAGATCGACAATCATCAGGTTTTCGGCACGGTCTTTGGGCGAGGCAGCCAGCTTCTGCGCCTGCTGACGGTCTGCATCCGTATCGGCAAGGCGCGGCAGGGTGCCCTTGATCGGGCGGGTCTGAATCGTCCCTTCCGCCAGATGGATAAAACGCTCGGGCGAAAGGCTGAGGATCGCACCGCGCTCCAGGCGTATAAACGCGCTGAACGGCGCCTTGTTGCTGGCATTGAGGCGGATAAACGCCTGCCATTCATCCCCCCGGTATGCTGCCTGGAAGCGCTGGGCCAGGTTCACCTGATAGCAGTCGCCACTTTGCAGATACGCCTGCACGCGGGAGAATTTTTCCGCGTATTCCTTCGCGCTCATGTTTGAGCGCCAGCCGGAGGTCAGCGTAAACTGATCCGTTACGGCGGGCCGTTGTGCCTCAAGCCAGGCCAGACGCGCCTGCACGTCATGGTGGCTCAGCAGGGATACCGTCTGTTTACGGTGATCCACGATCAGCGCCCAGTCATACAGGCCCACCGCCATATCCGGCAGGGCAATATCCGCCTGCGCAAACTCGGGCAGCTTTTCGAAACGGCGGCCCAGATCATAACCAAACAGCCCCAGCGCGCCTCCCTGAAAAGGAAGGTCCGGGTTCGGCGTGGCGGATAAGCCCAGCGCGTTGATCTCCTGCTGAAGCCGCAGCAGCGGATCGTCCGTTGGCGACAGCTCATCGGTCGTCAGCGTTTTCACCGGATCGGCCACCAGAATATCAAAACGGCTGTAAGGGTGATCCGCATGGCCTGAGTGCAGCAGCATGGCAAAAGGAAGATGGCTCAGACGGGCAAACCAGAACTCGGCGGCGTCCGTACGCCAGGGCAAGGTAATAACAGTGGGGAAGCGCATGTTCATGTATGGCATACTACCGGGCAGCGTGAAATAATTAGCGCGAATAATTTAGCAGGAGTTAACGATGTTTGCAGGTTTACCTTCTCTCAGCCATGACCAACAGCAGAAAGCCGTTGAACGTATTCAGGAGCTGATGTCCCAGGGGATGAGCAGCGGACAGGCGATTTCCCAGGTCGCGGAAGAACTTCGCGCCACCCATACCGGTGAGCGTATCGTGGCGCGTTTTGAGGATGAAGATGAAGAATAACCGGCTTACACTGCCGCGATAATCTTGATCTCAACTTTGTATTCCGGTTTCATCAGCGTGGCCTGTACGGTGCAGCGTACAGGCGCGTGACCCGCCACGACCCACGCATCCCAGGCTTTGTTCATCGCTGCGAAATCGTCTTTATTCGCCAGAAAAATGGTCGCATCCAGAATGCGGGATTTATCGCTGCCCTGTTTTTCCAGCACAGCATCAATTTGCGCCAGGGTGTTCGCCGTCTGCTCGAACGCATCCGCGTCCAGATTTGACGGTACACCGGTGTAGTACAGCGTCTGGTTATGGATCACCACATCAGACCAGCGGGCTTCGGCATCAATGCGCGTAATTGTCATATACGTATCCTCGTTATCTTTCGTCGTCAGGCGGCAAGACTGCCATAATGTTCCGCCGTCGTCACTATTTGGGGTGGCACCGGAGAGAAGGGGCTGACATAATCCCTGTGCAAAAATACAGTGAGAGAACACCGTGGCAGACGATTTTTCCCCAGAAGGTCAGTTAGCACAGGCTATTCCCGGTTTTAAACCGCGTGAACCCCAGCGTCAGATGGCGCATGCCGTCGCGCACGCTATCGACAAGGCGCAGCCGCTGGTCGTGGAGGCCGGAACCGGTACGGGGAAAACCTATGCTTACCTCGCCCCTGCGCTGCGGGCGAAAAAGAAGGTGATCATCTCTACGGGGTCGAAAGCGCTCCAGGATCAGCTCTACAGCCGCGACTTGCCCACGGTGGCGAAAGCGCTGAAATACAAAGGGCGTCTTGCCCTGCTGAAAGGGCGCTCAAACTACCTGTGCCTGGAGCGTCTTGAACAGCAGGCGCTGGCCGGCGGTGACCTGCCTGTACAAACCCTGAGTGATGTGATCGTCCTGCGCGCCTGGGCCAACCAGACGGAGGAGGGGGACATCAGCACCTGCGCGAGTGTGCCGGAAGACTCTCCGGCCTGGCCGCTGGTGACCAGCACCAACGACAACTGCCTTGGCAGCGACTGCCCGCTGTACAAAGACTGTTTTGTGGTGAAAGCCCGTAAAACGGCGATGGATGCCGACGTGGTGGTGGTGAACCATCACCTGTTTCTTGCGGATATGGTGGTCAAGGACAGTGGATTTGGCGAGCTGATCCCGGAGGCAGAGGTGATGATCTTCGATGAAGCCCATCAGCTTCCGGACATCGCCAGCCAGTATTTTGGCCAGTCGCTCTCCAGCCGTCAGCTTCAGGATCTGGCGAAAGATATCACCATTGCCTATCGCACCGAACTCAAAGATACCCAGCAGTTGCAGAAGTGCGCGGACCGCCTGGCACAATGCGCGCAGGATTTCCGCTTACAGCTTGGCGAGCCGGGCTATCGCGGCAACCTGCGTGAACTGCTGGCAGACAAAAATATCCAGCGCGCGCTGCTGCTGCTCGATGATGCCCTTGAGCTCTGCTACGACGTGGCGAAGCTGTCACTGGGCCGTTCCGCCCTGTTAGACGCTGCCTTTGAACGCGCCACGCTCTATCGCGGGCGGCTGAAACGGCTGAAAGAGATCAACCAGCCGGGGTACAGCTACTGGTACGAATGTACCTCCCGCCACTTCACCCTGGCGCTGACGCCGCTGACCGTTGCCGATAAATTCAAAGAGGTGATGGCGCAAAAGCCCGGCACCTGGGTCTTTACCTCGGCCACGCTGTCGGTGAATGACGATCTGCATCACTTTACCGAGCGCCTCGGCATTGAGCAGGCTGAATCTCTGCTTCTGCCGAGCCCGTTCGACTACGAAAAACAGGCGCTGCTGTGCGTGCCGCGCAATCTGCCGCTGCCTAACCAGCCGGGGGCCGCGCGTCATCTGGCGGCCATGCTGAAGCCGATGATTGAGGCCAACAACGGGCGTTGTTTCATGCTGTGTACATCCCACGCCATGATGCGCGATTTGGCCGAGCAGTTCCGCGCCACCATGACGCTGCCGGTGCTGTTACAGGGAGAAACCAGTAAAGGCCAGCTGCTCCAGCAGTTTGTCAGCGCCGGTAATGCCCTGCTGGTGGCGACCAGCAGCTTCTGGGAAGGGGTGGACGTGCGCGGCGATACGCTCTCACTGGTGATTATCGATAAGCTGCCGTTCACATCCCCGGACGATCCGCTCCTGAAAGCGCGCATGGAGGATTGCCGTCTGCGCGGAGGCGATCCGTTCGACGACGTCCAGCTGCCGGATGCGGTCATTACGCTTAAGCAGGGAGTAGGGCGACTGATCCGCGACGTCACCGACCGCGGCGTGCTGGTGATCTGCGATAACCGCCTGGTTATGCGCCCCTACGGCGCAACCTTCCTCGCCAGCCTGCCGCCCGCGCCGCGCACGCGGGATATTAAACGCGCGGTCCGCTTCCTGGCGAACCCAACGGCGGAGTAATTCTCGCCGGAGTGTGTTAAGATGCGCGCCATTTTGTGACTGACCCTTGCGAGAGCGCGACGACCAATGCGAATTCTGGCTATTGATACCGCAACAGAGGCGTGTTCCGTTGCCCTGTGGAACGACGGTAAGACCTTTGCCCATTTCGAAGAGTGCCCCCGGGAGCATACCCAGCGTATTCTTCCCCTGGTAAAAACCATTTTGACCGAGGGCAACGCCGCCCTGACCGACCTCGACGCGCTGGCCTATGGCCGTGGCCCGGGCAGCTTTACGGGCGTGCGTATCGGGATTGGCATTGCGCAGGGGCTGGCGCTGGGCGCTGACCTGCCGATGATCGGCGTCTCCACGCTTGCCACGATGGCGCAGGGCGCCTGGCGTATGACCGGCGCTACCCGCGTGCTGGCTGCCATCGACGCCCGTATGGGAGAAGTGTACTGGGCGGAATATACCCGTGATGAAAACGGCGTCTGGCACGGCGAAGATACCGAGGCGGTGCTCAAGCCCGAAGCCGTGACTGAGCGCCTGAAGCAGCTCTCCGGCGAGTGGGCGACGGTGGGAACCGGCTGGCCGGCATGGCCTGAGATGGCGAAGGAAATCGGTATTACGCTGGTGGACGGCAACATGCTCCTGCCCGCCGCAGAAGATATGCTGCCGATTGCCCGTCAGCTGCTTGACGCAGGTAAAACCGTGGCGGTTGAGCACGCTGAACCCGTTTATTTACGAAACACCGTCGCGTGGAAGAAACTTCCAGGCCGCGAATGAATCTCAGTAACAGGAACTGAGAAAAAGGAGTCGCATCATGGCGGTTCAGACTAAAGTTGTACGCCTTCTTATGGCAGGCGTTGTTGCCATAGCACTGAGCGGTTGCGTCACCGTTCCTGATGCGATCAAGGGCACCAGCCCGACGCCACAGCAGGATCTGGTACGCGTGATGAACGCCCCGGAGCTCTATGTCGGGCAGGAAGCGCGGTTTGGCGGCAAGGTGGTTGAGGTCGTTAACCAGCAGGGTAAAACCCGTCTGGAAATCGCCACCGTTCCGCTGGACGACGGCGCGCGACCGATTCTGGGTGAAGCCTCGCGCGGGCGGATCTACGCTGACGTCAGCGGCTTCCTCGATCCGGTTGATTTCCGCGGACAACTGGTGACCGTCGTCGGGCCGATTACCGGTTCGGTAGCAGGTAAAATCGGCAATACGCCGTACAAATTCATGACCATGCAGGTCAACGGCTACAAGCGCTGGCGTATCGCCCAGCAGGTGGTGATGCCGCCACAGCCTATCGATCCGTGGATGTGGGGCCCTCATCCGTACCGTTACGGCTACGGTGGCTGGGGCTGGTATAACCCCGGTCCTGCACAGGTACAAACCATCGTAACTGAGTAACTTCCTGTTATTTATAGTAAAGAGACAGCGGCTCAGCCGCTGTCTCTGTTTTTTTACGCTTAAAACGAAAAAAAAGAGTGACGCGCTTCGCAACCTGTAATCTGAACAATTAATAAACTGGTACGCTGAGTTAATATAATGTTAACAAACTGTTTATTATCGGGGCTGTGATGACGACGAATACTCATTTCAGAGGTGATGCATTGAAAAAGGTTTGGCTTAACCGTTATCCCGCGGATGTCCCTGCGGAGATCAATCCTGACCGTTATCAATCCCTGATTGAATTATTTGAACACTCGGTACGGCGCTACGCCGACCAGCCCGCATTTGTGAACATGGGCGAAGTGATGACCTTCCGTAAGCTGGAGGAGCGCAGCCGGGCGTTTGCGGCCTATTTGCAGGAGGGGCTTGGGTTGCAGAAAGGGGATCGCGTTGCGCTGATGATGCCAAACCTGCTGCAATATCCGGTGGCGCTGTTCGGGATCCTCAGGGCAGGGATGATCGTTGTTAACGTCAACCCGCTTTATACCCCGCGCGAGCTGGAACATCAGCTGAATGACAGCGGTGCGGTGGCGATTGTGATTGTCTCCAACTTTGCCCACACGCTGGAAAAAGTCGTTGAAAGAACCCAGGTTAAGCACGTCATTCTGACGCGCATGGGCGACCAGCTCTCTACCGCGAAAGGTACGCTGGTCAACTTTGTCGTTAAATACGTTAAGCGCCTGGTGCCGAAATACCATCTGCCGGATGCCATCTCCTTCCGCCGCGCGCTGCATGCGGGCTACCGAATGCAGTACGTGAAGCCGGAGATCGTGTCGGAAGATTTGGCGTTTCTGCAATACACCGGTGGTACCACGGGCGTGGCCAAAGGGGCGATGCTGACCCATCGTAACATGCTGGCGAACCTGGAACAGGTTAACGCCACCTACGGGCCGCTGCTGCACCCGGGCAAAGAACTGGTGATCACCGCGCTTCCGCTGTATCACATTTTTGCGCTGACCATGAACTGCCTGCTGTTCATCGAGCTGGGCGGCCAGAACGTTCTGATTACTAACCCGCGCGACATTCCGGGGCTGGTCAAAGAGCTGGCGAAATACCCGTTCACCGCCATGACCGGCGTGAATACGCTGTTTAACGCTCTGCTCAACAATAAAGAGTTTCAGCAGCTGGATTTCTCCACGCTGCACCTCTCTGCGGGCGGCGGGATGCCGGTTCAGCAGGCGGTTGCCGAGCGTTGGGTGAAACTCACCGGGCAGTATCTGCTGGAAGGCTATGGCCTGACGGAGTGCGCCCCGCTGGTCAGCGTTAACCCGCATGACATCGATTACCACAGCGGCAGTATCGGCCTGCCGGTGCCGTCAACGGAAGCCAAACTGGTGGACGATGAGGGTAACGAAGTGCCTCACGGCGAGCCAGGCGAGCTGTGCGTAAGAGGGCCGCAGGTGATGCTGGGCTACTGGCAGCGCCCGGATGCCACGGACGAGATCATCAAAGACGGCTGGCTGTACACCGGCGACATCGCGGTAATGGATGACGAGGGCTTCCTGCGCATCGTCGATCGCAAGAAAGACATGATCCTCGTTTCCGGTTTCAACGTCTATCCGAACGAAATCGAAGACGTGGTGATGCAGCACAGCGGCGTGCTGGAAGTGGCAGCGGTGGGCGTTCCTTCCGGCAGCAGCGGGGAAGCGGTGAAGATATTTGTGGTCAGAAAAGATCCTTCTCTTACCGAGGAAGCGCTGATAACGTTTTGTCGCCGGCAGCTGACGGGCTATAAAGTGCCGAAGCTGGTGGAATTTCGCGATGAGCTGCCGAAATCCAACGTCGGGAAGATATTACGACGAGAATTACGTGACGAAGCCCGTGCCAAAGTGGACAATAAGGCCTGAGCTTCACGTTAATCGCCCAGACGCCGGTTAAGCCGGCGTTTTTTATGGGCGCAAACAAAAGAGAGTCCGATTTGAATTACCAGATGATCACTACCAACGACGAGCTGGCTTCGCTGTGCGAGGTGACGCGTGATTTCCCCGCTATCGCCCTGGATACGGAATTTGTCCGCACCCGCACATACTACCCGCAGCTGGGCCTGATCCAGATGTATGACGGCAAGCACGTGTCGTTGATTGACCCCCTTGGCATCACCGACTGGGCGCCGATGCGCGCGCTGTTGCTGGATACCGCCGTGACCAAATATCTGCACGCCGGCAGTGAAGATCTGGAAGTGTTCCTCAATACCTTTGGCATCATGCCGGAACCGCTGATTGATACCCAGATCCTCGCGGCGTTCAGCGGTCGCCCGCTATCCTGGGGCTTCGCCGCGATGGTGGAAGAGTACACCGGCCTGACGCTGGATAAGAGCGAATCGCGCACGGACTGGCTCGCGCGCCCGCTGACCGCGCGTCAGCTTGAATATGCCGCGGCGGACGTCTTCTACCTGCTACCGATTGCCGGCCAGCTGATGAAAGAGGCGGAGGCGTCCGGCTGGCTGGCTGCCGCGCTGGACGAGTGTCGCATGACGCAGCAGCGTCGCCAGGAAGTGGTCGACCCGAAAGACGCCTGGCGTGATATCTCCAACGCCTGGCAGCTGCGCACGCGTCAGCTGGCCTGCCTGCAACTGCTGGCGGACTGGCGCCTGCGTAAAGCGCGCGAGCGCGACCTGGCGGTTAACTTTGTGGTGCGCGAAGAGCACCTGTGGGCGGTGGCGCGCTATATGCCGGGCAGCCTTGGCGAGCTGGACAGCATTGGCCTTTCCGGGAGCGAGATCCGCTTCCACGGTAAAACGCTGCTGGCGCTGGTGGAGAAAGCCCAGCAAGTGCCGGACGACGCGCTGCCAGAGCCGCTGCTTAACCTGATGGATATGCCGGGCTACCGCAAGGCGTTCAAAGATATCAAAGCGCTGGTGCAGACGGTGGCGAGCGAAAGCAAGCTGAGCGCGGAGCTGCTGGCTTCACGTCGTCAGATTAACCAGCTGCTGAACTGGCACTGGAAGTTGAAACCGCAAAATGGTTTACCGGAACTGGTCGCTGGTTGGCGGGGCGAACTGATGGCAGAACGACTGAACACCTTGCTGGAAGGGTATCCGCGCTAAAGAAGTGCAGCCCCGGGAAGCGCAGCGCCACCGGGGAAATTGCCGGGCGGCGCAACGCTTGCCCGGCCTACGATACGACGAAGCGCAAACGGTTTTAACGCGACTCTTCCGCTTCCGGAAGCGTCACGTTCAGCTCCAGAATCGAAATATCCCCGTCTTTTTGCTCCAGCTGAACGGTGACCATTTCCGGGTCAATCTGCACGTACTTGCAGATCACTTCCAGAATGTCTTTGCGCAGCTGCGGCAGGTAGTGCGGTTCGGCGTCGCTACGACGACGCTCCGCAACGATAATTTGCAGACGTTCTTTTGCGATGTTTGCGGTGCTTTTTTTCCGCGAGAGAAAAAAGTCCAGTAATGCCATAACTTATCCTCCGAACAGGCGTTTGAGGAAACCTTTCTTCTCTTCTTCAATGAAGCGGAAAGGACGTTCTTCTCCCAGCAGACGGTCAACGGTATCCGCATACGCTTTACCCGCGTCTGCCTGTGTATCCAGAATCACCGGCTCGCCCTGGTTAGAGGCGCGCAGTACGGACTGATCTTCCGGGATCACGCCAACCAGTTTGATGCGCAGGATTTCCAGCACGTCTTCCATGCTCAGCATATCACCTTTATTTACGCGGCCCGGATTGTAGCGGGTCAGCAGAAGGTGCTCTTTAATCGGCTCCTGGCCATTTTCCGCACGACGAGATTTCGACGCCAGAATGCCGAGAATACGGTCGGAGTCGCGTACTGACGAGACTTCCGGGTTGGTGGTGATGATGGCTTCATCCGCGAAGTAGAGCGCCATCAGCGCGCCGGTTTCGATACCGGCAGGGGAGTCGCAGACCACGAAGTCGAACTCCATCTTTTTCAGCTCGTCGAGCACCTTTTCCACGCCTTCACGGGTCAGCGCGTCTTTGTCACGGGTCTGGGACGCCGGGAGGATGTAGAGGTTCTCGGTGCGCTTGTCTTTAATCAGCGCCTGGTTAAGCGTGGCATCGCCCTGAATGACGTTGACGAAGTCATACACCACGCGACGCTCGCAGCCCATGATCAGGTCCAGGTTACGCAGACCGATATCAAAGTCGATTACGACGGTTTTCTTTCCCTTCTGGGCCAAACCAGTAGCGATGGCCGCGCTGGAGGTGGTCTTGCCAACGCCTCCTTTACCCGAAGTCACAACAATAATGCGTGCCATAGAAATTCCTTGTTAAAAGGGATCAATTTAACGGTTGAACGGTCAAAGCGTTGTCTGCCAGTTGCAGACGGGCCGCTTTGCCATAAAATTCGGCTGGGATTTTGTCGCTCAGCCAATATTCACCTGCGATAGACACCAGTTCTGCTGTCAGGTGAGTACAAAAAATTTGTGCTTCTCGATCGCCGCTGGCGCCCGCAAGCGCACGCCCTCGCATCATACCGTAAACGTGAATATTGCCATCCGCAATCAGTTCCGCGCCTGCGCTGACGTGGCTTGTAACAATCAGATCACAGTTTGGCGCATAAATACGCTGACCGGAACGAACCGGCAGATCAATCAATCGCGTTTTTGTGACTGGGGTTACATTTTGCGCCGGAGACGGGGGAGCGGGAACGGGTGCAGGCGCAGCACGTGGGGCCTTTTCTTTGCCTTCGTTCAGCAAAGGCAAACCCGCACGGTCAATTTCGGCTTTCAGTTCAGCGTCTTTGCAGCCGCTAATGCCCACAATGCGTAAGCCCGTAGAGGTGACGGCCTGCTGGAGTCGCTTCCAGTTAACCGGACCCTCAAGGTCGCTTACGTTGACGACGACAGGAGCATGCTTAAGAAAAGCGGGAGCCTGCGCGATTTTGTCTTCTAACGCCTGACGAATAACCTCGGGTTTTGCATCATGCAAATGAACCACTGATAAGGTGAAGCTACTGCCTTTAAGCTCGATGGGCGTATTTGACATCCTGGCCTTACTCAATTTGCTATTAACCGCAACACATCGCCGCGATATTCCGAAGAGTATCAGGCATGTTATAGTCAGGAGTATATTGAGGCAAGCAACCACCCGTTAATTCAGAGTAAAAACATGTTTTGTGTGATCTACAGAAGTACGAGCCGCGACCAGACCTACCTTTATGTCGAAAAGAAAGACGATTTTTCCCGCGTGCCTGAGGAATTAATGAAAAGTTTTGGCCGACCGCAGCTGGCAATGCTGCTGCCGCTGGACGGCCGCAAGAAGCTGGTGAACGCCGATCTGGAAAAAGTCAAAAAGGCGTTGACCGAACAGGGCTATTATTTACAGCTTCCGCCACCGCCGGAGAATTTATTAAAACAGCATCTTGAGATGAGCGGAAAGAAATAAGCCCGGGTCACGCCGGGAACAACCCATCAACCGATTAGGGGTCGAGCATGTATCAACATCATAACTGGCAAGGTGCATTACTGGATTATCCCGTCAGCAAAGTGGTCTGCGTAGGCAGCAACTATGCAAAACACATTCAGGAGATGGGGAGCGCCGTGCCGGAAGAGCCGGTTCTGTTTATCAAGCCAGAAACTGCACTGTGCGATATTCGCCAGCCGCTGGCTCTGCCGCAGGGACTGGGCTCGGTGCATCATGAAGTGGAGCTGGCGGTGCTGATCGGCGCCACGCTGCGTCAGGCCACCGAAGAGCACGTAGAGAAAGCGATTGCGGGTTACGGTGTTGCGCTTGACCTGACGCTACGCGACGTTCAGGGCAAAATGAAGAAAGCAGGGCAGCCGTGGGAAAAAGCCAAGGGTTTTGATAATTCATGCCCGATTTCCGGTTTCGTTCCGGTGAGTGAATTTACCGACGACCCGCAGAATACGCCGCTCAGCCTGAAGGTCAACGGCGAGATCCGCCAGCAGGGTTCGACCGCCGATATGATCCATAAGATCGTTCCGCTGATTGCCTACATGAGCCGCTTCTTCACCCTGAAACCCGGCGATGTGATCCTGACTGGCACCCCGGAAGGTGTGGGCCCGCTGCACGCTGGCGACGAGCTGGACGTCAGTTTTAACGGCCTGTCGCTAAAAACCCGCGTGCTGTAAAAGCACCTTGCCGCCTGAAAAGGGCGGCAAAACTTGCATCAACGTGCCAGACTCGTTATAAGGTGCGCTCTATTTTGACGTGTGGACATCCCGATGAACGATATTCCTTTCTGGCAAAGCAAAACGCTCGACGACATGACCGACGCGGAGTGGGAATCGTTGTGTGACGGCTGCGGGCAGTGCTGCCTGCATAAGCTCATGGATGAAGATTCGGACGAAATCTATTTCACCAACGTAGCGTGCAAGCAGTTAAACATCAAAACCTGCCAGTGCCGCAACTATGAGCGCCGTTTCGAATATGAGCCGGACTGCATCAAGTTAACCCGTGAAAACCTGCCGACCTTTGAGTGGCTGCCGCATACCTGCGCGTATCGCCTGCTGGCGGAAGGAAAGGACCTGCCTGCGTGGCATCCCCTGCTGACGGGGTCGAAAGCGGCGATGCACGGCGAACGTATTTCCGTGCGCCATATTGCGGTGAAAGAGTCAGAGGTGCGGGACTGGGAAGACCACATCATGAATCATCCCAACCGCTGATAATAAAAAACCCGCCGAGGCGGGTTTTTTTATTATGCGCTGTTGTGGCGGGTAGCGCTGCACTTACCCGACCTACAAAACCGTAGGCCCGCGCAAGCGAAGCGCCGCCGGGCACATTAACGCCCAAAAAGATCGCGTTTTTTCGGTTTGAACGGCTGGGCAATCAGCACCAGCAGCGCCACCACGAAGTAGGCGACAAAAATGCCCACCAGCCATTGCGGCATCTCCAGCGTAAGAAACTCCCACTGACGTACGGAGCAGTCACCGGAGGCAACAAACACCTGCGGCAGCCACTTATCCAGCGGCAGCCAGCCCGGGAAGCGGGCCGCAAAATCGCAGGTCATAAACGGTGACGGGTGAAGCTGCATCTGGGTGTGCTCCCAGGCAAGCGCAATCCCTTTCCAGGCGCTGTACAGCCAGATGGCAATCGCCGCATAGCGTAACGGTGTTTTAGGTGCAATTGCACCGACCAGACCCGCGCCCATAATGCCAAACAGCGCACAACGCTCATAAATACACAGTACGCAAGGTTTCAGCCCCATCACATGCTGAAACCACAGCGCGACCATTTCCAGCGCAAAGGCGGTCAGGGCCATCAACAACCACGCTCCGCGACCGCGTGAGCACTGGTTCAAAAATCGCAACATAATCATTTCCCTGGAACATGCTTAGACAGCGCAGTGTAAACGAATTTTAATGCGCCGCAAGTATACCTGCTTGTAACAACCATTGCGTACAGGGAACGAGAGTAATTTTGATGCACAGCAAACCAACCAGGGTAAGCACCAGCGTATACGGCAGCGCCATCCAGACCATTCTTCCATAAGAAAGCCGTATGAGCGGCGCCAGCGCCGAGGTCAGCAGGAAGAGGAATGCCGCCTGACCGTTCGGGGTTGCTACCGAGGGCAGGTTGGTTCCGGTGTTGATCGCTACCGCCAGCAGCTCAAACTGTTCACTGCTGACAATCCCTTGCTCCATCGCGGCTTTGGCCTCATTAATGTATACCGTCCCGACAAAGACGTTATCGGAGATGGAAGACAACAGGCCGTTAAACAAATAGAACAGCGTAAGCTGAGAATCTGGCGTAGCCTGAAGCACAAAAGCGATAATGGGCGCGAACAGATGTTGGTCTATAATCACCGCCACGACGGCAAAAAACACCGCCAGCAGGGCGGTAAACGGCAGGGCTTCGGTAAAGGCTTTACCGATAGCATGTTCGTCCGTTACGCCGCTCAGGCTGGTTGCCAGAATAATCACCGACAAGCCAATGAGCCCTACCTCGGCAAGGTGCAAGGCCAGCGCAGCGATAAGCCACACGCCGATCAGACCCTGTGCAATCAGGCGCAGCGTCTCCTGACGCGTACGCTGTTGTCGGCTCTGCTCGTCAAACTTTTGCAGCTCATGGCGGACCTGATCGGGCAACGCCGCGCCATACCCGTAGAGGTTAAATTTCTCGACCAGCACGCAGGTCACTAATCCACAGACCAGCACGGGCACGCTGACGGGCGCCATGCGCAGGAAAAATTCGCCAAAATGCCACCCGGCGGCTTTAGCGATGATCAGGTTTTGCGGCTCCCCGACCATGGTCATCACGCCGCCCAGCGCCGTACCCACGCCCGCGTGCATCATCAGGCTGCGCAGAAACGCGCGGAACTGTTCCAGCACGTCGCGGTTATGCGCCTCAACGTGGCTGTCGTCCTGCAAGTTATCGCCGGGACGAGACGAGGCCACCCGGTGGTAAATTCCGTAAAAACCGACGGCGACGCTGATCACTACCGCCACCACCGTTAGCGCGTCCAGGAAGGCTGAAAGGAAAGCCGCGGCGAGGCAAAATGCCAGCGAGAGAAGCGTTTTCGACGGAATGCTCAGCAGCAAGCGGGTAAAGATAAACAGCAGGAGCTGCTTCATAAAGTAGATCCCTGCCACCATGAAGATCAGCAGCAGCAGGACTTCAAGATTCGATGCAATCTCGTTTTTAACGTGCTCCGCGCTGGTCATTCCCGTAGCCACGGCCTCCAGCGCAAGCAGCCCGCCGGGCAATAGCGGATAGCACTTCAGCGCCATCGCCAGGGTAAAGATAAACTCGGCGACCAACAGCCATCCGGCAATAAAGGGATTCAGCAAGAAGATAACGGGATTAACGACCAGGAATACCAGTAAAGTGAGTTTGTACCAGTCAGGTGACTGACCTAAAAAGTTGCGCCACAGCGCGCGCCCAAACGAAATTTCCACGACAGACGTCCTTTCCCCGTCAAATAAGACAAGACATCAGTATACGCAAAAATGGCGTCGGTGAGGGCGTTAACGCCATTTTGTAAATTTCATAAAAATGAAACGGCGATCCCTCTTTTCTGTCTCGGCTGCGCTATCTGCCTCTGTCCGCCTCTGGTATGATGAGTGCAATTTGCTAAAGCTGTGTAATGGAAATCTCACTATGGTCATTAAGGCGCAGAGCCCGGCGGGTTTCGCGGAAGAGTACATCATTGAAAGCATCTGGAATAATCGTTTCCCTGCGGGATCAATTCTACCTGCTGAACGCGAACTCTCTGAACTGATTGGCGTCACCCGTACCACGCTGCGAGAAGTGCTCCAGCGTCTGGCGCGCGATGGCTGGTTGACGATACAGCATGGCAAACCCACTAAAGTGAACAACTTCTGGGAAACGTCCGGGCTGAATATTCTGGAAACGCTGGCGCGTCTCGACCACGAAAGCGTACCGCAGCTGATTGATAATCTGCTTTCGGTGCGCACCAACATTGCGACTATTTTTATTCGTACCGCTTTCCGTCAGCATCCTGAAGATGCGCTTGCGGTGCTGGCCAGCGCGAATGAAGTTGAAGATCACGCCGACGCCTTTGCCACCCTCGATTACAACGTGTTTCGCGGCCTGGCGTTTGCCTCCGGCAACCCGGTTTACGGCCTGATCCTGAATGGGATGAAAGGGCTCTATACCCGCATTGGTCGTCACTACTTTGCTAACCCTGAAGCCCGCAGCCTGGCGCTGGGCTTCTACCATAAGCTGAGCAAGCTCTGCACCGAAGGCCTGCACGATCAGGTTTATGAAACCGTACGCCGCTACGGCCACGACTCCGGTGAAATCTGGCACCGTATGCAGAAAACGCTGCCGGGCGATTTGGCGATTCAGAGCCGCTGAAATAAAAAACCTCTCAATCGAGAGGTTTTTTTTCGCCCGGTGGCACTACAGCGTATTCATCCGCGCCGGACACCGGTCCAGCAGCTCCACGCTGCCGTCTTCGTTCTGCTGCTCCAGCAATACGTCAAATCCCCACAGGCGATGCACGTGCTTCAGCACTTCCTTACGCCCTTTATCCAGCGGCGCGCGGTTGTGCGGGATATAGCGCAGCGTCAGAGAGCGGTCGCCGCGCAGATCTACGTTCCACACCTGAATGTTGGGTTCAAGATTGCTCAGGTTGTACTGGGACGACAGACGCGAGCGGATCTCCCGATAGCCTTCCTCATTATGGATCGCCGAGATCTCCAGGTAGTTGTTGCGGTCATCATCCAGTACCGTGAAGAAGCGGAAATCACGCATGATCTTCGGCGACATGAACTGGCTGATAAAGCTCTCATCCTTAAAATCACGCATCGCAAAGTGCAGCGTTTCCAGCCAGTCGGAGCCCGCAATATCCGGGAACCAGTATTTGTCCTCTTCGGTGGGCGACTGGCAGATACGCTTAATATCCTGGAACATGGCAAAGCCGAGCGCGTACGGGTTAATGCCGCTGTACCACGGGCTGTTGTACGCCGGCTGGAACACCACGTTGGTGTGGCTGTGCAGAAACTCCATCATAAACCGTTCAGAGACTTTTCCCTCATCATACAGGTGGTTCAGAATGGTGTAGTGCCAGAAGGTCGCCCAGCCTTCGTTCATGACCTGGGTCTGCTTCTGCGGATAGAAATACTGGCTCACCTTGCGCACGATGCGCAGGATCTCACGCTGCCACGGCTCCAGCAGTGGGGCGTTTTTCTCCATAAAGTAGAGCAGGTTTTCCTGCGGCTCGGAAGGATAGCGACGCGCCTCGGCGACGGTTTTCTCCTCCTCACGTTTCGGCAGGGTACGCCACAGCATATTCACCTGGCTTTGCAGATACTCCTCGCGGCTCTTCTGCCGGGCTTTCTCCTCCTGCAACGAGATTTTCTGCGGGCGCTTATAGCGGTCAACGCCGTAGTTCATTAGCGCGTGGCAGGAGTCCAGCAACTTCTCCACTTCGTCCACGCCGTAGCGCTCTTCGCAGTCGGTAATGTAGTTACGGGCGAAGATGAGGTAATCGACGATGGAGCTGGCATCCGTCCAGCTGCGGAACAGATAGTTATTTTTGAAGAACGAATTATGACCGTAGCAGGCGTGCGCCATCACCAGCGCCTGCATGGTAATGGTATTTTCCTCCATCAGATAGGCGATACACGGGTTAGAGTTAATGACGATTTCATACGCCAGCCCCTGCTGCCCGTGCTTATACAGCCGCTCGGTCTCAATGAACTTTTTGCCAAACGACCAGTGGGGATAGTTTATCGGCATCCCGACGCTTGAATATGCGTCCATCATCTGTTCAGAGGTGATGACTTCAATCTGATGGGGGTAGGTATCCAGACGATAGAGTTTGGCAACCCGGTCGATCTCCGCCAGGTAGACATCCAGCAACTCGAAGGTCCAGTCGGGTCCATCGCTCAGACGGGTACTGTCCCTGGACATGGAATCTATTGTAGCCATTAGCGCGCCCTCGTTGTCGGTCGCTCTCTCTGACTGGAGAGCCTCCTTTCAAGCATAGATCACCCCATTCAAATACGCGGGGCGCAGAAATTTTTTCTTTGCGATTTCCCGTTTTCGATACGGCAAAAAAAGCGGCGCCCACAGAATTTTATACTGGTTAAAAATAACGCGCAGCAGGAGATTCCAAATAAGCGTTATCCCCTGATACAGCGGGATATGTGAGTTAAGTCACCATAAAAAAGTCATATGTTGAATAATATTTTCAACTAGGTTATCAATCTGTAATTAGATGATTGTTCTTTTGCTCATAATGGAGTGGCTATGCGTGTTGTCATACTGGGAAGTGGTGTCGTTGGCGTAACCAGCGCCTGGTATTTAAGTCAGGCAGGACATGAGGTTACCGTTATCGATCGCGAATCCGGCCCGGCTCTGGAAACCAGTGCGGCGAATGCGGGGCAAATTTCCCCGGGCTATGCTGCCCCGTGGGCGGCCCCCGGCGTGCCGCTAAAGGCGATTAAATGGATGTTCCAGCGACACGCGCCGCTGGCGATCAGCCTGGACGGTTCGCCCTTCCAGCTGAAGTGGATGTGGCAGATGCTGCGCAACTGTGACACCCGCCACTACATGGAAAACAAAGGGCGCATGGTTCGCCTGGCGGAATACAGCCGCGACTGCCTGAAGGCGCTGCGCACCTCGACGGGCATTGAATATGAAGGGCGTCAGGGCGGTACGCTTCAGCTGTTCCGCACCGAGCAACAGTATGAAAACGCTACCCGCGATATCGCCGTGCTGGAAGATGCGGGCGTACCGTATCAGCTGCTGGAAGCCAGCCAGCTGGCGCAGGTGGAGCCAGCGCTTGCCGAAGTGGCGCACAAGCTCACGGGCGGCCTGCGTTTACCGAACGATGAAACCGGCGACTGCCAGCTGTTCACCCAGCGTCTGGCGCGCATGTGCGAGCAGGCGGGAGTGACGTTCCGCTTCAATACCTCTGTTGACAAGCTGCTGTCAGAAG
The DNA here is from genome assembly GCF_001631805.1 of Enterobacter genomosp. S. Classification (NCBI taxonomy): domain Bacteria; kingdom Pseudomonadati; phylum Pseudomonadota; class Gammaproteobacteria; order Enterobacterales; family Enterobacteriaceae; genus Enterobacter; species Enterobacter genomosp. S. The sequence goes on along the minus strand of NZ_LVVA01000003.1, from coordinate 52,811 downwards.
GGGAGAAGATTTACGGCGTAAAGTGTGGGGAAGAGGTGATCAAAGCCGATGCCTACGTGATGGCGTTTGGCTCCTACTCTACCGCGATGCTGAAAGGCATTCTGGATATCCCGGTTTATCCGCTGAAAGGCTACTCTTTGACCATCCCGGTGAAAGAGGACAGCGGCGCGCCGGTCTCTACCATTCTTGATGAAACCTACAAAATCGCCATCACCCGCTTCGATAACCGGATCCGCGTCGGCGGCATGGCGGAGATCGTGGGCTTCAATACCGAGCTGCTCAAACCGCGTCGTGAAACGCTGGAGATGGTCGTCGGGGATCTCTTCCCGCGCGGCGGTTTTATTGAGCAGGCGACGTTCTGGACGGGCCTGCGCCCGATGACCCCAGACGGCACGCCGATTGTTGGCCGTACGCCGTACAAAAATCTGTGGACCAACACCGGTCACGGCACGCTTGGCTGGACCATGGCCTGCGGTTCGGGCCAGTTGCTGAGCGACCTGATCTCCGGGCGTACCCCGGCCATTCCGTTTGACGATTTGAGCGCCGCACGCTATCAATCAGGGTTTACCCCCTCGCGCCCACAGCACCTGCACGGCGCGCATAATTAAGGAGTTGTCATGTCCCGTCCAATTCTGGCCCAGCTGGATTTGCAGGCGCTGAAGGATAACCTGCAAATTGTTCGCCGTGCTGCGCCGGGTTCTCGTGTCTGGTCAGTGGTGAAGGCTAACGCCTACGGTCATGGTATCGATCGTATCTGGAGTGCGCTCGGCGCCACCGACGGTTTTGCCTTGCTCAACCTGGAAGAGGCCATCCTGCTGCGCGAGCGCGGCTGGAAAGGGCCGATTCTGCTGCTGGAAGGGTTCTTCCATGCAGAAGATCTGCCGCTGCTGGACAAGTACCGTCTGACGACCAGCGTGCACAGTAACTGGCAGATCAAGGCCATTCAGGACGCGAAGCTGCATGCCCCGCTGGATATCTATCTCAAAGTGAACAGCGGCATGAACCGTCTGGGCTTCCAGCCCGAGCGGGTTCACACGGTCTGGCAGCAGCTGCGCGCGCTGAAAAACGTGGGTGAGATGACGCTGATGGCGCACTTCGCCGATGCGGAAAAGCCGGACGGCATTGCCGATGCCATGGTACGCATTGAGCAGGCGGCAGAAGGGCTGGACTGCCCGCGTTCGCTGTCGAACTCAGCGGCTACGCTTTGGCATCCTGAGGCGCACTACAGCTGGGTGCGTCCGGGGATCGTTCTGTACGGCGCGTCGCCTTCCGGCCAGTGGCAGGATATCGCCAACAGCGGCCTGAAGCCGGTGATGACCTTGCGCAGTGAAATCATTGGTGTGCAGACGCTGAAAGCGGGCGATACGGTGGGCTATGGCAGCCGCTTCCGGGCGTCGGGCGAACAGCGTATTGGTATTGTGGCGGGTGGTTATGCGGACGGTTATCCGCGCATCGCCCCGAGCGGCACGCCGGTATGGGTCGATGGCGTACGCACGGGCACGGTAGGTACCGTTTCAATGGATATGCTGGCCATTGATTTAACGCCGTGTCCCCAGGCGGGGATCGGCTCGCCGGTTGAGTTATGGGGCAACGAGGTCAAAATTGACGACGTGGCCGCTGCGGCGGGCACCGTTGGGTATGAACTGATGTGCGCGCTGGCGCCAAGAGTGCCTGTTGTGACGGTGTAACTTGTTTGTGTGCGGGGTGGCGCTAGGGCCACCCGGCAAAAAAAAACTACTCCCCATCTTCCTCCATCGGCCTTACGCCGACTTTCCGCACCGCGTTATCTTCTTTTTCGGCCACCGTCCAGATCATCCCGGCAAACTCCACCTGGTCACCCACAACCGGCGCAGCGCCTAATAGTCGCTGAATAATCTCGCCCAGCGTTTGCTGGTTATCGCGATTCTCAAGGCCATCTTCCAGCCCGTAAATCAGCGCCACGTCCGCAAAGCGTGCGCTGGCTTCCAGAATAAAATCGCCAAAGAAACGCTGATCCAGCGCCACCGGCGGCGACTGGCTGAACAGCTTGCCGAGGGCTGGCAGGTCACGCTCGCGGCCAATCACGCAGAGGATATCGTTCTCACGCAGCCGCGTGCTGCCGGTCGGGTGGAGCAGGGCGTTGTCCCGGAACAGGGCGGCAATGCGCGTTTCAGCCGGCATGTGCAGATCGCGCAGGGAAGCGCCCACGCACCACTTATCGGCGCTCAGCTGATAGACAAACTGTTCCCACGGATTCTCAGGGTGAAGATCCAGCCCCACGCGGGAGACTGGCCAGCCGACGGGCGGCACCACCACTTTGGCCTTTTTCGCCGCCCAGCCCAGGGACGTCCCCTGAAACAGCAGCGACACCAGCACCACGAAAAAGGCGACGTTGAAGAACAGGCGGGCGTTGTCCAGCCCGGCCATCATCGGGAATACCGCCAGAATAATCGGCACCGCGCCGCGCAGCCCCACCCAGCTGATAAACACCCGCTCGCGCAGGTTAAACCCGCGAAACGGCAGCAGGCCGGCAAACACCGACAGCGGACGGGCGATGAAAATCATCCAGGCCGATAAAAGCAGCGCCGGTACGACGATGGGCAGCAGGTCGGAAGGCGTCACCAGCAGGCCCAGCACCAGGAACATCGCGATCTGCGCCAGCCAGGCCAGCCCGTCAAAGTTTTGCAGAATCGCATAACGGTTACGAATCGGCCGGTTGCCCAGCAGGAACCCGCAGAGGTAAACCGCCAGAATACCGCTGCCGTCCAGCGCGGTGGTGACGGCAAAAATCAGAATGCCGCCGCTCAGGGCCAGCAGCGGGTAAAGGCCGGAGGGGAGCGTAATACGGTTGATCGTATGCTGTAAAAGATAACCGCCGCCAAGACCAATGATAATGCCGAGGCCAAACTGCTGAAGGATGTGCCAGGCAAACATCCAGCTCAGGCCGGTTTCGTGCTGCTGGATCATCTCTATCAGCGTGATGGTCAGGAACACCGCCATCGGATCGTTACTGCCGGATTCAATCTCAAGCGTTGAGCCAACGCGTTCGTTCAGCCCTTTGCCGCCGAGCAGGGAGAAAACCGCTGCCGCATCGGTCGAGCCGACGATCGCGCCAATCAGCAGGCCTTCCATCATATCGAGGTTAAACAGCCAGGCTGCCATCATGCCGGTCAGGCCGGAGGTGATCAGCACCCCGACGGTCGCCAGAGACAGCGCCGGGCCTAAGGCCACGCGGAACGAACTTGCCTGGGTGCGCATGCCGCCGTCCAGCAGGATGACTGCCAGCGCGAGGTTACTCACCATATAGGCGAAAGGGTAATTATCGAAGGGGATACCGCCGATTCCGTCGACTCCGGCCAGCATGCCGATAGCCAGGAAAATGACAAGAATAGGTATGCCAAGGCGCGATGAAAATGAACTTAATAAAATGCTGAAGGTTACCAGGATGGAACCGAGAATGAAAAGGCTGATTATCGCTGTGGCACCCAATGTCGTCTTACTCCCACCTCAATGTGAACGCTGTTATTAAAACCCTAACATATTAACAACGGTAACAGCGTTTTATTGAGGGGGAATAACGGCTTTTTTATGCCTTTAAGACCGGATGACCGCTGATTGTTAACCGACTGCCTGAATGATCGTGCGTCAGGCGCGCCCGGGCGCCCAGCGGCAGCGTGACGGTTTGCTGCTCATGGCCGAAGTCCAGCCCGGCAATCACCGGGACGTCCAGACGGGAACGAATGAAATCAATCATCGTCTCGAGGGAATAGCCCGCATCGTAATCGTTGGGGGCCGATCCGCTAAAACTGCCCAGCACAATGGCCGACTGCCGATCCAGGATCCCGGCGTGATACAGCTGCAACAGCATGCGTTCGACGCGGAACGGGTGTTCGTTGATATCTTCCAGCACCAGTATGCCGTCCTCAATCTTCGGCAGCCACGGTGTGCCAATTAGCGACACCAGCATCGCGAGGTTTCCGCCCCACAGTTGTCCTTCACATTCCCAGTGCGGTCCGTTGCCTTGCCACTCGACGGTGAAGGTCGGGTTTTGCAGGGCACGCCAGAAATGTTCCTCGGTAAAAGCATCCAGCTCCGGCGCGCCAAAGTTACCGGCCAGCATCGGGCCGCTAAAGGTAATGACGTTATGCAGTGCCAGCAGGCCGAGCTGGATCGCCGTGAAATCGCTGTGGCCGCAGATCAGCAGCGGATCCTGCTGCTGGCGTGCTGCCAGCCCGGCCCAGTCGATACTCTCCAGCAGCCGGCTCGCACCATATCCGCCGCGCACGGCCAGCACAACGTTGTTTTCGCCTTCCAGCGTCGCCAGGCTGTTGATATCGCTCAGTCTCTGCGCTTCCGTACCGGCAAAACGCTGCATGCGGCGGGGGATAATTGTCTGATTTTCTACCTGATGGCCCCTTTCCAGCAGGCGCTGAACGCCCCGCTGTGCCGCTTCCTGGTTGATGCAGTAGCCCGACGGTGCGATGAGATGAAACTGAGGCATGGCAATTCCTTGCTGAATGAGAATCTAATTGTCTATATCATGCCGCTTAAACGCCGCCTGCTTCAAGGGGCGACGTACCGCGATGACCGGCTATAAGGATAGATGACGTGAAATTGAGATGGTTTGCTTTTTTGATTGTGTTGCTCGCTGGCTGTAGTTCAAAACATGATTATCAAAATCCCCCCTGGAACCCTGACGTGCCGGTGAAGCGGGCCATGCAGTGGATGCCGATCAGCGAGCAAGCCGGGAAGGCCTGGGGCGTGAGCCCGCGTCTGATCACGGCAATTATTGCGGTGGAATCCGGCGGCAACCCAACGCTGGTGAGTAAATCGAATGCGGTGGGGCTGATGCAGCTAAAAGCCTCGACGGCGGGAAGGGAGGTCTATCGCTATATGGGCTGGAAGGGACAACCCTCCACCAGCGAGCTGAAAAACCCGGAACGTAATATCTCTATGGGAACCGCCTACCTGAGCATTCTGGAGCACGGCATTCTGAAGGGAATTGAAGACCCGGAAGTGATGCAATACGCGCTGGTGGTGTCGTACGTTAACGGGGCCGGCGCGCTGCTGAGAACCTTCTCCTCCGATCGCAAAGAGGCGATAGAAGAGATTAACGATATGGATAAAGATGAATTCTTCGAACACGTTGTGAAGAACCATCCGTCAGCACAGGCGCCGCGCTATATCTGGAAAGTACAGAAAGCGATGGACGCTATGTAATACCTTTGTCGGGCGGCTGCACGCTGCCCGACGCCTTTCAGAGCACTTTATTCGCGCGTTCACGCGCTTCACGCTCCAGTGAAAAGATGATGCGCTGGAGTTCGCGCTCGGCGCCTGGCCCGACATTCAGGAAGCGAAAGCTCAGGCGTGGCGTCGTGATGGTCTCGTTTTTGCCGTCCACCACCCTGCGTTCGCTGATGGCAATCAGCTGAGCATCAAACCAGAAGCGTCCCCATCCGCCCATATCTAGCTCGATCTGGCTAAAACGCATACCTTCCACCAGCCCTTCCGGCTTCGGCGTATCCATCAACCCGCCCATGCCGCCCAGCGATAAATCGAACAGGCGAAAGCGGATCTCTTTTTTGTCCGGCATTTTTGCCTTACAGAAGTAGGCCGGGTGAAGCGGGGCGCTGATTCGAAAAAACTCACGGCGCTGCACGAACCAGAGATTTTCAGGCAACGGCGCGATAAACGCAGGCAAACCCTGGTAGGCGATCGCGGTGAGGCGAGGCAGCACAAACTCAACTTTTGCTCCGTGCGTTTCGGCCATTACTGAAAGATTTTCTGCCTGTAGGGCGGCACGGTTTTCATCGCTCTGGCTACCCAGATCCACAATCAGGTGCTCTGCCGTCACGTCCAGGATCTTGCTGATAAACTGACTGGTTGACCAGTTGATGCGCAGCGGCACTTCACCTTTTTTCAGGTCGCGTAACACCCCTAATACAGCCAGCGGATTTTGTTTCAGGAACTGCTCACTGTAGCTACTCACGCCAGATGGCTCCTCGATAGATGACAGACTGTCTCTGGGTTATCGGCACGCACGCATGAAACTTAAGACAAACGATCTGTTTTCTCCGCGCATATTGCTTTGCTAATGGAAATGATAATAATTGGCGTTCCCAATATCATCTAATAACAAGACGACACTATGCATACTTCACGTTTGGCGTTATGCGCGTTGGCAGGCGCCGTTACGCTGGCATGGCAAACACAGGCTTTCGCAGAGGAATCCACCATCGTGGTGACCGGAACAGAGCAGGGCGATGCGCTTCCCGGCTGGACCAACAGCGCCACGAAATCAGCCGTAGCGGAAAGTAAAACGCCGCAGGTGATCAATACCATCGCCGCTAAAGAGATCGAGCAGCGGCACGCCGGTTCGGTAAACGAGATCCTGCGCTATGCGCCGGGCGTTTCCACTGAGGTGCGCGGCAGCACTTCTTATATGAGCGAATATAAAATTCGCGGGTTCAACGTTGAGCAGGAGTTCTATAACGGCCTGCAACTTCCCTATAACGTCACGGGTAACACCAAAGCGCGAATCGATCCGCTGTTGATTGAGAGCGTCGATATCCTGAAAGGGCCATCATCCGTGCTTTATGGCGGCGGCTCCCCGGGCGGGCTGGTCAATATCCAGAGTAAAAAGCCGCAGAAAGAGCCGAAAACGGAGCTGGGCTTTAATACCGGCAACCGCAATCTGAAAGAGGGGTATCTGGACTCCACGGGGCAGATCGCGACCAGCGACTGGAACTATCGCCTGCTGGGCAAAGCGACGGAAAGTGACGAACAGGCGCATACCACGCGCTATGAAAACTATCTGGTTGCCCCCTCCGTGACCTGGCAGCCGGACAGCAAAACGCGCCTGACCATTGACGCGCTGGCGCAAAATACGCCGAGCCTGACCCCGTCTGACCCGATGCCGCTGAGCTATCTGCGTTCGAAATACGCCGATCGTCGTGATTACGCCGGCGATGAGTGGAGCGGCTTTAAGCAACGCCAGTGGATGCTGGGCTACAGCTTTGAACATGAGTTTGACAGCGGCTGGGGCTTTAACCAGAAAGCGCGCTATTTTGATGTGGACACCCACCAGCGCAGCGTCTATTCCACCGGGACGGGCAGCGAGGTCTACCAGCTCAACCGCTTCGCCTACACCACGGATGAAGATTTGCAGAGCTTCAACATTGATAACCAGCTCACCCGAACCGTTGCGCTGGGAGACTGGAAGCATCATCTGCTGGCGGGCTTTGACTATCAGAAGCTGAACTCTCATTTCCACTATCGTTACGCCTCGTCCACGCCGGGTATTGATATGCGCAATCCGGATCGCGGGCAGATCGATAGCGGTGCGCTGGGGCTTTCTACCGCGCAGAAAAACCGGCTGAGCTATCAGCAGAACGGCTATTACGTGCAGGATCAGGTGGAGTTCGGCGGGCTGAACCTGCTGGCCAGCCTGCGCTATGACGACTACCGTTCGGTCACCACCAACTATCTGCAAAACGGTGACAAAGCCTGGGTATCGCAGGATCGCCTCACCAAACGACTGGGCGCGCTTTATGCCTTTGATAACGGGCTCTCGCCATTTATCAGCTACTCGGAAGGGTTCGCCCCGGTATCGCCGCAGGGTACGCTGACCGCGAAAGACGTTAAGCCCACCACCAGTAAGCAGGTGGAGGGTGGGGTGAAATACCTGCTGGCGGAATACGCAACCACCTTCACCGCCTCGGTGTTTAACATTCGTCAGAAAAATGTGGTGACCAGCGATCCGGGCTTCCTGAACTACCGCCAGACCGGGGAAGTGGAATCTAAGGGCGCGGAGATTTCAGCCATCAGTCGTCCAACGGAGAACCTGACGCTGATTGCCAACTACGCCTACACCCACGCCATTAACACCGAAGATGACAAATATCAGGGCAAACGGCCAACGCAGGTCCCTGAGAACGCCTTTAACCTTTGGGGGGATTACACCTTCGACAGCACGCCGCTGAGAGGGGTAACGCTGGGGGCCGGCGCGCGCTACACCGGGCCGATGGAAATCTCGCCGGGCAACGACGCAGGCAAGCTGGGCGGGACTACGCAGTACGATCTGGCGGCTTCTTACCGCATGGGCGAACTGGCACCTTCGCTGGAGGGACTCACGCTGAAGGCGAGCGCGCAGAACGTCACAAACAAAGAAACGCTCACCTGCTATGACGCGACCAACTGCTGGATAGGCCGCGACCGGACGTTCCAGGTCGGGGCAAGCTACAGCTTCTGAAAAAAGCCCGGTAACACTACCGGGCCACTTTATTGCACGGACCTTCCCCTCGCCCCTTTGGGGAGAGGGTTAGGGTGAGGGGCGCTACTGCGCCGCCTGTTTTGCAGGCGCGACATCATCGTTCGCCGCAGGCTGATTCTCCGGCACGCTGTCGCACGGCTTCTCTTTCGGGCAGACCATGTCCAGCATCCTGAGCGTCACGCCGTTACTCCAGCCGAAACCGTCCTGCAACGGATACTCGCCGCCGCCACCGCCGGTACCGGTCGAAGAGACGTCATACTTCTCAACCAGCTTCTTCTCGCGATCGTAGGTATGCTGAACGTTTTTCAGGAAACGCCAGGTTACGTCCATCGCCACCTTTTGCTGACCGTAGTTTTGTAACCCTTCCACCGCTACCCACTGCAACGGCGCCCAGCCGTTCGGCGCATCCCACTGCTGCCCGCTGTTGATGGTGGTGGTAGAGATACCGCCCGGTTTCAACAGGCGCGACGACGCGGCTGCGGCCACCTTATCGGCGCGCTCCTGTGACGCGGCCTTCACGTAAAGCGGGAAGAGGGCCGCAGCCGTAAGCTGATTACGGACTTTCTTCGTTTTCAGATCGTAATCCGCGTACCAGCCCTCTTTATCGTTCCACAGGTGGCTTTCCATCGCTTTCTGGCGCGCGGAGGCCAGCGCGTCGTATTTGCTTGCGCTGGCGCTATCGCCGTCTTCCTGGCTGGCGCGGGCCAGCAGTTTCTCCATCTTAAACATCAGCGCATTCAGATCCACCGGCACGATGCTGGTGGTGCGGATGGTATCCAGCTTCTGCGGATCGTCCATCCAGCGGGAGCTGAAATCCCAGCCCGAGGCGGCGGCAGAGCGCAGATCGCGGTAAATCTCCGTGGCCGGACGGTTAGGGTTGTTTTTGGCGGTCGTCACGTCATCCAGCCAGGATTCTGGTCGCGGCGTGTCCCGATCGTCCCAGTAGCGGTTGAGAAGGGCGCCGTCGTCCAGCTTCACCACGCGTTTATTCGCCTGGCCGGGCTGAAGTCCCTCTGCCCCCTCCATCCAGTAGGCATACTCTTTCTCCATCTGCGGACGGTATTTCTTTAACGCGTCGCTGTCATGCGTGGCGAGCAGTTCCACCATCAGCGAGAAGAACGGCGGCTGAGAGCGGCTCAGGTAGTAACTGCGGTTGCCGTTAGGGATATGGCCCCAGGTATCAAGCTCGTAAGCGAAGTTGTCCACCATGTCGCTGATTTTGTCCCAGTGCCCGCTCTCGGCCAGCCCCAGCATGGTGAAATAGCTGTCCCAGTAATAGACTTCGCGGAAGCGTCCTCCCGGCACGACATAGGGTTTTGGCAGGGGCAGGAGGGAGTCCCATTTGTTCGCTTTGTCTGTGGTGCGGGTCAGTACAGGCCACAGACCGTCGATGTGTTCGCGCAGGCTTTGACCTTCCGGAGGAACGTATTTCTCACCCTCCTTCGGCAGGATAAAGTTCATCTCCACGAAGTGGCGCAGGTCAAAACCGGACTGGGTATGCTGCATCCGGTAATCCGCCAGGATCATCAGCGGGTCGCTTTTGGGAACGGCATCCGCGAAGGTTTTCTGATCCGGGAACAGTTTGGCGCTCTGTACGTCATTAAAGAGAGGGCCAAGGAGAATATCCGGTGAGCGTTGCTGGCTCGTTGGCTGGTCTTCAGCATAACTAAATGCGGTAACACCGAGTAGTGCGCCTGCCAGCGCAAGGGGCAAAAAAGCGGGGCGTCGTGCGCGAGGTCTTATCATCGGTTCGTCTCCTGTCTTCACTGAGCAGCGTGACCGCTGTTGTCAATTACCTGAAAACCTTAGACGAATATCGTTAACTTAGCGTGGTGAATATCCCATTTTTCGCATAACCAGACAATTCGGGCGCGCTTTCACAGCACCGGGATCCGATCGATTCCTGAGGCTTTGAGCATTAACGAAATGAAACGGTGACTGACAAGCCGGGTAGGCTTCAGGCCACCCGGCTTAAATCTTACAACCCTTTCTTATCCATCAGCACCGCCAGATCCACCAGACGGTTCGAGAAGCCCCATTCGTTGTCGTACCACGACAGGATCTTCACCATATTCCCGCCAATCACCAGCGTTGATAGCCCGTCAATAATCGATGAGCGCGGGTCGCCCTGATAATCACTGGAGACCAGCGGTTCATCGCTGTAGCCCAGAATGTCTTTCAGCGGCCCGCTGGCGGCAGCCTGACGGAACGCGTCATTCACCTCTTCGGCGGTCACGTTGCGGCTCAGCGTTACCGTGAGATCGACAATCGACACCACCGGAACCGGCACGCGCAGGGAATATCCGGTAAGCTTGCCATCCAGTTCGGGGATCACTTTCCCGAGCGCTTTTGCCGCGCCGCTGGAGTAGGGCACAATCGATAATGCTGCCGCGCGCGCGCCGCGCAGATCTTTTTCCGGCTGGTCATGCAGCGCCTGGCTGTTGGTGTACGCATGGGTGGTGTTCATCAGCCCGTGCTCAATGCCGAACTGCTGGTGCAGCACCTGCGCCGCCGGCGCCAGTCCGTTAGTGGTGCAGCTCCCGTTACTGACCACGAAATGCTGAGCCGGATCGTACAGCGTGTGGTTCACGCCCATCACCACCGTGAGATCGTCATTTTTAGCCGGCGCGGAAATAATGACGCGTTTTGCGCCGCCGCTCGTGATATGCACCGCCGCTTTTTCACGTTCGGTAAAGAACCCGGTCGCTTCTATTACCACCTCAACGCCGGCGTCTTTCCACGGAATGTTTGCCGGGTCGCGTTCACTGAATACGGTGATGCATTGCCCGTCAACCTGAAGCGCGCCGTCCGCTGCTTCAACAGGCACCGGCAGCGTGCCAAGCAAAGAGTCATATTTCAGCAGATGGGCGAGGGTTTTGCTGTCCGTCAGATCGTTTATGGCCACAATCTGGAGATCCGGGTTGCCCAGCGCCGCGCGCAGGACATTACGTCCGATACGGCCGAAACCGTTAATACCGACCTTAACCATGATGCACTCCTTATCTGTGTTGTCTGAAGTGACTGTAGGCCTCAGGTCGGATGGCGTAAATGACAAAAAAGGATCAGATTACGCCATTTTGCGGCAGTGGAAGCGCTGGCGGTATTCGCCCGGCGTGAGATGAAGCTGCTTTTCAAACACCCGACGCAGATTAATGCTGGAACCAAACCCGCTTTTTTCGGCAATGACCTCAAGCGGATGCTGGGTCTGCTCCAGAAGCTGGCGGGCGGTGGCCAGGCGCGCTTCGGTGACATAACGCGCCGGCGGTACACCGACGTCACGCGTGAACACGCGGGTAAAATTGCGCGGGCTCATCGCGACCCGTTCAGCCAGCTTTTCGACGCACAAATCTGCGGTAAGGTTTTGCAGGATCCAGCTTTGCAGCTCGCTTACGGGTCCGGTCGCGCCGGACTGCTCCAGATTATAGCGGCTGAACTGTAGCTGGCCCCCGGGCCGACGCAGGTACATCACCATATCCTGCGCCACGTTGCGGGCGAGGGTGAAGCCGTAATCGTCTTCCACCAGCGCCAGCGTCAAATCAAACCCGGAGCTGACGCCGCCGGACGTCCAGACGGGACCATCCTGTATGTAGAGCGGGCCACCCTCAACGTTGACCGCAGGATAGAGCGTTTTCAGCGTCTCCAGCAGCCGCCAGTGGGTCGTTGCCCGGCGCCCATCAAGCAGTCCGGCCTGTGCCAGCAGCAGCGCTCCGCCGCAAACAGAGGCAACGCGTCGCGCATGCGGCGCGGCAAGGTGGAGCCAGTCCACCACGGCGGTGCTCTCCTGCTCATTTATGCCGCGCCCGGTAATGATGATAGTGTCCAGCGGTTCGCGCGGATCCAGCTCCGGCAGGCGATAGTCCGCCAGCAGGTTTAAACCGGACTGGCCGTGGATCACCAGATGAGGCTGGGTGGTGGCAATACTAATGTGGTAGCGAGGCTGCGCAAGGCCGTCCGGGTGCAGCCGGTTGGCCTGCATCAGAATGTCGGCGATACCGGCGGCCTCAAACAGCATGCCGCCGTCAGGAACGATAATCAGGATCTTCTTCATGTCCTGAAAAGTACCTTTATCACAAAATAAGTCAAGTAGCGGGTTGAATGGCCTGAAAGATGTTGGCAGGAAGTAATAGAAATATGTAGCAATGGTAAAACTTTTAGCGACAGATTTACCGTCAACACCGGTGGTTGTGGGGTAAAGAGCTTCCTGTTGAACATTAAAAGAACAAAAAGATGTAGCCGGACTTAATTATTAAGGCACAAAAAATAACCCTGTAGGATAAATATTCAAAAGTTATTTCGGCACGCGAAATTAATTTACTGGCGTTATTTCCCTCTGCCTTGGCTAATGCGGGTACTCGTTAGGAATTAAACTTATCTTTAAAATGCAACAATGTAAATATCCTAAATATATCCCACATCGCACAGAAAAAATGAAATTCTACTAATTATGGTAGTGGCGATAATGGGTGGCTTACGATAATGATAGCAGTTCTCTTTTGAGTATTTAATTATTAATTTTCAATGAGATATTCGTATTCCCTGCCTAAGAAAAAGCAGGTTTAGGCTATTCGCGCATTTATAATGAGATTAATCCTATAATGCATTGGGCGGATCGTTAAACGCCATTAAGCAGGCGGGAAATATTGAATTGATGGCAAGCTCATGTAAACTTGTCTACCGTTTGTCAAAATATGTCAGGAACATGCTGGGCCTATTTCTGTAGGGCTCGTGCGGTAGCTATGCCCTAAAATAGTTACACGCTGAAAATATCCTGACTATTTTAACAATAGCACCTAAGTCAAATTTTATCTCCTCTCTTCATCCTCTAAATATCGCTACGGAAAAGCATATGAAACTGCGCGTATTGTTATCACTTCTGTTTGTTATGGCGGTGGCGGGCTGTAAGGCGCCGCAGAAACCAGCGATCACCGATGATACGATCGTGACGAGCCAGGTTAATGGCGTCACGCTGACGCACCGTCACGCTGTTACCCCGCCGGCGGAGTTCACTCAGGTGAATGAACCGTATCGTGCCATGTACCCGGCATCCCTGATGAGCCGCCCTGACTACGGCGGAAAGGTGATCCGCACGCTTGAGACCGGCAAAACTTACGTTGTGCTGGGGCAGGTTGAACATTTCTGGATGGCGCTGGCCGATGAAGGGAGTGAACAGCTGATTGGTTACGTGCCGATGCGCGCCGTGATCAAGGCTGACCAGTACGAAGCCACCGTGCGTAAACAGGCGCAGCGCCAGAAAGTGCGCAAGAAAACCACCTGTGTCGATGTCGATGGCAACAGCAAAGCCTGCAAAGACAGCGCGAACGGTACCTGGATCCTGAACTAAAACGGGTTTCACGAGCATATTTTTATGAATAATAAAAATTTTCATCGGATGTGGTTCCCATTTTTTGCGTTGATTTTCGCGCTGATCGGTGGTTGTACGTCGTCTTCACACAGCGACCCCTCCCGCTACAATCTACAGTTTCAGGCTCATCCTCAAATCAATGATTCTGCGCCGCTTAAGGTCAGAGTGATGCTGCTGAAATCCGATGCGGATTTCATGTCCAGCGACTTCTACTCCTTACAGAACAACGCGTCAGCCACACTTGGCGCGAATCTGCTGAACAGCGATGTGTTCTTCCTGATGCCGGGCCAGCTTTCGAAAACCCTGAGCGGTCAAAGCTCACCGGAAGCGCGCTATATCGGCGTGATGGCGGAGTACCAGGCGCTGGACGGCAAAAAATGGCGTGTCTCACTCCCTTTGCCTGTTCCCGGCGAAAACGCGATTTACCAGTTCTGGAAATGGTCCGCAGATGAACTCCAGGCCAGCGTCTTCCTTGACGTAAACGGTATCCGGGTCATCAGCCAGTAACGCCCTTCATAACAGGAAAGAGATCATCATGACGAAAGCAGAAAAGGTCGTCTGGACAGAGGGCATGTTCCTGCGTCCCCACCATTTTCAGCGGACAGAACGTTACCTCCTCAACCACGTTCGTGAATGGGGAGCATTGCAGCGATCCTACCTTTGGGGCTTTCTCGACCTTGAGCTGGACGAAGCGATGCTTCGTCAGGGCTGCATTGCCCTGAGCTACTGTAGCGGTTTGCTGCCTGACGGCACGTTTTTCCAGGTTCGCAGCGATCGCAACGGTCCGGCCCCGCTAAAAATCCCCGATAACCTCACCAATGAAAAAGTGGTGCTTGCGCTGCCGGTTCGTCGCGGTGGCCGTGAAGAGGTGATTTTCAGCGAGGAGCACGCTTCTCTGGCGCGTTATATTACGTTTGAGCAAGAGGTGGAAGACGATAACGCCATGTCGGTCGGGGAGGCGACGGTCCAGTTTGGCCGCCTGCGTCTGACCCTGATGCTGGAAAGAGATTTGACGGCAGAGTGGACCGCCATCGGCGTGGCGTTCGTCACCGAAAAACGCAACGACAACCACGTGCGGCTGGATAACAGCTACATCCCGCCCATGCTGAACGCCAATAACAGCCCGCAGCTGTACGGCATGATCAACGATCTGCATGGCTTGCTGGTGCAGCGTAGCCAGCAGATTGGTGGCCGTCTGCGCCAGCCGGGGCGTTTCAATACGTCCGAGATGGTCGAGTTCACGCTTCTCTCGCTGATTAACCGCCACCTGGGCGACGTCTCACATTTAAAAACGCTGCCGCTGCTTCACCCGGAAGCGCTCTGGCGCAGCTGGCTGCCGTTTGCCACGGAACTCGCCACCTGGACGCCGCAGCGTACCGCAGAGAACATCCTGCCGGTATACGACCATGACGATCTCGCCGCTTGCTTCAGCAAACTGATGCTGATGCTGCGTCAGGGGCTGTCGCTGGTCATGGAGGACCACGCCATTCAGCTGCCGCTGCACGAACGCTCGCACGGACTGAACATCGCCACCGTGCCGGAGACCAGCATGGTTCGCGAGTTTGGCTTCGTGCTGGCGGTAAAAGCCAACGTCCCGGGCGAACACCTGCAAACCCATTTTCCTGCCCAGATGAAGGTTGCGCCAGTCTCAAAAATTCGCGATCTGGTTCAGCTTCAGCTGCCGGGCATCATGCTGCGGGCCATGCCCGTCGCACCGCCGCAGATCCCGTGGCATGCGGGCTACAGCTATTTCGAGCTCGAGAGGGGCAGCGAGCTGTGGCACGAGATGGACAAGTCCGGAGCATTCGCGCTGCATCTCGCAGGGGAATTCCCGGGTCTCGATATGGAGTTCTGGGCCATCCGTAGCCCGACAGAATAATAAAGCGAGCGCTTAATATGCAGGAACGACAGGATACCGGCAGCGATGCCGTGTTTACCGGAGCCAGTGGGAATAATCAGCTGGTGGCGGCCGCCAATCCGCTGCTCAATGCGATTCCGCAAATCCGTCATTCGGTTTCCCATGACGATCAGGTCGGGCTGCGCCAGCGCCTGATCGACGAAATTCGCCGATTCGAAGTGCGGTGCCAGCAGGCGGGTTTACCGTATGAAGTGATTGTCGGCGCGCGCTACTGCCTCTGCACGGCGCTGGACGAAGCCGCCGCCCTGACCCCCTGGGGAAGCAGCGGCGTCTGGTCAAGCAACGGCCTGCTGGTGACGTTTCATAACGAAACCTGGGGCGGCGAGAAGTTTTTCCAGCTGCTGGCGCGTCTGTCTCAGAATCCGCGTGAACACATTCTGCTGCTGGAGATGATCAACTACTGTCTGTTGCTCGGCTTTGAAGGGCGCTACCGCGTGCTGGACAATGGCCGCACACAGCTTGAAACCATCAAACAGCGTCTGTGGCAGATGATCCGCGGCGTGCGCGGCAGCTACCCGCCGCCGCTCTCCCCGCATCCGGAAGATCGCCCCGTGCTGCGTAAGCTCTGGCGGCCAATGATCCCTCTCTGGGCGTGCGTAGCGCTGGTGGGTTTTATCGCCTGCCTGTTCTATATCGTCCTCAACTGGCGGCTGGGCGATAACACCAGCCCGGTGCTGGCGAAGATTTACCAGTCCCAGCTGCCGGAAACCACTATCCAGCAGCCTGCGCGTCAGCTGCCGGCGGTGCTGAACCTGCGCGGTTTCCTGAAACCGGAAATTGAGGCCGGTCTGGTGGCCGTGAAGGATGAGGCGGATCGCAGCGTGGTGATCCTGAAAGGGGACGGACTGTTTGCCTCGGCCTCAACCGTGGTGCGCGATCGCTATGAGCCGGTCATCGACCGCATCGCCCAGGCGATGAATAACGTCAGCGGCAAAATTCTGGTGGTGGGGTACAGCGACAATGTGCCGATCCGCAGTGCCCGCTTCGCCTCCAACTATGAACTCTCGCTTGAGCGCGCCCGCTCGGTGCAAAAACAGCTACAGGGCAGCCTGTCCCAGCCTGAGCGCGTCAAAGCCGAAGGGCGGGGCGAGATCAACCCGGTAGCGCCTAACACGACGCCTGAGAATCGCGCCCGTAACCGCCGCGTGGAGATTACGCTGCTGGTGTCGCCTGACAATACCCAGGCCGAGCTGAACGGATTGCCGCAAGGAAACTAAGGATGCTGACTACTCTACTTTCTATACTGACCAATCGCATTCTGTGGAGCTTCCTGGGCGTAACGGCGCTCGCGGCGGTGATCTGGATGATTGGCCCGCTGTTGTCCATCGTGGATACCCGGCCTCTTGAATCCGAGCAGAACCGCGTCATCAGCATTGCGGTGGTCTACCTGATTTGGGCCCAGAGCCACATTCTGCCCCGGCTGTATAACGCCTGGCTGAACCGCAAGCTGATGGACAAGCTCAACGAAAACACCACCAGCCCGGAAGCGGCCGATCCGCAGAAACGTCTGAACAGCGAGGAACAGATCCTTGCCGGGCGTTTCGACGAAGCCGCCCAGATGCTGAAAAAAGCCCACTTCAGCAAAGCGGGGCACGGCGCGCAGTGGACGCAGCGCTTCAGCACCCAGTACCTCTATCAACTGCCGTGGTACGTCATTATTGGCGCACCGGGTTCCGGTAAAACCACCGCGCTGGCCAACTCCGGGCTGCAATTCCCGCTGGCGGACCGCTTCGGTAAAACCGCGCTGCGCGGTATTGGCGGCACGCGCAACTGCGACTGGTGGTTCACCAATGAGGCGGTGCTGCTGGATACTGCGGGGCGTTACACCACTCAGGAGAGCGAGCAGGTTCAGGACGCCGGCGAGTGGCTGGAATTTATCAACCTGCTGCGTAAATACCGCCGCCGCCAGCCCATCAACGGCGTGATTATCACCATCAGCATTTCCGACCTGCTTTCGCAGTCCGCGGAGGCCTCCCGCCAGCAGGCGGTGAACCTGCGCCAGCGTCTCTCCGAGCTGCACGAACAGCTGGGCATTCGCTTCCCGGTGTACGTCATGGTCACCAAGGCGGACCTGCTTAAAGGCTTCCGCGCCTGGTTTGCGGATTACGACAAAGCCCAGCGCGACCAGATCTGGGGCTTTACCCTGCCGTGGGAGCAGACCAAACACGCCGATTACGACCTGATGGGCAACTTCCAGCAGGAGTTTTCCCTGCTGCAACAGCGTCTGGATGCCGGCCTGCCGGAAACCATGCTAAAAGAGCACGATGCAAAAGCCCGTGCGGAAGCTTATCTCTTCCCGCAGGAGTTCGCCGCGCTGCGCCCGCTGCTGGCGGACTACCTGAGCACGGTCTTTGCGCGCTCAAATTTCGAAACCGAATTTTCCCCGCGCGGTATCTACTTCGCCAGCGGCACCCAGGAAGGCATGCCGTTTGACCGCGTGATGGGCGAGCTGAACCGCGCGCTCTCGCTGCCGGAAGGGGGCGAAAGCGACCGCTGGGACTCGGTGAGTAAAGAAGCGCCGATCCCGGGGGCGAAAGGTCAGAGTTTCTTCATTAAGAACCTGCTGCAAAACGTCATTTTCCAGGAGGCGGGCATCGCCGGCGAAAACCGCTGGTGGGAACTGCGCAACCGCGCCGTGATGTGGTCCGGCTATGCGGCGCTGCTGGCCCTGCTGGTGATCCTGGGCGGCCTGTGGCTGACCAGCTACGCCAAAAATAAAGCCTATCTGGAAGAGGTGGATGCAAAAGTGCCGGGGCTGGAGCAGCAGAGCAAGGCGCTGCAAAACCAGCCTCAGCGCGATCTGTTTGCGCTTCTGCCGCTGCTTAACAGCCTGGTGGATCTGCCGAAAAGCGAGGCCTTTGACGTTAACGATCCGCCGGTTTCACGCCGTATGGGGCTTTATCGCGGAGATGACGTCAGCGATGCCTCGCAGTCGCTGTATCAGAAAGCGCTGGATCAGATGCTGCTGCCCGCCGTGGCGATGCACATAACCACCTGGCTGCGCAACGACAACGGCAGCGACGTGGAGTACAGCTATGAGGCGCTGAAGGCCTATCAGATGCTCTACCAGCCGAAGCATTACGACGGCAAATTCCTGCACTCGTGGGTGATGCTCAACCTGCAACGCAACCTGCCGCAGAACGTGACGCAGGCGGAGCTTCAGGAGCTGGAGTGGCACCTGACGCAGCTGCTGGAACCGAAAATTCAGGCTTCACCGTATGCCCAGGATGAGGATCTGGTGGCCCGCGAGAGGGCGCTTATCAACCAGCAGCCGCTCTCCACCCGCGTGTACGGACGCCTGAAGCGTCTGCTGGAGCATGATGAAAACCTGAAGCCGGTTTCGCTTTCAGATCTCGGCGGCCCGCAGAGCGAGCTGGTGTTTTCCCGTAAAAGCGGCAAGCCGGTGAGTGAGGGCGTGCCGGGGCTCTATACGCCGGACGGCTACTGGAAGAGTTTTAACGACCAGATCGACAGCGTGACCACCGCCCTGCACGAAGATGATGCCTGGGTTCTGGGGGCGACCACCGCTCAGGAAGATAAACAGCAGATCGACAACGCCGTGCGTCAGCTCTACATGCGCGACTTCATCGTCAACTGGGATCGCTTTCTCGCGGACATACAGCTCAACAACAGCGCCGATCTTTCCCAGCGCATCAATACCGCGCGCCTGCTTTCAGGCACCAACTCGCCGCTGCGTCGCCTGGTGCTCAACCTGAGCAAGGTGCTGACGCTGTCGCGCACTGCGCCTGCGCCGGAGGATGCGCAGAAAGCGGAAGAGCAAAGCAACCGCGCCACCCGTACGCTGGAAGCGTTGTTCAGCAACGGTGACAACGCTCCGACGCAGGGCGCGGTTGTAACGCAGGCGCCCGAGCAGCTGGTGACCGACCACTATGCGCCGATGATTGAGCTGGCGCAGCCGCTGGAGAAGGGCGGCAAAACCATCGTCTTTGATGATTTTCTCAAGCAGGTTGACGAGCTTTATCGCTACCTGACTGCCGTTCAGGATGCAGCAAACAGCGGTATGCCCGCGCCGGGCGGCGATGCCATCAGCCGCCTGCAAGCCAGTGCGGGCCGTCTGCCGGGCGGGCTGCAAACCATGTTCAGTAATATGGCCGTGGGTGCCAGCAGCGATACCCAGCGTCGCGATCTGGAAAACGTGCGTAAGCGCATCAACGTGGAAGTGGGCGGGTTCTGCCGTCAGGCGATTGCCGGGCGTTACCCGCTGGTGCGTAGCGCCAGCACCGAAGTGACGCCGGACGATCTTGCCCGCATGTTCGCGCCGGGCACCGGGCTGATGGACACCTTCTTTCGCGACAACCTGACCAACAAGGTGGACACCACTCAGGCGAACTGGCGTTTTATGCCGGGCATCGATGGAAAAACGCTGCCGGGCAGCGAAGGGCTGCTGCGTCCGTTCCAGCAGGCGCAGTCCATCCGCGATGCTTTCTTTGCCAACGGCGCGACCACCCCATCCTTTAAGGTCACGGTGCGCACCGTGCGGATGGATAACACTATTCTGAATCTCACGCTGGACGTGGACGGTCAGCTGCTGCGCTACAGCCACGGTCCGCAGGCGGTGCAAATCATGAACTGGCCGGGGCCGGGCGGGACGAACCAGGTGCGTATGCAGCTCGGTCTGGCAAACGGCAGTACCGCAACGCTGGTGACCAACGGTTCATGGGCGCTTAACCGCTTTTTCGACAAGGCGCGCACCAGCCCTGGCGCGGGTAGCCTGAGCCGTCAGGCCACCTTCAACGTCGACGGACATCAGGTCACGCTGGAGTTTGCGCCGAACAGCATCCGCAACCCGTTCCAGCTTCCCCGTTTCTCATGCCCATAACCGCAAGGACAGCCGTATGACGAATACCCCTGCGATGAACCGCTACAGCTGGTATGGCAAATTACCCAGCGCCGGAGATTTTTTGCAGCGTCGCTTTCCGGATACCCTGCAACGCCAGTGGTCGCACTGGTTCCAGGTCGGCCTGCTGGCCTGGCAGCAGGAAGAGCAGCGCAGCGGCGAGCGCCCGTTTTCTAAAGCCCCGGTGTGGAATTTTGTCGTCCCGCCGATGCTCGGCAGCCAGATGATTCAGATGGGCTGCTTGCTGCCGGGCCGTGACAGCGTGGGCCGCCACTATCCGGTCTGTATTCAGCTAAGCTTTACGCCTTCTGAGTGGTCGTCCCGCCTGCTCGGGCAGGCCGAAAGCTGGTACCAGCAGCTGGGGCGTCTGGGGCTGCATGCGGTGCGTAACAGCTATTCTGCCTCCCAGCTGGATGACATGCTGATGACCATCCCGGCGCCACAGCCGGTAGAGCCGCAAAAGCGTTCCGACATTCTCGACGTGATTGGCTATGACGACGATGGTCAGAACACCCTGGGCTGGCCGCAGGCGGCGGAGTGTTTCGATCCGCTGCGCCAGACCAGCTACTGGTGGACGAACCGCTGCGACGGCTATCCGCTCTACACCCACGTGCACAGCGGAAACTTTACCGGGCAGCTCTTTACGCTGCTGTTCGATCCGGCAGGCGGCGCCCGACCGGGTCGTCACGGGCTTTACCCGCCTATGTTTGAGTAAGCAGGGACCTTATGAATATCGATGAATTTCTCGCGCCGATAAGCCCCGACAACCCCTGCGGTGAAAACCTGGAGTACGACGCCGATTTCCAGGCGATGAACCAGGCAAGCCAGGGCAAAGCCGAGCAGCAGTTTGGCGACACCATCATCCCGGCAGAGCCCGCAGACTGGAACACCGTTGAAAAGCTCGCCACCGGCCTGCTGACCCGCACCAAAGATCTTCGCGTGCTGCTGGCGCTCACCCATGCCTGGACGCGTCGCCGCGGACTGGCAGGCTACGCCGACGGGCTGCTGCTGGTGCAGGAAGCGTTGTCCCGCTACTGGGAACAGCTCTATCCGCTGCTGGAAGAGTATGGCGAAACCGATCCGTTCTACCGCATCAACGCCCTCGCCGGGCTGAGTGATAAATCCGACCTGACCGTCGCGGTGCGCAACGCCTCGCTGCTCCGCTCAAACGGCGATGAAATTTCGCTGCGTGACGCGCAGGCGTTGCTCGACGGCAGCAAAACTGAATGCCCGGACTACCCCGGCGGTCGCCCGAGGCTGATTGACGAGCTGGCGCGCGGCGACCAGCCCGGCACGGCGGCGGTTATCGTGATCAACGAGCGCCTGCTGGCTATCCGCGAACTGCTTACCGGCTATCTCGGCGAAAGCGGCGTCCCGGAAATGGAACAACTGCTGAAAACCGTCGGGCTGGTTTCCAGCGCCTGTCAGGTGACCGATATCAGCAAGCTGCTGCCAAACCGTGACGCGCAGGCTGAACCGCACGCCGAGCCACAGCAGGTGGCCGCCCAGCCCGTCCAGCAGGTGACGGACTGGCGCAGCGTGCAGGTGACCAGCCGCGCCGACGCGCAGCTGATGCTGGAAAAAGCGAAGCAGTATTTTGCGCAGTACGAACCAAGCCATCCCGCACCGCTGATGATTGAACGGGTGCAGCGGCTGTCTGAGCTCAACTTTATGGACATTATTCGCGACCTGGCGCCGGACGGCGTTAACCAACTGGAAAACATCTTTGGACGCCGCGAATGACGCGTCCTGGCATTATGACGACAGGCATGGAGTCTGCCGTTTCACCTTCACCGCGCATCTTTGATGGAGAACATCATGGCAATGAGTAACAGTGGACAGAAATTCATCGCACGCAACCGTGCTCCCCGCGTGCAGATCGAGTACGACGTAGAGATCTACGGTGCAGAACGCAAAATTCAGCTGCCGTTTGTGATGGGCGTTATGGCCGATCTGGTTGGCAAGCCGGTGGAAAACCTGCCAGCCGTCGACGAGCGTAAATTCCTGGAAATCGACATCGATAACTTCGACGAACGCATGAAGGCGCTGAAGCCGCGCGTGGCGTTCCAGGTAGACAACACCCTGACCGGCGAAGGTAAGCTCAACGTCGATCTGACCTTCGACAGCATGGACGACTTCCTGCCGGACGCGGTGGCCCGCAAAGTTGAGCCGCTGAACAAGCTGCTGGAGGCGCGCACGCAGCTCTCTAACCTGCTGACCTATATGGACGGCAAAAACGGCGCGGAAGAGCTGATTGCAAAAATCCTTCAGGATCCGACGCTGCTCAAATCCCTGAGCCAGATGCCAAAAAATGACGAAAGTGCGAAAGGTAGCGAGGAATAATCGATGAGCAATCAGACTCAACATCACGATCAGCAGGCGGGCCAGGCGTTCAGCCAGGATGAGTTCAGCGCGCTGCTGAACAAAGAGTTTCGTCCGAAAACCGACCAGGCGCGCTCCGCCGTGGAAAGTGCGGTAAAAACCCTGGCGCAGCAGGCGCTGGAAAATACCGTCACCTTCTCTAACGACACCTACCGCACCATTCAGAACCTGATTGCCGGTATCGACGAGCAGCTCTCGCAGCAGGTGAACCAGATCATTCACCACGATGAGTTCCAGAAGCTGGAAAGCGCCTGGCGCGGCCTGAGCTACCTGGTCAACAACACCGAAACCGACGAGATGCTGAAGATCCGCTTTATGAGCATTTCCAAGCAGGAGCTGGGCCGCACCCTGAAGCGCTACAAGGGCGTGGGCTGGGACCAGAGCCCGATTTTCAAAAAAATCTACGAGCAGGAGTACGGCCAGTTTGGCGGCGAGCCGTTTGGCTGCATCGTCGGGGACTACTACTTCGACCACAGCCCGCAGGACGTTGAGCTGCTGGGCGAGATGGCGCGCATCGGCTCTGCCGCCCACTGTCCGTTCATCACCGGCACCGCGCCGGGCGTGATGCAGATGGAATCCTGGCAGGAGCTGGCTAACCCGCGCGATCTGACCAAGATCTTCCAGAACACCGAATATGCCGCCTGGCGTTCCCTGCGTGAATCCGAAGATGCCCGCTATCTGGGGCTGGTGATGCCGCGCTTCCTGTCGCGTCTGCCGTACGGCATTCGCACCAACCCGGTGGACAGCTTCGATTTTGAAGAGCAGACCGACGGCGCGAACCACAACAGCTACTCGTGGGCGAACGCCGCCTATGCGATGGCGGCCAACATCAACCGCTCCTTTAAAGAGTACGGGTGGTGTACCTCGATTCGCGGCGTGGAGTCCGGCGGGGCGGTGGAAAACCTGCCGTGCCATACCTTCCCGAGCGATGACGGCGGCGTGGACATGAAGTGTCCGACCGAGATCGCCATCAGCGACCGTCGTGAAGCCGAGCTGGCGAAAAACGGCTTTATGCCGCTGGTGCATCGTAAAAACTCCGACTTTGCCGCCTTCATCGGGGCGCAGTCCCTGCAAAAACCGGCCGAGTACCACGATCCGGACGCCACCGCGAACGCGCGTCTGGCCTCCCGTCTGCCGTACCTGTTTGCCTGCTGCCGCTTTGCCCACTACCTGAAGTGCATCGTGCGCGACAAAATCGGCTCCTTCCGCGAGCGCGAAGAGATGGAGCGCTGGCTGAACGACTGGGTAATGAACTACGTCGACGGCGACCCGGCGAACTCCTCTCAGGAGACCAAGTCCCGTAAACCGCTGGCGGCTGCGGAAGTGCAGGTGCAGGAAATCGAAGACAACCCGGGCTACTACGCCGCGAAGTTCTTCCTGCGCCCGCACTACCAGCTGGAAGGTCTGACCGTTTCCCTGCGTCTGGTATCTAAACTTCCGTCGCTGAAGACGAAAGACGCGTAAGAGCGTCAGCCTGCTGACAACGTGCGTTTTGTGAGTTTCGCCCGGCGGCGCTACGCTTGCACGGGCCTACAATGAAACGTGCAATTTATTGATATCGTTGCGCAATGTAGGCCGGGTAAGCATAGCGCCACCCGGCAAGAAAGACGGCTAAATTGTTAATGCTGTCCTTAACGGGTTCCACAATAACGCACGGTAATAAAGACTTCACATTCATTCCGTTATTTCGGGGGAATGTAAGACTGTCAAATGACACGGGTCGTTTGATATGAGGCAGAGGTAAAATATGGACGGTTTTATTCAGCCCCATGCTTTCCTGTTTGCCATATAAGGGCTTTTTCGAAAGCAATATTGTTCATCCACGAAGAGTAGATATTATGGCTATTGATATGTTTCTGAAGGTCGAGGGTGTTACGGGCGAATCTAAAGATTCTAACCACACCGGCTGGACTGACATTACCTCCTTCTCCTGGGGCGCGTCCCAGCCAGGTAATATGAGTGTGGGTGGTGGCGGTGGTGCCGGTAAGGTTAACTTTAACGATCTGCACGTTAATGCTCTGATCGACAAGTCCACTACAGCAATCCTGAAACACTGCGCAAGCGGTAAGCACCTGACCAAAGTTGAACTGTCCGTCTGCAAAGCGGGTGGTCAGCAGGTTGAATACACCCGCATCACCCTGGAAGACGTTCTCGTGACTTCCGTTCAGTACACCGGTGCAGACAACGGCGATACCGTTGGCGTGACCTATGCTTTCCAGGCTGCGAAAGTGAAACAGCAGTACTGGGAGCAGACCACTGCCGGTGGTAAAGGTGCTGAAAGCAGCGCTGGCTGGAACATCAAAGAAAACAAAGAAGCATAACAGGAGTGGGCCCGAAAGGGCTCACTTTATCCTGTGCTTTTTAAAAGGGAAAATACTTATGCGTCCTGCTTTTGGTGCCGCCTGGAACAGATTCAGAGAAGTTAATGTCAACGTCGAGACGGTGGGTAAATTATTGGGTGGAAAAGTCCAGCACAATATCGAAGCCGGAATTTTTCAAAATGCATGCCCCATTCGTATGAGCTACGTTTTAAATTATTGTGGCGTTCCAATTCCCGCCAACAGCAGATATGCGACGGTTACGGGGAGTGATAAAAAACGTTACATGTATCGCGTAAAGGATATGATTGCTTTTCTGCCAACTGTACTGGGTAATGCAGATCTGACGGTGACGTCTCCAACACCAGGCCAATTTGCAGGTAAGCAAGGCATTATCATCTTTACCGGTCATGGCTGGAGCGATGCCACTGGACATGTCACGCTCTGGAATGGGAATATTTGCTCCGATGATTGCCATTTTCTGGGTTCTCCCGGTAATGGTTCGTTTATTCCTGGCAGCGCTACGCTCTGGAGCCTGAAATGAAACATTTACTCGCTTTTGTGCTGGCGTTGAATACCTCATATACCTTCGCCCAAACTCTGCCGGACGTTAATACCTTTTCTCAGCAACAGATTTTTGAAAACTGGGTGCAAAATCGCTGTATCGGAAAGATTGCGGATAGTACGACGCTGAAAAATGATGCAAAGGCAAGCGCCGCCGCATGGCTGGAAGCCAGTAACCTGCCTGCCGAGAATTTCGAAAAGGCCGACGAGGTTATTAACACCTTACTGAAACAGAAGCTAGGGGGTACGGCACCGGTAAACTATGAGGTTTTAAAGTGCAGCCTAATTTCCCATAGCGATGCGATTCGCCTACTCAGTGTGCAAAAATAAACCTTCTGCAAAAGCTAAAAATTAAAAAGAATACAAGGAGTTTCCATGGCAAGTCCGTCAAACGTTGCTCCAGGTTACTGTGTTGTTCAGCAACCCGGCACTCTGGATTTTCAGGCAAGACAGCTATTTGGCAATGTGCGCAATGAAAAATCCGAGTATTTTATGCAATTGAATAAAGACACTGCGTGGCTCAAGCCTGGACAAATATTAATTGTCGCTGATCCACGTAGCGATAATCAAACACAGCAGATTAATAGTTTAGCCATTGCGAAAAAGAAGGTAACCAACGCGCTTGCGACTTTGGACGTGGCCACTGCTGAATTTTTGAAAAATAATTATGATAATATAAAAGCCATAACAGGCTGGGGCGATACAATCGTCGGTGGAGTGAGTGGTGCTGGTGAGTCATATTTTAAGCAAATAGAAAATATTTTAATTAAAATTGAAGCTACCTATCAAAATCAGTACAGAACACAAGGTGCGCTTTTCGGCCAACAGTTTTATGCTGAGCGCAATGCGCTTTTCGCACAATTGAAACCGTTGTTAAATAAAATAACTAAAAAACAGCTTAAGTTTAAAGATTATGCGGATCTTAAGAGAGCATTAGGGCTTTCCACGAAATCAATTGTCCATGAATGGAGTACTGTTGGGATTGGCGCAATCCCAGGTTACTCAACATATATTGACAGAACTGCCAAAATCACCTCTTACCTGAAAGCAGGCGGATGGGTTGCTTTAGGTTTTTCTTTTGTGAACACGTCTAACGAAGTTTATCATGCCTGCACCACTGGAAGAGAAAATGAGTGCAGCAGGGTCGCAGTGACTGAATATAGCAAATTTGGAGGCGGTGTCGCTGGTGCTGCATTAGGCTCATCCCTGGCGGCTCCCATTTGTCTTGCATTAGGTGTACCCACAGCGGGGACAGGAACACTCATCTGTGGTTTAGTGGTTGGTGCAGTCGGGGCTGCGGGTGGAACACAAATCGGTGGGTTTGCAGGAGAACAGCTCAATAACTTAATTTTTAGCGGAGAATAAAGTGATTTTTAATAATATTTACTCTGCTGTTATTATATGTCTTTTTGCTGCTTTTATAACCCTGGTTATTTCATTTTATATAGACTATCGAAAAAAATATCGCCAGGTTAACGAAATATATTCGATATTCACAAATCAACAGTTGCTCAAAAAAGAAGATTATCAAACCTGGCAAAATCTTGGATTCTGGGGGTTTGGTTTTCTCACCACAATTTTATCACGGATCTTACAGGGTAAGCGTGTGAGGCTCACTGAGTGTCGTTGGCTTGAGCCACAGTCGTGCAATGAAATTTTGTCTGCCTTTGAGTTATCATGGGTTAAGTCGTACAGAAGAAAAATCATTATTGCCACTATTATATTTTTACTGCTGTTAATTCTTTCCATCGTTAATAATATGTAATCCTATTCTGAAATTTAAATGATGCCTTTCTGAATTAACCCCCAAACCCCGCCGTTCTCATCCCCGAGAGCGGCAGCGTTTGAGCGCTAATCATACCAGCAGGAATACGCCATGCGATTCACGATTATTTCTACGAAACCCGGTCATCAGCCGCCGCAAAGCAGCTGTGATTTTTATGCCCCGGGCGGCACCATTGGGCGCGGTACGGATAACAATCTGGTGCTGCCGGACAACGATCGCACTATCTCGCGTTTGCAGGCTATCGTTCACGTCGACGCCAGCGGCGAATGTCGCGTCACGAACCGTGGCAGCGTCACCCGCGTGGTATTGAATGATATTCCGCTGGAGCGTGGGCGTCAGGTTGAGCTTCAGGATGGGGATATTCTCGGGATTGATGATTATCGCATCGAAGTTAGCGAACTTATTCACGATACCCAGCCCGTGAGCCGCATGGCGGCCAGCATGCAGCAGGCGCGTCCAGCGGCAACACCTGCACCGGCAGCGGCGCCGCAACCGAAACCGGCCAGCGCCGCGCCTCGCGGAAAAGCTGAACCTACGGCCGTGCCGTCGGAAATCTGGGACAGCCTGATGCAGGAGTTCTCCATCTCCGACAGCATCTCCAGCAACCGGGCAAAACCACAGCCCGCCGCGTCCCACGACCCGTTCTCCCAGCCCGCGGCTCCGGAGCGGAATGCCGAAGATCCGCTGGCGATGTTCAACGACACCGATCCGTCGCTTGAACGTAAAAACGTTGATCCGGACTCGCTGTTCAGCGATGACGCGTTGTTCAAGCAGGAGAGCATCTTTGACGATGTCACCCCTTCAACGCTGGTGCAGCCGGACGAAAGCAAACCCGCCCAGCCAAAGGAAGAGGCCGCGGATGAACTCGATCCGTTAGCCCTGTTTGGCGGGACGGCCAGCGCGCCTGCCGCGCGTCACGACGACCCGCTCGGCCTGATGGGCGGCGCGCCGTTAACCCATCCGGATGAAATCGCGGCTGATAAGCCGGAGCCAAAGCCTGAACCTCAGCCCGCACCGGAAGAGGATGCGCTTGCCGGTTCGCCGCTGTTCGATCCGGAACCGACTGAACCGCAGGACGCGCCGCGCGCGGAAGAAGAAGAGCCCGCGCGTCCCGATTACGCCGGCTTCACCATGCCAACGCCGCAGGCCGTGGCGCGCAGTCACGCCCAGGCGCCTAAGGGCCGCCTGCGCATCGACCCGGTTAAAAACGCCGCATCCCCCGCGGCTGCCGCACAGACCGGCGAGCGGGGCGAGGTGCTTCAGGGCGAACTGCTGGAGGCGCTGCTGGAAGGCATGGGCCTGAGCGAAATGCAGCCGGTGCCGCAGTTTGACCGCGAAAACATGCGTCAGCTGGGCCAGATCCTGGGCATGTTCTCGCAGGGGACCGTGGCGCTGCTCTCCTCGCGGTCCATCCTCAAGCGCGGGGTGAAGGCCGATATGACCATGGTGCTCGACGATGCCAACAACCCGTTCAAGCTGCTGCCAACCGGTAAAACGGTCCTGATACAGATGTTCGGCACGCCGATGCCGGGCTTTATGCCACCGACCAAATCGGTGCGTGATGCACTGATCGATCTTCAGGCGCACCAGCTGGGGATGATCTCCGGTATCCGCGCCATTATTGCCGCTATGCTGCAATCCTTTAACCCGGAACAGCTGGAAGAGCAGGCGAAGCAGAACGGGATGACGTCGCGCCTGGCGCTGCCGGGCAGCCGTAAAGCCGCGCTGTGGGATTATTTCGTTCGCAGCTATGGCGAGACGGCGGGGGAGATCGAGGACGACTTCCATACCCTGTTTGGCGAAGCCTTCCTCCATGCCTATGACATGGAGGTCAATCAGTACAAAGACTCACAAAGCGGATCCGAAGAAAAATGAATATCGCAACGGCTTCTCTCTCCCGCCAGGGGACGCGCGCCAGCAACCAGGATCAGACGGGAGAAACCATCGGGGAACGTTCAGCCTGCTTTGTCGTCTGCGACGGCATCGCGGGCCTGCCGGGCGGCGAGGTGGCCGCTGAGCTGGCCCGCAACAGCATTATTTCCCGCTTTGATGGCGACAAGCACCTGAATGCGCAGCATATTCGTGACTACGTCCAAACGGCGAACCGCACCATCCTCAGCGAACAACAGGCGGTGCAGGACTATCGCCGGATGGGCACCACGCTGGTCAGCCTGTTTATCGACAGGGATTACCGTCTGGCCTACTGGGCGCACGCCGGTGACAGCCGCCTGTACCTGTTTCGTCGCGGCTGGCTGTGGCACGTCACCACCGATCACAGCCTCGTCCAGCAGATGAAGGATGCCGGACATCAGACCGATGACCTCAACAGCAATCTGCTGTATCTGGCGCTGGGCATTGAGAATGGCGGACCGGAAGCGAGCTACAGCGATGTGGTGCAGGTTGAAGACGGCGATGCTTTTTTACTCTGCACCGACGGTTTCTGGCACGGGGTCAGCGAAGAACAGATGAAGCAGTCGCTGCACATGGTCAATACGCCACAGGAGTGGCTGACCTTAATGAACCAAATCATTCAAAAGAATGGCGAACAGGAGGGCAATGCTCAGGATAACTACACCGCCGTGGCGGTGTGGATGGGCAACCCTCAGGACACCACTTTGCTGCATACGCTCTCTGACGCAGCACAATTTCTTCCCTGCGGAACTGATTAGACACACAAGGATTGATATGAAACTTTGGCTATCGGGTTTGGCTCTTCTGACGGTGGCGACCACCGCCCAGGCTGAAAACTTCCGCATCGTGCAGTCTCCTGCGCAGAAGCTGGATATCTGGATCGACAACATTAAAGACAATACGCCGCAAAGCTGGTGTAAGTCGGACGTGGCGCTGCGCATCGTGGCGAACGGTAAGAAAGAGGTTTCGGTGCTGGAAAACTTCGTGCCGCGCCTTGGTTCGCTGCTGGAGCAC
Organism: Enterobacter genomosp. S; assembly: GCF_001631805.1. Classification (NCBI taxonomy): domain Bacteria; kingdom Pseudomonadati; phylum Pseudomonadota; class Gammaproteobacteria; order Enterobacterales; family Enterobacteriaceae; genus Enterobacter; species Enterobacter genomosp. S. Next base: position 22,447 of record NZ_LVVA01000003.1, on the reverse strand, counting down.
CAGTGCAGCAAGCTGAATACCCTCAACTGGACGCTGAACGATCCGCAGGGGACGATGCTTGCCCGTGGCACCGCGGCTAAAGCGCAGGACTGGGCGCTGGTGGTGAAGCAGCAGGAAACGGCGATGGCAGCGACCACCACCCCGGGCGCGCTGCTGCCGCCTGACCAGAATCCAGAGACGCACACCGTAGCGGCAGACCGTACCCCATGGCAGGAGTTTACCCTTCAGGACGGCTGCCACCTACGCACCTTCTGGGAGGGCGGTTCCTCCGCGCCAGCGCTGTTTATTCCTGACTCCGACACCACCCGCTGCGGTAACGGCAGCTGGCTCAGCGGCCACACGGTGGTGACGCAAAACCGTAACGGGACGCAGAAAGCGATTCCGGTCACCTACATTCACGGCTTCCCGGTGATGGGGCTGAACAACGCGGTCGATCCTGAAAACGCGCTGATCACCTCCGTCAACAAAGAGCGCATGGTCTTCAGCACCCAGAACAGCGACCAGAGCTGGATGATCCTGCCGTACGACAGCACCCTGAACGGCTGGAAGAGCAACGGCACGGTGGCGGTGGAAATCACGCGCGAGATCGCCAGCGACGACGCCCGGCTTCAGGCGCGTATCGCCGAGGTCAAGAAGATCTGGAGCGCATGGGTTGCACCGGGCGCTGAGCTGAACGTTGTTCTGATCGACACGCTGCGCCCGCAGCTGCGCGATCCGGCAATAGGCGCCTGGCGCGCGGCGAATTAAGGAGTGGCTATGAATACGCTTTATCAACGCCTGGCGGGTGAGTCGATTAACGATGCGTTGCTTCGCCTGGAAGCCGATATTAAAGCCCGCCCGGCGGATGCCGACCTGCGCGCCGCGTTTGTGCAGTTTCTGGTCCTCAGCGGCAACTGGGCGCGCGCCCTGACCCAGCTGAAAAGCTGGCTGGCGCTGAAGCCGCAGGCAAAACCGACCGTGACGCTGCTGGAGCAGGCCATTCAGGGCGAACAGCAGCGGGCCCGCGTGTTTGCAGGAGAGGCGCGTCCGGCGATGCCCGAGGCGCAGTGGCCGTGGCTGACGACGTTAGCCCAGGCGCTGACGGAAAGCGGCGAGCACGCGCAAACGCTGCGTCTGGCGGCACTCGAACAGGCCCCGGCAAGCCGCGGACAGGTCACGCTGGAGAATGACGAAAACCAGCCCTTCGAATGGCTGATGGACGGCGATGCCCGTCTGGGTCCAGTGTGTGAAACTCTGGTCAATGGCCGCTATTTCTGGGTACCGTTCTGCGCTATCGACACGATCCGTTTTCAGGCTCCGGCCAGCGTGACCGATCTGGTATGGCGTCATGCGCTGGTCCGCCTCACGGACGGCAGCGAGCAGGTCTGTCAGATCCCGGCGCGTTATCCGTTTGCTGACGGCGCTTCCGATAGCGTTAAGCTGGGACGCACCACCGAGTGGCTCCCGCTCGACGACGACGGCGTCCTGTATGAAGGCATGGGGCAGAAAGCCTGGCTGAGCGAGCAAAGCGAAAGCCCGCTGCTTAACCTGAGCCTGGTGACGTTTGCTGCGGATGGTGCGGATGAGTAATCCCGCTGGCGAAGGCGATCTGCTGCGCAGCGGCTGGCAGGCCCGCAGCAGGCAGGAGAAAGTGGGGGCACGCGACAAGATGCAGCCCTCGCTGCTGGATCGCCTGACGGATAACGATCCGGAAAAAAAACGCGAGTCCGCCAACAGCAATCTGATCACCCACGCCGCGCTGCGTCGCAACGTTCTGCGGGATTTACAGTGGTTGTTTAATACCATCAACCACGATGCCTCCAGCGACTTAAGCGGGCTGACGCAGGTGAGCCGTTCCGTCGTCAACTTTGGCGTTGCGCCGCTGGCGGGGAAAAGAATGTCCGATATCGAATGGCACGACATTCAGCGTAAGCTCACCGAAGCGATTATTAACTTTGAACCGCGGATCCTCCCGCAGGGGCTTCAGGTTCGCTGCGTGTCCGATACCTCGTCGTTAGATCTGCACAACGTGCTGTCTATCGAAATCAAAGGTCGCCTGTGGTGCGTGCCGTATCCGCTGGAGTTTCTCTTTCGCACCGACGTCGACCTTGAAAACGGCCATTTTGAACTGAAGGATGCGGGGTAATTATGGAAAGCAAACTGCTCGAATATTACAACCGTGAACTGGCCTATCTGCGCGAGATGGGCGCGGAGTTCGCCGAACGCTACCCGAAGGTGGCGGGGCGGCTTGGCATGCGCGGCATCGAAGTGGCGGACCCGTACATCGAGCGGCTGATGGAAGGTTTTGCCTTTCTGACCTCCCGCGTGCAGATGAAGATGGACGCCGAGTTCCCGCGCTTTTCACAGCGCATGCTGGAGATGATTGCGCCGAATTATCTGGCGCCCACGCCGTCGATGGCGATCGCTGAAATTCAGCCCGACAGCAGCCGCGGCGACCTGAGCAAAGGCTTCATTGTGCCGCGCGGCACCATGATGGACAGCCTGGCGCTGAAAAAAACCGGCGTCACGTGCAGCTATACCACGGCGCACGAAGTGAACCTGCTGCCGCTAAAAATCGACAGGATCGAGCTCGGCGGCGTGCCCGCCGATCTGCCGCTGGCCCAGCTCGGCCTGAGCCAGCGAGGGATCAGCAGCGCTTTGCGGATCCGCATTGCCTGCGATGGCCCGCAGCACCTCGGACATCTGGATTTTGACCGCCTGGAGTTCTTCTTAAGCGGCCCGGACATCGAAGCGCTTAAGCTGCTGGAGCTGGTCATGGAGCACCACGCGGGCATCGTCTGCCAGACGGTCAGCAAGCAGCCCCAACGCCAGCTGTTGTCGTCTGACGCCCTGCGTCAGGAAGGCTTTGACGCGGACCAGGCGCTGCTCCCGGACGATCTGCGCAACTTTGACGGCTATCGCCTGTTGCAGGAGTACTTTGCGTTCCCGGCACGCTTTCGCTTCATCAGCCTGAGCGGGCTGGGCAAGCTGATCCAGCGCTGCGAAGACGAAAAGGCGTTTGATATCTTTATTCTGCTCGACAAGAGCGACGATCAGCTGGAGCGCGTAGTGGACGCCAGCCACCTGGCGCTGCACTGCACGCCGGTGATCAACCTCTTCCCGAAAGTGGCGGCACGGCAAAAGCTGAACGAAGGCCAGCATGAATACCATCTGGTGGTGGATAACATCCGACCGCTGGATTATGAAATTTATGCCGTGAAAAAAATCTACGCCAGCGCCGACGGGCAGCGGGACGACCAGACGTTTCGACCGTTCTGGAGTACCTGGAGCGGCGACGCGGGTAACTATGGCGCCTATTTTTCCCTGCGCCGCGAGCAGCGCGTTCTCTCGGAACACGCGCTGCGCTACGGCACCCGCACGGGCTATATCGGCTCGGAGGTCTTTGTCTCGCTGGTGGATGCGCAGCACGCGCCGTGGCAGGAGAAACTGCGCTACATTTCCGCCGAGGTGCTGTGCACCAGCCGCGACCTGCCGCTGATGCTCCAGCAGGAGCTCGGGCAGTTTATTATGGCCGACTCCATGCCGGTGAAGGCGTTAACCCTGCGCAAAGGCCCGACGCCTCCGCGTCCGGCGCTGGCGGAAGGGTTCAGCACCTGGCGACTCATCAGCCAGCTGCAAATGAATTACCTCAGCCTGATGGACAGTGAAAACGAAGAGGGCGCCGCCGCGCTGCGTCAGCTGTTAGGGCTGTATGCCAACCTGGCAGAGACGCCGATTGCCCGCCAGGTGGATGGCGTTCGCCACTGCGTGCTGGAGCCGGTTCACCGCCGCGTGCCGGAGCCGGGACCGGTGGTGTTCGCCCGCGGGATCGGTATTACCCTGACCGTGGATGAACGCGCCTTTTCCGGTGCCAGCCCGTGGCTATTCGGCAGCGTGCTGGAGCGCCTTTTTGCCCGCCTGGTCTCCATCAACAGCTTCACGGAATTCACGCTCAAGAGCCAGCAGCGCGGCGAGATCGGCTACTGGGCGCCGCGCATGGGTAAAAGGGCGCTGGTATGAGCGAAGTTGCCCCTGCAACGCTGTGCGTACATCGCCTGACGCCGCTGCCCGATGCGTTCTGGCGCGGGGTGCGCGAGACGCCGTGGCGCTACGATCTATTCCAGCTGTTAAGACGCATTGATGCCCAGGGCGGTGAACGTTATCCGCTGGGACGCGCGCCGCTGCCGAAATTTGAGCCGCTGCGTATTGGTCAGCAGCCTTCGATGGGCTTTGCGCCTTCAACCGTTGCCGAGGTCCGGCAGCGGGAAGAGAACGGGCTGCATGAGGTTTCTATTCTGAGCTTCGGCCTGTTTGGTCCTAATGGCCCGCTGCCGGTACACATGACCGAGTATGCCCGCGAGCGTATTCATCATCATCAGGATCACAGCCTCAGCGCGTTTGCCGACCTCTTTCACCACCGCCTGACGCTGCTGTTCTACCGCGCCTGGGCGGACGCGCAGCCAGCCGTTTCACTGGATCGGGACGACAACAGGCGCTTCGAAGGGTATCTGGCGTCGCTGATTGGCATGGGCCAGCCCGGTCAGATGTCGAAAGGCAGCCTGAGCGCGCATGCCCGCTTTACCCACGCCGGGCACCTGACCCGCCACGGGCGAGATCCGGAAGGGCTGGAGAAGATCCTGCGTAACTATTTCAACGTTCCGGTCAGGCTGGTGGCCAACGTCCCGCAGTGGATGCCGCTCTCAATGCGGGAGCAGGCACAGCTGGGCGAAGGGCGGCGCGTGCCGCGCATGGGGGAATCCGCCTTTCTCGGCATTGCGGTACGCGACGTACAGCATAAGTTTAGGCTTGAGATTGGCCCCTTAAGCGCAGACGAGTACAACCGTTTTCTGCCGGGCGAAGGGTGGGTCACCGAGCTGCGCGACTGGGTGCGACAGTATGCCGGGGTGGAATTTGAATGGGAAACACGGGTGATCCTGCGCGCCGATGCGGTGCAGGGCGCCACGCTCGGCAGTGCCGGGCGATTAGGGTACAACACCTGGCTGGGCCTTCAGCCTCAGCCTGTTCCGCGTGGCGATCTGGTGTATCGCGCAGAGCGATAATCCTTCCGTATACCGAATCATTGTTAATGGAAACTAACATGTCAGAAATTAGCCGTGCCGTGCTTTTCGGCAAACTGGATACGCTGTTATTTACCTCTCTGGAGAGCGCGACTGCCTTCTGCAAACTGCGCGGCAACCCGTACGTTGAGCTGGTGCACTGGCTGCATCAGCTGATGCAGCAGCAGGATGGCGATCTGCAACGGGTCATCCGTCACTTCGCCCTTGATGAACAGCAGCTGACGCGCGATATCGTGGCGGCGCTGGATGCCCTGCCACGCGGCGCCAGTTCCGTCTCTGACCTTTCCGAGCATATCGACAGCGCCGTCGAGCGCGCCTGGGTCTACGGCTCGCTGAAGTTTGGCGTCAGCCGCATCCGCGGCGGCCATTTGCTGATCGGCATACTGAAAACGTGGAATCTGGCTAACGTGCTGAAAAGCATTTCGGGACAGTTCACCCGACTTAACGTCGAGGTGCTGATCGAGCAGTTCGACGCCATTTGCGCCGACAGCAAAGAGAGCCAGCAGGCTGCCGCCGCGGCGGATGCGCCTGCCGGTGCCGTCCCGGCCGCGCAGGGCACGCTGGCGCAGTATGGTCATGATCTGACGGCGCGTGCCCGGGAAGGCAAGATTGACCCGGTGGTGGGGCGCGATGAAGAGATCCGCCAGATGGTCGATATCCTGATGCGTCGTCGCCAGAACAACCCCTTGCTGACCGGGGAAGCCGGCGTCGGGAAAACCGCAGTGGTGGAAGGGCTGGCGCTGCGTATCGCCGACGGCGACGTGCCGGAGCCGCTGCAAAACGTTCAGCTGTGGCTGCTGGATATCGGCATGCTTCAGGCCGGGGCGGGCATGAAGGGGGAATTTGAAGCGCGCCTCCAGGCGCTGATTAACGAGGTGCAGTCCAGCGCCACGCCGATTATTCTGTTTATCGATGAGATCCACACCCTGATTGGCGCAGGCGGGCAGCAGGGCACCGGCGACGCCGCTAACCTGCTCAAGCCAGCCCTGGCGCGCGGCCAGCTGCGCACCATCGGCGCGACCACCTGGGCGGAATACAAAAAATACATTGAGAAAGATCCGGCGCTGACCCGCCGCTTCCAGACCGTACAGGTTCACGAGCCAGATGAAGCGAAAGCCGTACTGATGCTCCGCAGCACCGTGTCGCCGCTGGAAACCCATCATCAGGTTTTACTTCTCGACGAAGCGGTTAGCGCGGCGGTGAAGCTGTCGCATCGCTATATTCCTGCGCGTCAGCTGCCGGATAAAGCGGTGGCGCTGCTGGATACCGCCTGCGCGCGCGTGGCCGTGAGCCAGAGCGCGCCGCCTGCCCAGCTGGAAGACTGCCTGCGTCATCTGGCGGCCCTGGACGTGGAGCTGGAAATTGCCGAACGCGAAGCGCGCGTGGGGGCAGGCGATCCGGCGCGCGTGGCAACCTTGACCGCCGAGCGAGACGCGTTCGAAACCCAACGCGAAGCCCTTTCCCGCCGCTGGGAAGAAGAGCGCAGCCTGGTGCAGGATATTATCCGCCTGCGCGCCGCGCTGTTTGCGGCAGGTGATGAGGATACGGCTGAACTGCGCGGCCAGCTGGCGGAGCAGCAGCAGGCGCTGACGACCTTACAGGGCGACGAACCGCTGCTGTTTGCCGCGGTGGATGAAAACGTGGTGGCGGCGGTGGTCTCGGACTGGACCGGGATCCCGCTGGGCCGGATGGTGAAAAATGAGATCGACGCGGTGCTTAACCTGGCCGACACGCTGAACCAGCGGGTCATTGGTCAGCGCCACGGCCTGGATCTGATCGCCCGTCGGGTGAAAACCGCGCGCGCGAAGCTTGACGATCCGAACAAACCGATCGGCGTATTTATGCTCTGCGGGCCATCCGGCGTGGGTAAAACCGAAACCGCGCTGGCGCTGGCGGAGTCGCTTTACGGCGGCGAGCAGAACGTCATTACCATCAACATGAGCGAATTCCAGGAAGCGCACACCGTATCGACGTTAAAAGGTGCGCCTCCGGGCTATGTGGGCTATGGTGAAGGCGGCGTCTTAACCGAGGCCGTGCGCCGCCGTCCCTACAGCGTGGTGCTGCTGGACGAAATTGAAAAAGCGCACCCTGACGTCCATGAGATTTTCTTCCAGGTCTTCGACAAGGGCTGGATGGAGGACGGCGAAGGGCGTCACATCGATTTCCGTAACACCATTATTATTCTGACGTCTAACGTGGGTACCGACCTGATCAGCGCCATGTGCGCCGACCCGGAGCTAATGCCGGAGCCCGATGCGCTGAGCGGCGCCCTGCGCCAGCCGCTGCTGGAGGTCTTCCCGCCGGCGCTGCTGGGGCGTCTGCTGGTGGTGCCGTATTACCCGCTGAGCGACGAGATGCTGGGGCAGATCGTCCGTCTCCAGCTCAAGCGCATTCAGCGACGTCTGGAAGAGAATCACAACATTATTTCTGAATTTGACGACAGCGTGGTCGAACAGATTGTTCAGCGCTGTACCGAAGTCGAGTCGGGTGGACGTATGGTCGATGCGATTCTGACCAATACGTTGCTGCCTCAGATGAGCCAGATTTTACTTACCGCCAGCCGCAGCGACGAGCAGTACCGACGTCTGCACGTCACCTGCGAGCAGGGCGAGTTCCACTGTCAGTTTGCCGCGTAATAATCATCAAGAGAACTGTAAAAGATGACGGATAATGATAACAATCGGACTGTCCCAAACGCGCTCCCGGTCGGGTACCGTTTCAATGAGTTTGAAATAAAAGAGGTGATTGGCGGCGGCGGATTCGGCATCGTCTATCGCGCCTGGGATCACCAGCTCGAACGCACTATCGCTATCAAAGAGTTTATGCCTTCCTCCCTCGCCGTGCGCGGCGAGGATATGACGCTGGTGCTGCGCAGCGAGCGCTTTGGCAAAGCGTTTTCTGCCGGCCTCAACAGCTTTATCCAGGAAGCCCGCCTGCTGGCGCGCTTTAACCACCCGAACCTGCTGCACGTGCTGCGTTTCTGGGTGCAAAACGACACGGCCTACATGGGGACGCTGTTTTACAGCGGCACCACGCTGTCGCGTCTGCGCGAAGAAAAACCGGAGCTGATTAACGAGGCGTGGATCCGCCGCATGCTGCCGATGCTGTTTGGCGCCATCAAAACGATCCACGACGAGGGCTACCTGCACCGCGATATCTCGCTGGATAACATTCAGATTCAGGATAACGGCCTGCCGGTGCTGCTCGATTTCGGTTCGGCGCGCCGCACCATCGGCAACCTTTCGGACGAGACGGAAACCATGCTGCGTCCGGGGTTTGCGCCTATCGAGCAATACACCGACGACAATGAAAGCGAGCAGGGGCCGTGGACGGATATTTACGCGCTCGGCGCCGTGCTGCGTACCCTCATCGTGGGCTCACCGCCGCCGGTCAGCGTGGTGCGTTCGATTCAGGACACCTGCAAACCGCTGGTGGAGCTGATGCCGCAGGGGTATTCCATCCCGCTGCTACAGGCCATCGACAAGGCGCTGGCGCTGCATATGGAAGACCGTCCGCAATCCATCGAGGAGTTTGCGGCGCTGATCGAGATGCCCGTCGCCGGTATCGACGAGGTGCTGACCGCGAAAAAGACCGGCACAATGCTGGTGCCGGTGGAAGAGGAAGCGTCTGCTTCCGCGCTGGACTGGCGACGTTACAAGCTGCCGGGTCTGGTTGCTGCGGGCGTTCTGGTTGGGGTTGTAGCCGGCGCGATGCTGTTCGGCGGCGGCAGTCAGGATACGCCAGCGCAGACGGCGCAAACGCCTGCCGTGAGTCCTCCGGCTAACACCACCGCACCGGAAACCAAGCCGGCAACCGCAGAGGTGAGCGAACCGGTTGCGCCACCGGCTACGGCACAGCAGAGTGCGCCGCCTGTCGACGCCAGCCCGGTCGCGCTGGTCTATATCCGCATGCTGGATGGCGAGACGCTGAAGATTAACGGCGAGCCGAAAGCGCTGCGTCCGGGCAATAACGGTTACGCATCGCTGAAACTGCCGGCGGGTGAAACCCGTATTGAACTGGAAGGCAATGGAAGAACGCGTACCCAGACGCTGGATATTGCGAAGCCAGGCACCTGGCTGGTGAATCCGTAAGCCTGCGGGTAACAGGACGGAGCGAATGTATAACATCAAGTTTGTCTATCTTTTCCACGAGAACGTCTCGCCGGCGCTGTTTGCGAAAATAATCCGCCCGTCCGTTGCCGGGCAGTGGATTATGTCGGTTCCCGACCACTCGCTGCGCTCACTCTTCACGCGCTACGATTTGCTGCGCACGATCACCGGCGCGAATCCTTACCAGTCCGGGCGTGATACCCGCACGCTGATCGCCCAGGATCTGGAGATGGGCAGGGTGGTCGCGATTGATGAAAGTTTCCGTGACTGGTCATCAGTAACGGAAATTTTTTATATCAACGCCAAAGGGCAACTTCAGGCTGCGTCCCTGGTCGGGCTGGGCTGGTATCCGGTGAGTACGATTGTCGACCGATATGAAACCATGGTGAGAACGTATGGTTCTCGCCCTGCGCCAACGGTACTGCCGAAGCAGGTGGTGAAATCGAAAGCGGCGCAGGTGCCGGACGAGCCGACCCCGGGCAAAGACGGCAAAACCTATGCCGCACAGCTTCAGCAGATGACCAAAGCAGAACGCTGGCAGGCGCGTAAAGATCTGATCGCGAAGGGGAGCAGCAGCCTGTATCCGGATGCGCAGATCGCGGCTAAGCGGCTGGCGGCGAATAATATTGCGGTGGAAAAAGCGAAGCTGGCGGAGAATATTTACAAGACCGTCAACCCGCTGGAAGCCACGCCCGGCGTGCCGGAGGGGTGGACGGATATCAGTAATGACGATGCGCTGTTAGGAAAGTTCGGGCTGAACAAATCGATGCTTTTTGACGATGACACATCCCCCAATTTTCTGGCGCGCGTCTATCAACCGAAGCCGGACGTGTTCGGCACTGACATGAACCCCACGCTGGTATTCAGGGGATCGCGCGAGCCTGGTTTTGCATCACTGTCTGAGAATGTCTCCTCTTTACTGACCAAAGGGGAGCTGGCGCCGGTGGTAAACGGGGCTGACTGGTCGAATAACTTTTCGCAGGGCATGGGTATGGCTTCAGATTATTATAAAAAGGCCGTGAGTATTGGTAAGGAGCTGGCAAGGTCAGGCCAGAATATTGATATTGCCGGACATTCCCTTGGCGGTGGCCTCGCCTCTGCAACCTCCATGGGCAGCGGGAAAGCGGGATGGACGTTCAATGCCGCAGGTCTGAATGCCGGAACCGTAGAAAAATATGGCGGCAAGCTATTAGGCAGTACGGATAATATCCAGGCGTATCGGGTAGAAGGTGAACTGCTCACCAGGATCCAGGAAGTTAACCCCTGGGAAGATCTTAAAACAATGAAAGGGCATGTCCCTTCGTGGATCCTCAAAGAGGAAATCTCTGCGCTGAGCCCCAACGCTGCAGGAATTCCTCACGATCTCCCTGGTGGAACCGGAAGCGCGCTGGACCGCCATGGCATTAACCAGGCGATAGATTGCATAGAGCAACAGAAGGATGAGGATATTTCGATAATCGGGAGTCGATTGTGAAAAAACGTTTGATGGCTTTTATCGCGTTATGTTTTTTATTCATGATTCAGGGGTGCAAGCAGGATATGGAACTTAATCCACAGGACTACTTCAGCGGCCAGCAGCTTGAACTGGCGAAAGCGATTGAGGAAGGCGACGTCGATGCGGTGAAGACGCTTGCGCCAGACAGCGACCTTAATCAACCGGGAAAGCAGGATATGACCCTGCTTTTCTGGGCCCTTGGCAATGCAATTAATGATAAAAAAACGTCGAACCATTTAGAGGTCATTACGTTACTTGTTCAGGCCGGCGCAGATCCGCTCCAGCCTCGACCGCAGGGAAAAAGCAGTCCTGCTGAATTTGCCCTAAAGGGAGACAGTGCGGACTGGATCGACGCGATGCTGGACGGTGGCCTCTCACCCAACGTGAAAGATAATGTTTTCCACGAACCGATCGTCTTCCAGTCGCTTAAAGCGAAAAATACAGAGACGCTGGAAGCCATGCTCGATCGCGGCGCTGACGCCAACTCAACCAACTCACTGGGTAAAACGCTGGTGTTCGATGCGCTGGATAACCAGTCATACGATCATGTCTTGTTGCTGCTCGATCGTGGAGCGGATCCGTCAATTAAGGCTAAAAATGGCTGGTCGATGAGTAATGCACTCGCGGACGCGCTGCAAGGGCTTGAGCGAGGCAGTGAGCAGTACGAGAAATTAAACGAAATAAAAGAGAAGCTCATCCAGAAGGGGGGCGAATGGCCACCTCAGCCCGTTAAGTAATTGCTTAACGGCCATGAAAGTCAGAGATAATGTTTTCATTTTCTGGGGATGCATGGATGCGCTGGCCATTGTGCTCTATTGTGCCCAGTCCGTGCGTCATGACAGAATCCCTTTTATTTCCGATATACACGCCTTCAGTACGGTTGTGAACACGCTGTCTGCTGGCGGGTATAGCGCTCTGGTTACTCTTTTTTTTATTCTCGATTTCTTGCTGTTGCTCTCTTTTATTGCCTCAGCATGGTGCTTCTTCGCCCGGAATTTATACGCGAGCAGACTGGCATTCTGTCAGGAAATACTGCGTCTGGTTACATTTCGCTACTCAGTTTCCCTTTTTCCCCTGGTGTTAAGTTTCACGGGCGTGATGAATGTCTGGCTAAATGGCTTTTTGTTCTTTTTGTCAGAGTTTCTGAAAATCTATTCCCTGTGGATTTATAAATATGAAGGGGAAAGGCCCCCGGTTAAAGAGTAAGACGGCCAATAACCAGAACATTCACGTTTAAAAAAACCTTGCGTTAAAAATATTCTCAGCATAAACCATTACGGAATAAAGATTATGCTCAACCGAATTACCGTCCAGCTCCCGGTCGAGGGGCTGCTTTTCTGGAAACTCTCCGGCCGCGAGGCGATGTCCGAGTCGTACGCGCTGACGCTGACTCTGCTCGGCACAGATGCGCGCATCGACCGCAGCAGGCTGCTCGGTCAGCCGGTCACGGTGACCATCCCCACGCAGAACCTGCTCACTCCCCGCTACATCAACGGCAAGATTACCCGCGTGGCGGTGAGTGCCGTGGAGCTGACGGGCACCCGCTACGCGGTGTACCAGCTGACGGTGGAGCCGGACCTGTGGCCGATGAAGCGCGACCGTAACCTGCGAATCTTCCAGGGCCAGACGGTGCCGCAGATTGTGAAGACCCTGCTGGGCGAGCACCAGGTTAACCTCGAAGACAAACTCACCGGTAGCTACCGGGTGTGGGACTACTGCGTGCAGTATCAGGAATCGAGCCTGGACTTCATCAGCCGCCTGATGGAGCTGGAGGGAATTGCGTACTACTTCAGCCACGAGGCCGACAAGCACACCCTGGTACTCACCGACGCCGCGACGCAGCATCAGCCGTTCAGCGGCTACGAGGTCATCCCGTATCACCAGACGCCGTCCGGCGGCAGCACTGACGAAGAGGGCATCAGCCAGTGGGCACTGGAAGACAGCGTGACCCCGGGGATTTACAGCCTCGACGACTACGACTTCCGCAAGCCGAACGCGTGGCTGTTCCAGGCCCAGCAGAACCCGGCGTCACCGAAGCCGGGCAGCATCGACGTGTACGACTGGCCGGGGCGCTTTGTGGAGACGGGCCATGCGGAGTTCTACGCCCGTATCCGTCAGGAGCGCTGGCAGGTGGAGCATCAGCAGATTCAGGCGACGGCTACCGCAGCGGGCATTGCGCCGGGCCACATCTTTACCCTGACCAACGCGCCGTTCTTCAGCGACAACGGGGAGTATCTGGTCACGGCGGCGGGCTATCACTTCGAGGAGAACCGCTACGCGAGCGGCGAGGGGGAAACCATTCACCGCACCGATTTCAGCGTCATTCCGGCGGCGGTGTCGTACCGTCCGGCGCAGTCCACGGCGTGGCCGCGGACCTACGGCCCGCAGACGGCGAAAGTGGTGGGGCCGCAGGGAGAGAGCATCTGGACGGACAAATATGGCCGCGTGAAGGTGAAGTTCCACTGGGACCGTCTGGCGAAGGGCGATGACACCAGCTCCTGCTGGGTGCGTGTGTCGAGCGCATGGGCAGGCCAGGGCTACGGCGGGGTGCAAATTCCGCGCGTCGGCGACGAGGTGGTGGTGGACTTTATCAACGGCGACCCGGACCGTCCGATTATCACCGGGCGCGTGTACAACGACGCGAGCATGCCGCCGTGGGCACTGCCCGCAGCGGCAACGCAGATGGGTTTTATGAGCCGGACAAAGGACGGCTCCGTGGACAACGCCAACGCCTTGCGCTTTGAGGACAAGGCGGGCGCGGAGCAGGTGTGGATCCAGGCCGAGCGCAATCTGGATACCAGCGTTAAAAATGATGAAACGCACAGCGTCGGCGGGGCGCGCAGCCATTACGTGAAGAAAAATGAGCTGCATCGCGTCGAGGCTAATCAGATCCAGGCCGTGAAAGGCGGAACCGAGATCCTGACGGGGAAAGGCAAGCTGGATGCGGCGGTGGAGCAGTATGTGATCGCGTCCGGGACGAAGCTGCGGCTGGTCTCGGGTGAAAGCGCGATAGAACTTAACGCTAACGGCAAAATTAACCTGATCGGTAAAGAGTTTAACTTCTTCGTTGAGGGGGATGGCCACATTACCACGGGCGGCAAGCTGCACCTGAACACGTCGGGTACCAAGCCGGGCACGACGGCGCCGGGGGCGGGGCATAAAGGGGATATTGATGCGGCGGTGCAGGAGAAATTTTCGCCTCCGGAAGAGTAATTGTTTTTTGTCTGCCGCCGGGGTGGCTATGCCGGTACGTAAAACCCTTCAGTAATTTTAGACACGAGTTCACTTATGAAATACACCCTCCAGGAAGGTTCCTTCACCCTATTTCCTGCCGCCTGGCAGGACAACAGCATGAACATCATTCGCGATGACGAGAGCGGGTTATCTGTAGTGGTCAGCCGCGGGGTCATACCGGATGGTAGCGACTACGAACAAGAGTTTCACCGCCAGTGGGACGTGCTGCGTCCTCAGATGGGTGAGATCGCCCAGAGCGAATTTCAGCACGTAAAAGCCGGGCCTGACGGAAAAATTAACGGGCTGGAAGTTGAGACCACCTTTGACCGTAACGGCCAGCGCCTGTGGCAAAAACAGCTGGCCGTGCAGACGCCAGGCAAACCGGTACTGATGATTTTTACCCTCTCGGCCTTAAAAGCCTTTACGGAAGAGGACGAGGCGCGCTGGAGCGCACTGAAGCAAAGTCTGACGCTAAACGACAACCGGAATGTGTAAGGCATGAGCGATAACAACGCGGCCCGCAAGGGCGACGAGATTATTCACTCCAGCATTTTTGCTGACATCACCAGCATTGTGGCGGAAGGCGCTGCCTATGCGGTGATTGGCGCGGCGGTGGGCGCAGCAGCGACCGTCGCGGCTCCGCTGCTGGGTGCCGGGGCCGCTGCCGCAGGCGTGGCGGCGATAGGATCCAGCTGTCTGTTGAGCGGTATTATCGGCGGGGTTCTGGCGAACGTCGCGGGGATCACCGACGATATCAGCAACGCCGCTGAAGGGCTGGGTAACGCGCTTTTCCCGCCGTCGCCTGCGGGCAAAATCACCACCGGTTCCAGCAACGTTCTGACCAATGCGATCCCGGCTGCACGGGCAGCCGGGACCTTGACGCCTGCCGATACTCCTTCCCCTGAGCCGCAGTCTCCGGGCAGCTTTGCCGACTACGCGGGCATGCTGCTTTCCGCCGCCGGACAGTTCGGCAGCGAAATGTGGCAGCCGAGCGTGGCCTCTGCCGCTGCCGGCACCTCGCCGCTGGAAGAAGACAAGGTGGCGTGCGATAAACACTCCGGGCCGCAGTATCTGGCGGAAGGTTCAAAAAGCGTCTTCATCAACGGACAGCCTGCGGTACGCGCAAAAGATCGCACCACCTGCGAGGGCACCGTGTCCGACGACGTCTCCCCGAACGTGATCATCGGCGGCGACACGCTAACGGTCCGCGACATCAAAAGCGGCAAAACGCCGGGTCTGGCGCTGGGGATGATTGCGCTCTCCCTGCTGCGCGGGCGTCCTGGCAAGATTTTGAAAAACATGCCCTGCGCGCTGGCGTCTGCCGGCGGCGGGATGCTGGCGGATATGGCGGTCAACGCCGTGTTCGGCTCCTCGCACCCGGTTCACGCCGCTACCGGCGTGAAGGTGCTGAATGACGACGATGAACTCGATTTCACGCTGCCGGGGCGCTTTCCGTTGCGCTGGCAGCGCAGCTACAACAGCCTGACTACCCGCGAAGGGCTGTTTGGCCTCGGCTGGGCAACCACCTTTGACAGCTATCTGACGCTGGAAGAAAAAAACGCCACCTGGTTCGATGAAACCGGGCGCGAGCTGAGCTTTACGCTGCCGCCGGTTGACCGCGCGTTTTACAGCATCAGCGAAGGCATCATTATCCGCCGCAATGAGAACGGCGACGTGGCGATTGCCGACGACGACGGCGCGGTGTGGCGTCTGTACAAACCGACCCGCGTGAATCCTTCTATCCTGCGTCTGGCGTCCCTCAGCGATGAATACGGCAACGCGCTGCTGACGGAGTGGGACGAGCACGGCAGGCTGGTCGGTCTTCACGACGAGCCGCGGGCGATTGACGTCACCCTGCGCTATGAGGACGAGCGTTTCCCGCAGCGTGTTTCCTCGGCGAGCCATTTTGACGGCAGCCGCACCTGGCCGCTGATGCAGTGGGGCTACGACGGACGCGGCCAGCTGGCCAGCGCGACGGATGCCTCCGGTGTAGTGACCCGTGAATACCGCTATAACGATAACGGCCTGATGGTCTGGCACCGCCTGCCGGGCGGGCTGGAGAGCGAATACCGCTGGCAAAAATTCGACCACTGGCGCGTGGTGGAAAATCGCACCAGCACCGGCGACGGCTGCCGCTTTAGCTACGATTTAACCGCCGGGCTGACCACCGTCGAGCACTACGATGGTCAGACACGCCGCCACTACTGGAATGCGCAGAGCCTGATTGTTCGCTACGTTGACGAGCGCGGCGAGAACTGGCGCTACGAGTGGGATGACAACGAGCTCCTTACGCGCCGCATCGATCCGCTCGGCAATGCCGTCACCTTCGTCTATGACGAGATGGGCAATCGGGTGCAGGAGATCGACGCAGACGGTAACACCCGCACCACCACCTGGCTGGAGCACCGTGCGCTTCCGGCGTCAATCATTGAAGCAGACGGTAGCGCGACCCGCTTCTGGTACGACGAACACCACGGGCTGAAGCGCGTGGTCGATCCAATCGGGCACGTTACGCAACTGCGTCGGGACGAGTATGGGCAAGTGGTTGAAGAGGTGGATGCCGCCGGCAACAGCCGCTTCCAGGAGTACAACGAGGCCGGGCAGGTGGTTCGCGCCACGGACTGCTCTGGTCGGGTTACTCAGTATCGCTATCATCCGCTGGGCTGGCTGGTGGCTGAGATCAGCGCTGACGGCGAAGAGACGCGCTACCGCTACGACGCCGCGGGGCGTCCGGTACAGCTCGATCGCCCGGAAGGGTGGACAGAGTCGCTCAAATGGAACGAGCGTGGCCTGCCGGTAAAGCATGCGGGTGCCGACGGGAAAGAGAGCGAGTTTAAATACGATGACGCGGGGCGCTTAACCGCCACGCGTAATACGCAGGGTGAAGAGGTTCGTCGCCGCTGGGACAGCCGCGGGCGTCTGATTGCTCTGGAAAACGAAAACGGCGAAGCGTACCGGTTTATCTGGGGCGCAGACTCGCTGTTGCTGGAAGAGGTGGGGCTCGATGGCGTGGCCTCGCAGTATCGCTATGACGCGTGCGGACGCACGATAGCGCGTACCTTTGCCGCCGGACATCCGGAGGCCATCACGCATGCCTTCGCCTGGAGCGCGAGTGGTCAGCTGGTGGCCCGCACCACGCCGGAAGGGCAGACCCGCTACCACTACACGCCGTCCGGGCTGTTAAGCCGGATTGGGCTGCATCCCGCGCTTTCAGCCGATGCCTGGAGCACCGAGGCGGAACAGGAGCTCGACTTTGAATATGACGCGCTTGGTCGCGTGACGCGCGAGTCGGGCGAGCACGGGGAACTGGCGTGGGAGTATGATGCACTGGGCAACCGCACCTCCGTCACGCTGCCCGATGGCCGCGAGCTGAAGCAGTTCTACTACGGCAGCGGGCATCTGCTCAGCATTGCTCTGGATAAGCTCTCGGTTTCCGATTTTACCCGCGACGAACTCCACCGAGAGACCAGCCGCACGCAGGGGCTGCTGACCACCCGCAGCGAATACGACCGCCTTGGTCGCCTGCATCGGCGGGACGTCTTTACCGGCAACGCTCAGCGCCCGTCGCCGCGCCGCTGGTCCCGCCGCTGGGATTACGATTACCGTAATAACCTGGTTCGCGAAGAGCGGGACGATAATCCGTTCAGCTGGTACCGCTGGCAGTACGACAGCGCAGGCCGGCTACTGGTTCAGGACGGCACGCTGCCCGGCCAGGAGCAGTGGCGCTGGGATGCAGCCGGTAACCCGCTGGAAGGCTCTGCTGAGAAGGTCACGCACAACCGCCTGACGCAGCTGAACGGCATTCGCTGGCGCTATGACGTCCACGGACGCACCGTGGAGAAAGATAACGGACAGACACGTTGGCACTACCGCTACGACGGTGAGCACCGCCTGACGGAGGTCATCAGCCAGCCGCGTGACCGCAACAGGCCGCAGACGCTGGTCAGCTTCCGCTATGATCCGCTCGGTCGCCGCATCAGCAAAACCCGCCGCCAGATGCTGGGCGGACAGCCAACCGGCAAGCCGGTCACCACCCGGTTTGTCTGGGAAGGGTTCCGGCTGTTGCAGGAAGTGCACGGGGATGTGCCACTGACCTACGTCTACAGCGATCAGGACAGCTACGATCCGCTGGCGCGTATCGACGGGGTTGATGCCCCGGAGATCTTCTGGTTCCACTGCCAGCCGAACGGCACGCCGGAGCGGATGACGGATATCGAAGGGCAGGTGCGCTGGGAAGGGGTAAACAGTGCCTGGGGCAAGCTGTTGCGGGAAAGCGAAACGCAGGTATCAGGATATTCTCAGAACCTGCGCATGCAGGGTCAATACCTGGACCGTGAGACAGGGCTGCACTACAATCTGTTCCGGTATTACGACCCGGACTGCGGAAGGTTTACGCAGCAGGACCCGATAGGGCTGGCGGGGGGGATAAACCTTTACCAGTATGCGCCGAATGCGCTGGGGTGGGTGGATCCGTGGGGGCTATCTAATAGCGGTATATTAGATAAAGCTATGGCTGGTAAAGTTGGTGATCGACTTTCTGCTCACCATGTTATACCCGTTGAGGTGTGGAAAGAGAACCAATCATTCTTCAATAATATTGGCATCGGAAAAGACATGAACTCTGCATTTAATGGTATTCATGTTCCGGGTAGCGCATCAGCGATGAAACAAGATGCAGGGAAAGGTATGGATGTTTTCCATAGCAGTAATCATCATAACTATAGTGACATTGTCCGCCAGCGCATTGCTCGTGTTGAGCAACGATATAATTCTGGAAGATTGGATGCTAAAGGGGCGAGGATAGCTATAAGGCGGATCCAGATTGATATGAAGAATAAAATTTGGATGGGTCATGTTCCCACAACAAAATGCAGGAGAATGAATTAATGTCCTATTATGTGATCATGAATGACTTTGATTCATCACTCATGCCAAGAAATTTACAGGGCATGGTTGATGAAAGAATACAGATCGATGAAAACTGGGAAATAGAAGGCTCTGCATTTTCCTTCCCTTATCGAATAACAGACGATGCATGTCCAGACCGTATTTATTTGTTGTGCAATAGAAATGTTGGGGCTTTGAAATTTGACTATTATAAAAAAGACTTTGGGCACCTGATGAATAAGTCTTTATTTTCAATTCTTGAAAATCATAAGCATAATGTTTTTTTTGACCGAGATATAACACCAGTTTCGATTGGGAATGGTCAAGCTCTTCGGGATGATTTTAAATATGTATATTTTCCTGGCGGGGATGTTATAGATGAAGAAAAATCTTTTCTCGAAGAAGATAAATTCGGAGACATCATACCTTTTAAAATTGAATTCAAGGATGATGCGCTGGAATTTGATATACTTTCGTTGAACGACACATTGTTAGGTGGTTTTATCATTGTTAAACAAGAGGTGAAGGAAGTTATAGAAAGTAAAGGCTTCCGGGGGGTGAAACTTGTTCCACTGGAAAATGCTTTAGACGTTTTCTGTGAAGATTATTTCTACGAAATAGACTCCAATCGTAAAAGAAAGAGCAATAAACTACCTTAATATTGAATGGTGTCGTGCCATTATTGATTCTTTGTTTTTCTTTTCTAATGGCGCGAAGAAATTCTTTGGATTATGGGTACATTATTCGACTATGGATCGCAGTAATTTTAAGAGTAGTCAATAATGTTAACTCTTAAAGAGGAATAATGCATATAAAAAATACCATCCAGGACTTTGTTAACAAATTCAAAATCAATGATTTAAATATGGGAGAGATAGTCTATACAGACGATGAGAATGAAACTTCTTTTCCTGTAAATTTAAATGGTGAAATTCGTTTTTTTTATAGCCATTTGATTTTAAATGACCACCCAACATTTGATGGTGCCTTCTTTATACAGATTATTGAGCCCCAAGAGCTAAATGAAATGTTATCAGGCTGGCGAGTCCAAAATGATACGGCTTGGCAAGATGATTATGTAATCTTTGCTGAAAGAAATGGAGATGTTCTTTTTTGTAATACCAAAAATATAACCTCTCCAGTTTATGGTAGTAACCAAAAAAGAAATTTCATCATTTCCAATTCCTTAGCTGACTTTTTGGATGCTTTTTGTTCTGCCATTGAGATAGAGCAAAGTAAATATGATGGTGATGCTACAGATGATGATTTTAATTTCAGAAAGGACTTTCTGGAAGATATCGATTTAATGCTAAAAAGCAAGCTTAAGGATGTTGAGGTAGAAGGTTTTAAAAATTTCTTTTTTGGTTAGTTTAATAATAAAAACTCAGTCTTAAAGAGACCTCCTTGCTTCTGAATGCATTTATTGTTTATATCCACTTTGATATAGCCAAGGAGGTTTTTTTTGATTGATAATGAGTAAACATATGAAAAACGCTTGCGATAAATTCGTTGAAAAAAGAGTTACATCTTTCGTAGAAAAAGGAAACGATTTTCACGACAACCATAAATACGCCGAGGCTTTAGAGCAATACCAAAAAGCCTGGCAAGCTCTCCCTGAGCCAAAGTTCGAATCGGAACTTGCTAACTGGATCGCTGCCTGCATGTACAGCGCATATTTTGATCTCGCGGATTACGCTGAGGCGAAGATATGGGGAGAGACGACATTACGGACACGTGGATCGGATATAGACACTGCACCCTTAATCGACCTCGGCATGGTCTGTTATGAGTTAAATCAATTCGAGGAAGCGTATAAATATTTTAACGATGCTTATAACTACGGCAAAGAGCGTGCGTTTCAGGATAGACCTAAAAAATATCTTGAATTTTATTTATGCAAAATAACGTGAAGGCCTCGCTGTATTACGTTACTTAGACAGTAGAATAAGCGTTTTCCACATAATTTCTTACGAAGAATCGTCATTAAGCTACATACTTATGAATAATATCATTAACTGTGAAAAAAAGATAGGACGTACAGATATTGCTAAAACGGAAGAGAAATTATGTATTACTCTTCCGAATGATTTCGTTTTACATTATCTGCAATTTAATGGTGGCACTCCAGAGAAAAGTTGGTGGGTCGGTGATGAAGATTTTGAGTCTATAGAGGTGGCTGCGTTTAAGTCATTTGTTTATAATGGTCAGACAAATGATGATCCTGGGTCTTTTATTGACAGTTGCTATATCAGCATGGTGGATAGAGAAGTGATTCCTCAAAACCTGCTTCCTTTCGCAAATGATTGGGGAGGGAATTTTTTCTGCATGGATTTAGATAATTACTCAATTATATATTATGCTTCAGATTCTTTTGATGAGGATCTGACTATGCAAGAGAATCACACAAAACTTCAAAGATATCTGACAAATTCATTTGCTAACTTTGTTAATCAATTAGTAGCAGAAGATAATCTTTCTTAAAGTACAATTAAAAAATTTAATCAATTTATTTAATTTTATTGTTGTTATTTTTATATTCTTAATTTTAATAAGGCTCTGTAACGCAGATCATAGAGTTTTATTATAAAACAGCATGGCGCTTGGTGCTTTGAACATACCGTGGATCCTAGGATGAATAAATCAGGTTAAAACATGAAAATATCCCAGCTAGCAATAGACAGGTTAAATAAAATTAATTGGTTTGTTAATCTTGGTAAGGTGACGACACTCCCTGTGGTTCTCCAGGCTCAGTCCCTTAGCTTGTTTATAAAAAGCCTCAATAGTGATGAATGGGAGAGTGCCACCCTAGAGGCTGTTAATGAAATAACGGGTTATCTCGCAATAAAACACACTAAAAAATATCAATGCTGGAACTCTTTGGTCAAAGAGGCCAAAAAAAGTTGTGGAGAATGATGTTATCCCAAAAATAATCTTCCCAGAGTCTGAGAAAATCTCAATGATTGAGAACTTAAAATGGGATATTGTCAATTACTTGCTTGAAGATGCGTATAGTTCTTTACTACGAGGGCCGTTCTTTTTTAATGGATTGATTAATGTTTATGAAGCTAGTCATATGCCTTGTGGATGGTCAGGTATTTGGCCAGCGGGAAAACTAGTTATCTATTGATAGACTCGCAATAAAAAAATCCACGCCCTGGTGTGGATTTTTCTCATTCAAAACCAATCAAACGTTAAACAGGAAGTTCATCACGTCGCCATCTTTGACGATGTAATCTTTCCCTACTGCACGCATCCAACCTGCTTTTTTCGCGCCTTGCTCACCCTTGTAGTCGATAAAGTATTCAAACTTGATAGTCTGCGAACGAATGAAGCCTTTCTCGAAGTTGGTGTGGATCTTACCGGCCGTCTGATGCGCAGTCGCACCGACACGGATGGTCCACACGCGCACATTTTCCCGCCTGCTGTGAAGTCCGTTTGCAGGTTCAGCAGCTCATAGCCCGCGCAGATCAGGCGGTTCAGACCCGGCTAGGCCATGAACTCTTCAAGGTCAGCGTCGCCCCCTGAGCGATATAGGATTTAACCGCGCCGCAAACCGCTACCACAACAGAACCTTCACCACTCGAAGGTTCTGCTGAGAAGGTCACGCACAACCGCCTGACGCAGCTGAACGGCATTCGCTGGCGCTATGACGTCCACGGACGCAC
>NZ_LVVA01000002.1:0-126167 GCF_001631805.1 Enterobacter genomosp. S | reverse complement strand
GCGCCTTACCCGGCCTACGGTTCAGAGCCGTTGTAGGCCCGGTAAGGCGCAGCCGCCACCGGGCGTTTTTATTGGCGTCGTAATAACCTCAATGCGTTCGCCGTGACCAGCACCGTCGCCCCGGTATCCGCCAGCACCGCCAGCCACAGTCCGGTCATGCCGAGCAGCGTGGTGACGAGAAATATCCCCTTCAGCCCCAGCGCAATGCCGATGTTCTGGCGAATGTTGGTCCGCGTCGCCCGCGCAAGATCTATCATCTGCGCCAGCCCGGTCAGGCGGTTGTGCGTCAGCGCCGCGTCGGCGGTCTCCAGCGCCACGTCGGTGCCGCTGCCCATGGCAATGCCAATGGTTGAGGCTTTCATCGCCGGGGCATCGTTTATCCCGTCACCGACCATCGCCAGCGGGGCGTGGCTGTTCAGTTCAGTTACCGCGCTGACCTTATCCGCTGGCAATAAACCAGCCTTAAACGCCAACCCCAGCTCGTCGGCAATTGCGGCCGCCGCGCGCGGGTTATCGCCGGTCAGGATCACGCCCTGCACGCCCAGCCTGTGCAGCGCCTCGACGGCGTCTCTCGCATCGTCACGCAGGGTGTCGCGCAGGGCCAGCATGCCCATCGGTACGCCGTCCTGCATCACGGCAACGACCGTCTGCCCGGCCTGCTCCAGCGTCTCAACCTGTGGCGTAGAGCGCGTACCCGCCGCGACAATCAGCACTTTTTTGTCCTCGACCACGGCTTCAATCCCTGAACCGACCAGCGCTAGTTGAGCGGTTGCTGAAGGAATAGCCAGCCCGCGCGCCTGCGCTTCACGCACGATCGCCTGCGCCAGCGGGTGGGTGGAGCCCTGCTCCACGGCGGCGGCCAGAGTAAGCAGTTCATTTTCGCTGATGTCCTGCGGATACACCCCGGTCACCTGCGGTTTGCCGACGGTCAGCGTACCGGTTTTATCGAAGGCGATGTGCTGGATCTGGCTCAGCTGTTCCAGCGCCGCGCCGCCCTTAATTAGCGCCCCGCGGCGTGCCGCCGCTGCCAACCCGGAGGTAATCGCTGCCGGGGTGGAGATCACCAGTGCGCACGGGCAGCCGATCAGCAGCAGGGTCAGCCCTTTATAAATCCAGCCCTCCCACGGCGCGCCGAAGAACAGCGGTGGAACGACGGTGACCAGCAGCGCCACCAGCATGATGGCGGGGGTGTAAATCCGGCTGAAGCGGTCAATAAAGCGTTCGACCGGCGCGCGGCGCTCCTCGGCTTCTTCAATCAGCTTCAGGATACGGTCGATGGCGCTGTCGCCCGGTTCAGAAAGCACCGTAAGCTGCACCAGGCGGTCAACGCTGGTGGCTCCGGCAGGGACTTTTTCACCCGCCGCACGCTCAACCGGAATGGATTCCCCGGTCAGGGCGCTTTCGTCAAAGCTCGCGGTGGCGGTAACGAGCGCCCCATCGGCCGGCAGACGTCCACCTGCGGGCACTTCAATCACGTCGCCCGGGCGCAGGGCGTTAATAGCGACCGTTTCACGAGTACCGTCTATCACGCGCGTGGCGGTTTCCGGCTTCAGCGCCATCAGCGCGCTCACCCCCTTACGCGCCCGACTCGCCGCCCAGCCTTCAAGGCGTTCGCCGATTAAGAACAGCAGCAGCACCATCGCCGCTTCTGCCGTTGCGCCAATGAACAGCGCGCCGATTGCCGCCACGCTCATCAGCGTTTCGATGGCAAACCAGCTTCCGCTCCGCATCAGGCGTAGCGCCTGTCGGGCAATGGGGAACAGGCCGACCAGCGTGGTGGCGATAAACGCCAGGTTGCCGAACGGGTGGTTAACCTGTTCGAGTCCCCAGCTCAGGGCCATCATGATGATGAGGGTAATGAGCGGCAGGTTTTCTTTCAGGGGAGAGGTTTTTT
Source organism: Enterobacter genomosp. S (assembly GCF_001631805.1). Taxonomy (NCBI): domain Bacteria; kingdom Pseudomonadati; phylum Pseudomonadota; class Gammaproteobacteria; order Enterobacterales; family Enterobacteriaceae; genus Enterobacter; species Enterobacter genomosp. S. The sequence goes on along the minus strand of NZ_LVVA01000002.1, from coordinate 124,273 downwards.
CGGCAGGCGCCGTTTCGCTGCGCAGGGTATAGCCCGCCTTGCTGACGGCGGCTTCAACCTGCTTGCTGACGTCTTTTTCGGCGCTGACCATCAGCTTTTCGGTGGCGAACAGGACCTGAACGTGGTTCACGCCCGGTACCTGCTTCACCGCGTTTTCTACCTTCCGGGCGCAGGCTGCGCAGTCCATACCGTTGACTACCCAGCTGTAGCGGTTGCCGCTTTCAGGAAGCGTTTGGATTGGTGTTTCGCACGTTCCTTCGCAGCAGCAGTCGTCTTTTGCCGGAACCGGGCTGAGCTTAAGTGCCGAGAACTGGGGAACTTTTTTAGGTGTTTCTGGAGTCGACATGGCAGTCTCCGGTAATGATAATTTTCTCATTAACCGCAGCATACACTCTGGAGTCGACTCCAGAGTCAAGCGTTATTTAGATATACAGCGAACGCACGATCAGGAAGTGCCCGGCAAAGTAGCAGGCGGACGAAATCGCATTATCCGCGCGGAAGCGGCGGCGATAGTGGCTGCCCAGCCAGACGATATTGCCGAGCAGCAGCAGCGCGGCCCCGAAGAAGGCAGACATTGCCTGTGAGGTTGGGCGGAAGAACCACAGCTCACCGGCCAGCCACACCATCACCAGCGTCATGGCGATAAAAGTACACACCGGCAGAAGCATCTCCTCCAGACGCGACCAGATCACCGCGATCAGCAGGGCGCCAATCACCAGCAGCACCAGCGGCAGCGGCCAGAAGATGGAGAGCGTCATCTGGCTGGCAAAATAGATGGTGTAAAGCAGATGCGACAGGAAGAACGCCCCCACGGCGTACAGCAGGCGCTGGCGCGGCAGCAGGGTTAAGGCATCGCCAATCAGGGAGGCACACAGCCCGGCGAGGACCAGATAGCTGATGGCGTTGAACATGGGGGCCTGCCAGGCAAGCAACAGCAGGAGCAATAGCGTGACGGGTTTAAACAACCAGCGCTGCCAGGCTGGGCCACGGTAGGACGCATCGACATAAAGCCATGCGGAAAAACAGACAGCGATAAATGACCAAAGCATATTAACTCCCTGTAACTGTTGAGGCTGAATAATCAGTTTCTGATCCAGTGTAGTGACGCGAGCGGGCGTTTGGCAATGCCGGGGCAGGCGAGGTATCCTGAATTCCGCATAATCTGATGGGATTTTTCAATGAGCAAGATGCCGCTATTTTTCATTATCGTGGTGGCGATTATCGTCATTGCCGCCTCGTTTCGCTTCGTGCAGCAGCGTCGTGAGAAGGCCGACAACGATGCCGCACCGCTGTTGCATAAGCGCGTGGTGGTGGCGAACAAACGTGAGAAACCGCTTAACGACCGCCGCTCTCGCCAGCAGCAGGTGACGCCTGCGGGGACAACGATGCGCTATGAAGCAAGCTTTAAGCCGGAAACCGGCAGGCTGGAGATGACCTTCCGCCTGGAGGCGAAGCTGTACCACCAACTGACCGTGGGAGAGAAAGGTACGTTGAGCTACAAAGGGTCGCGGTTTGAAGGGTTTGAACCGGAGCTGTGACGCCGGGCGGCACTGCGTTCTTTACGTCAGTGCCAACAATAAATCAAACTGGCATATATAAGAGCCAGCAAATATATTCCTGATTAATATTTTTGTAATTATGTCGTAGCCATAATTTTTTTAGTTGGTGAAAGTTTCGCTTGCATCACTATTCTTCCATGTGTATTTCAATACTCTAATAATGTTATGCCATTTCAAGCATAAGCATTTATTTTGAAAGAGGTTGAGAGATTCATATGGCGAATATAATGTGGTTGACTTTAAAGGGAACGTCTCAGGGCATGATTTCTGCTGGATGTGCTTCTATGAATTCCATAGGCAATAAAGCGCAGCCTGCTCACCAGGATCAAATAATGGTCATGGCTGTTCATCACGGCATGAGCCGTGCAAAAAATGTGAACCACCAGTGCCTGACATTTATTAAGCCCGTGGACAAGTCTTCCCCTTTATTAGGAAAAGCGATTACTGATAATGAAACGTTAAGCTGTGAATTTCACTTCTATCGCACCAGCCAGACGGGATTAAACGAGTGTTATTATGTGTTAAAACTGATTAATGCCAGAATATCCAGCATCCATTTGCAAGTGCCGCATACCATAAATGATAGCGAGGGGCAGCCAGAGGAAATTATAGAGCTGTCATACGAATCTATTGCCTGGGAACATCGTATTGCTGGAACCAGCGCCTACAGTATCTGGGATGCACGAGTTTTTTAAGGACTTAAGATGAAAGGGTATTCGGACTGGATAAGGAATCATCGTGAAGATATCCTCAAAGGAAATAACTGGCAGCGTAATCAGCGTTTCGAAAATGAAATCAGGCAGCTGAAAAATAGTCTGGTCAACAATGCTCGTCACATTATGCTGCTCACGCCTGACGAGGCGCAGGGTGTGGTTGACGATTTGTTAGGTAGTCAGCCTGTCAGCTTTTCCACAACCTATGCCGGTAACATCAAAGAGACGGTTTCTGCGGCTAAAAGTCTGTCAAAACTCTTTACTTATCAGCAGGCTGGAAAGATTGTTTTCACGCTAAAAGGCTTTGGGATCAAAGCCACACAGTATGTTTATCGGGGAAAGCTGTATGTGAAGATTACGGGCTACCCTTCTCTACGACGCATTCTTAACGGAACGCGTTACCGGATTAATCATCCCAAAGTGCTCGAGGTGGGTATAGGAAGTGCCGGGTTTCGAAACGGTATTATGTCAGGAGCCAGATTCTGCATCTGGTTTTCAGCTTGCTGGCGGCTGGTGGAGTTGATCTTTAAATCCGAGCATGACGTCGCCGCATTTCTGGGGAATGTCACGATGGACGTGGCTAAGGTGATTGTAGGGGTTTTTATTTCGAGATTGCTTGGGGGGTGGGCCTCGTTGGTAATATCACCATTTATAGCGAGTGCAGCTGTTCCTGTTTGGGGACAGATAGTTTGTGTAGTTGTATTAGGCGTAGTTATTGTTAATAAGCTAAATGATCTGGACAATCGGTATGATTTGTCAAATAAACTTATAGATTGTATAAAAAAGGGACTGAAAGAGCAGCAAAAAATCGCAGAGTGGAAATTTCAACATTCGGTATATGGAAGTTCATTTTACCTCGGGAACTACTGATATGAGCATTAGCATTAATATGGATAACATTAAAAGAAGATGTATTTTATTTTTTTGCATGATCTTTTTTAGCGTTGTTACCTGGTGTTTTTATGATGCGAGTGTACCAGATATCACTGATCTCACTGAATCAAGAAGCATTGTTTATTTTTCCTGGGGGGCGTTTCCTGTGTTATTTTCTTTTCCGCTTGCTTGTTGTTTTGTTTTGGTTATTGCATATATGACCTTTACGAAAAACATGCAGCCACCCAGGTTCTTCGCTAAAGGTATTACCGTTGGTTTTCACGTTATGGGTGCAGGATTTATTATTGGTAACATCCTCTCCCTTATCGTCATATTTTATCCCCTTGGAACCAACTATGTGTTATGTGAGCGCCCAGGGCCATTTTCTGGAACGTATTATACCCGGACCGAAGAGATTTGCACGCAGGTTAAATACCTGCTCAAAACAAGAGCCAGAGATATCGAAAAACTCAATGACAAACTGGACGGCGTATCGTCGCAGTGATGGGGAAGGTGACGATGGATGTATGGCGTGAGGATGTTCCTGTTTGGGGGCAGATAATACGTGTGATTGCATTTGGGGTATTGATAATTTATTAGCTGAATGTTTTGGGCAACAGAACGATTTATCAAATAACCATTATAAATTACATGAGAAATATCATGAAACAGCAGTATGAAACGGCAGAGTGGAACGATCGATGCTCGCTATATGAAGGCGCATTTCAGCTCGGGAATTACTGATATGAATCTTAGTATTAATCTTAATAAAATTAAAAGAAGATGCTTTTTGTTTTTTTGTATCTTCTTTTATGGTGCTTTTGCCTGGGGTTTTTATTGGGCTAGTGTGCCCGATATAACCGATATTATTGAATCCAGAAGCATTATTTATTTTTTCTGGGGTTCTTTTTTTATGTTGTTTGTTTTCCCGGTAGCTTGTTGCTTTGTTTTAGTTATTGTCTATATGACATTTTCGAAGAACATGGAGCCACCCAAGTTTTTCGCTAAAGGAATTACCGTCGCTTTTCACTTTATGGGGGCAGGATTTGTCATTGGCAACATCCTCTCTTTTATCGTCATATTTTATCCCCTTGGAACCAACTATGTCTTATGCGAACGTTCAGGGCCGTTTTCTGGAACGTATTACACCCGGACCGAAGAGATTTGCACACAGGTAAAACACCTGCTCAAAACGAGAGCCAGAGATATCGAAAAACTCAATGACAAACTGGACGGCGTATCGTCGCAGTAAGGGTTATCTGAAGGCCCGGATCGCTGCGCGCCACCGGGCATAAGGCCATATCTTACTTCTTCACCTGCGCCTTAAACTTCTTCATCCACACCAGCAGCTCAAACACGCCGAAAATAAACACCCGCAGCTGCTGCCAGCCGGTCATCGGTGGGCCATCTTTCGGCAGACCGTTTTTCAGCATCACCATCTGAAGGGCATGCATAAACGCGGTAAAAATCAGCGCCACGTTAACAAAGATATTCAGCGGGCGCGGGAACGGGTGCACCAGATTTAAAATCAAAAATGCCCAGACGCCCAGCATCAGCAAGCGCCCTACGTTAATCAGTACTGGCATCGGATCCTCCTTGTGCCTGACGGTGATACAGACGATAAGCCACCTGACCGGCGACCTTTTCGCGGTGCAGATCCCAGTGAACGGGAACGGGCGGCAGGCCATTTTCCACTTCGCTTTCAACGTAAATCAGCGCGTCGTCTGCCAGCCAGCCATTTTTTTCCAGCAACGATAACGTCTCTTCCAGCAGCCCTTTACGGAACGGCGGATCGACAAACACCACGTTGAACGGCGTCCCCTTTTGCGCAAGGAAGCTCAGCGTGTTGGTGTTCACTACCTTCGCGTTGGTTGCCTTCAGCGTAGCCAAATTTTGCTGCAACGTCTGCGCAACGCCGCGTTCCATCTCCAGCAGCGTGGCGCTGGCGGCATAGCGAGACAGCGCTTCCAGCCCCAGTGCGCCGCTTCCGGCGAAGCAGTCCAGGCAGTTGGCGTCTACCATTGACGGGGCAAGCCAGTTAAACAGCGTCTCGCGTACGCGGTCCGTGGTAGGGCGTAAACCGGGGCTGTCCGGCACCGGTAATTTCCGGCCTCGCCACTGACCGCCGATAATTCGAATTTGACCGGCCGGGGCGCGGGTGGGTTTCTTCATCTCAGGAAAGCTCTGTTAACAATGCCCTGCGATTGCGGGCGGTGATGTCAATTAAGTAAAGTGTTAGACTATTTCATCATTTTTTTAGCTTCCCTGTATATAGCGCCGCGAGGAGTGTAGTCGCAGATGGCAAAACAAAAAAAACGTGGCTTCTTTTCCTGGTTGGGTTTCGGTGAAAAAGAGCAAGAAACAGAACAGAAAACCGAAGAACAACAGGTTGTAGAAGAGCAGTCACAGCCTGAAACGCCTGTCGAAACCGCTGCGATTGTCGAAGCGGAAGAACCAGCGCACAGCAAAGAAGAGATTAAATCCTTTGCTGAAGAGGTGGTTGAGGTTACTGAACAGGTTCAGGAGAGCGAAAAACCAGAGCCGGTTATCGTAGAAACTCTTACCAAAGCGCCGCAGGCCGCTATCGAACACGAAGCGCTGCCGCTGCCGGAAGAGGTGAACACTGAAGAGGTTTCTGCCGAAGAGTGGCAGGCCGAAGCGGAAACCGTTGAAATTGTTGAGGCGGTGGAAGAAGAAGCGACCCTTGAGCCTGAACTGACCGACGAAGAGCTGGAAGCCCAGGCGCTGGCGGCGGAAGCCGCTGAAGAAGCGGTCATTGTTGTGCCGGTAGAAGAGCAGGCCGAAGACGAGATCGCTCAGGAGCAGGAAAAACCAACCAAAGAAGGTTTCTTCGCGCGCCTGAAGCGCAGCCTGTTAAAAACCAAAGAAAACTTAGGTTCCGGATTTATCAGTCTGTTCCGCGGCAAAAAAATCGACGACGATCTGTTTGAGGAGCTGGAAGAACAGCTGCTGATCGCGGACGTGGGCGTGGAAACCACCCGGAAGATCATCACCAACCTGACCGAAGGGGCGAGCCGCAAGCAGCTGCGTGACGCCGAGGCGCTGTACGGCCTGCTGAAAGACGAGATGGGTGAAATTCTCGCAAAAGTTGACGAACCGCTTAATATTGAAGGCAAAATGCCCTTTGTTATTCTGATGGTTGGCGTCAACGGCGTGGGTAAAACCACCACCATCGGCAAGCTGGCGCGCCAGTTTGAGCAGCAGGGCAAATCGGTGATGCTGGCGGCGGGCGATACCTTCCGTGCGGCAGCGGTGGAGCAGCTCCAGGTGTGGGGCCAGCGCAACAACATTCCGGTGATTGCCCAGCACACCGGCGCGGATTCTGCGTCCGTGATTTTCGATGCCATCCAGGCGGCGAAGTCGCGTAACGTGGACGTGCTGATTGCGGATACCGCAGGGCGTTTGCAGAACAAATCGCACCTGATGGAAGAACTGAAGAAAATCGTTCGCGTCATGAAGAAGCTGGACGAAGAGGCACCGCATGAAATTATGCTGACTATCGACGCCAGCACCGGACAGAACGCCATTAGCCAGGCGAAGCTGTTCCATGAAGCGGTAGGACTGACTGGGATCACGCTGACCAAGCTGGACGGCACCGCGAAAGGCGGGGTGATCTTCTCCGTGGCCGACCAGTTCGGCATTCCTATTCGTTACATCGGTGTGGGCGAGCGTATTGAGGATTTACGTCCGTTTAAAGCGGACGACTTTATTGAGGCACTTTTTGCCCGAGAGGACTAACAATGATTCGCTTTGAACACGTCAGCAAGGCCTATCTCGGTGGGAGACAAGCGCTACAGGGGGTAACATTTCACCTCCAGCCAGGCGAGATGGCATTCCTGACCGGCCATTCCGGCGCGGGGAAAAGTACCCTGCTCAAGCTGATCTGTGGGATCGAGCGGCCAAGCGCCGGGAAAATCTGGTTCAGCGGCCATGACATTAGCCGTCTTAAGAACCGTGAAGTGCCGTTTCTGCGTCGTCAGATCGGCATGATTTTCCAGGATCACCACCTGCTGATGGATCGCACGGTTTTCGATAACGTCGCGATCCCGCTGATTATTGCCGGCGCCAGTTACGATGATATCCGCCGTCGCGTCTCTGCGGCGCTGGATAAGGTCGGGCTGCTGGACAAAGCGAAGAACTTCCCTATCCAGCTGTCCGGCGGTGAGCAGCAGCGCGTGGGCATTGCCCGTGCAGTGGTGAACAAGCCAGCCGTTTTGCTGGCGGATGAACCGACCGGTAACCTGGACGATGCCCTCTCCGAAGGCATCCTGCGTCTGTTTGAGGAATTTAACCGCGTGGGGGTAACGGTACTGATGGCGACGCACGATATGGGGCTGATCTCCCGCCGTTCGTACCGCATGCTGACCCTGAGCGACGGGCATTTGCACGGAGGCCACGGTGAATAAGCGTGATGCAATGAACCAGATTCGGCAGTTCAGCAACCGGTTTGACCGTTTCCGCAAGCCTCAGGGCGGCGGGGACGGCAATCGCCATGCGCCTAAGCGTGCCAAAGCGACACCGAAGCCGAACTCCCGCAAAACCAACGTCTTTAACGAACAGGTGCGCTACGCCTTCCAGGGCGCGTTGCAGGATCTGAAAAGCAAACCGCTGGCGACGTTCCTGACGGTGATGGTGATTGCCATCTCCCTGACGCTGCCGAGCGTCTGCTATATGGTTTACAAAAACGTTAACCAGGCGGCGTCCCAGTATTATCCGTCGCCGCAGATCACCGTTTATCTGGATAAAGCGCTCGACGATAACGCGGCGGCGCAGGTGGTCGGGCAGATTCAGGCCGAACAGGGCGTGGAGAAGGTGAACTATCTCTCTCGCGATGAAGCGCTGGGCGAGTTCCGCAACTGGTCCGGGTTCGGCGGGGCGCTGGATATGCTTGAAGAGAACCCGCTGCCTGCGGTGGCGGTGGTGATCCCGAAGCTGGATTTCCAGGGCACGGATTCGCTCAATACCCTGCGCGACCGCATTACCCGCATCAACGGGATTGATGAAGTGCGCATGGACGACAGCTGGTTTGCCCGTCTTGCCGCCCTGACCGGGCTGGTAGGACGCGTGTCAGCGATGATTGGCGTGCTGATGGTGGCGGCGGTCTTCCTCGTCATCGGTAACAGCGTTCGCCTGAGCATCTTCGCCCGTCGCGATACCATCAACGTACAGAAGCTTATTGGTGCAACGGATGGTTTCATCCTGCGTCCGTTCCTTTACGGTGGCGCGCTGCTCGGTTTTTCCGGCGCATTTCTTTCACTGATATTGTCAGAAATTTTGGTGATGCGGCTTTCGTCTGCCGTCACCGAAGTGGCGCAGGTTTTCGGAACGAAGTTTGATATCAGTGGCTTAGGCTTCGATGAGTGCCTGCTTTTGCTGCTGGTCTGCTCCATGATCGGCTGGATAGCGGCATGGCTGGCAACGGTTCAACATTTACGCCACTTTACTCCCGACTAATAAAAGCGTGATATAATCTTTCCCTGCACCGAGATGTTCGCTTGCAGGGAAAGCGTCCCTGTCGTCTCTTCCCCTGTAATCATCTTCATGTCACATTTTGTGCGTAATTTATTCACGGTTGCACCTGGAACTTGTGGATAAAATCACTGTCTGATAAAAGAGTGAATGCTAATCTCGTTGCTCAAACGCTTTGGCATGGTTGTTGCCTGACGGGGACAACCTGGACCAGAAGAAACATTGAGAGGAATGAATGACCAAAGAAATGCAAACTTTAGCTTTAGCCCCTGTTGGTAACCTGGAATCTTACATCCGGGCTGCGAACACCTGGCCGATGTTAACGGCTGAGGAAGAAAAGGAGCTTGCTGAAAAGCTGCATTACCAGGGCGATCTGGAAGCAGCTAAAACGCTGATCCTGTCTCACCTGCGCTTTGTTGTTCACGTTGCTCGTAATTACGCGGGCTACGGCCTGCCGCAGGCGGACTTGATTCAGGAAGGTAACATTGGCCTGATGAAAGCGGTGCGTCGCTTTAACCCGGAAGTGGGTGTGCGACTGGTCTCCTTCGCCGTGCACTGGATCAAAGCGGAAATTCACGAATACGTTCTGCGTAACTGGCGTATTGTGAAGGTCGCCACGACGAAAGCGCAGCGCAAACTGTTCTTCAACCTGCGTAAAACCAAGCAGCGTCTGGGCTGGTTTAATCAGGATGAAGTGGAAATGGTCGCGCGCGAACTGGGCGTTTCCAGCAAAGACGTCCGCGAGATGGAATCCCGTATGGCCGCGCAGGACATGACGTTTGATATGTCTGCCGACGACGATGCGTCCGACAGCCAGCCGATGGCCCCGGTCCTGTATCTTCAGGATAAAACCTCTAACTTTGCTGACGGCATTGAAGAGGATAACTGGGAAGACCAGGCGGCAAACAAGCTGACCTTCGCGATGGAAGGCCTCGACGAGCGTAGCCAGGATATCATCCGTGCCCGCTGGCTGGACGAAGATAACAAGTCCACCTTGCAGGAGCTGGCCGACCGCTACGGCGTCTCCGCTGAACGTGTGCGTCAGCTTGAGAAGAACGCCATGAAAAAACTTCGCGCCGCTATCGAAGCGTAATTCAGGCGAAGTCCCCGATAACCCTCGAATACATATTCGGGGGTTTTGTTTTTTTAGCGCCCGCTCTGGCGAATTTCTCCCCCCTGGCAAACACTTACTGATGCGCTAAGCAGGCGACATTCTCAGGGGGTCAGGGTGAAAAATAACGAACTGAATGACCGACGTATCCAGGCAACGCCGCGCGGTATCGGCGTCATGTGTCACTTCTATGCCGATAAAGCCGAAAACGCCACGGTGTGGGACGTGGAAGGTAACGAGTATATTGATTTTTCCGCCGGGATCGCCGTGCTGAATACCGGCCATCGCCATCCAAAAGTTATCGCTGCCATCGAAAAACAGCTTCACGCCTTTACCCATACCGCTTATCAAATCGTCCCCTACGAAGGCTATGTGGCGCTTGCCGAGCGCATCAACCAGCGCGTGCCGATAGAGGGGCAGGCCAAAACCGCCTTTTTCTCAACCGGTGCAGAAGCGGTCGAAAACGCGGTGAAAATTGCCCGTGCGTACACCAGACGCCCCGGCCTCATCACCTTCGGCGGCGCGTTCCATGGTCGTACCTTTATGACCATGGCGCTGACCGGCAAAGTGGCGCCCTATAAGCTCGGCTTCGGCCCGTTCCCCGGCTCGGTATACCACGCGCAATTCCCCAACGACCTGCACGGGGTCAGCACCGCCGAAGCGCTAAAAAGCCTGGAGCGCATTTTCAAAGCCGACATCGCGCCCGATCAGGTGGCGGCCATCATTATTGAACCGGTTCAGGGGGAAGGCGGGTTCAACGTCGCGCCCGCTGATTTTATGCAGGCACTGCGTGCCCTGTGCGACACGCACGGTATTTTGCTGATTGCCGATGAAGTACAAACCGGCTTCGCCCGCACCGGCAAGCTGTTCTCCATGGAAAACCACTGCGTGAAGCCGGACCTGATCACCATGGCGAAAAGCCTGGCGGGCGGGATGCCGCTCTCAGCGGTATCGGGCCGTGCCGAGGTGATGGATGCGCCTGCGCCTGGCGGATTGGGTGGTACCTACGCGGGTAACCCGCTGGCGATCGCCGCGGCCCATGCGGTGCTGGACGTGATTGACGAAGACAACCTCTGCACGCGCGCGTCTCATCTCGGCCATCATCTGGTCGAGGTGCTGAACAAAGCGAAGGATGGCTGTCCGTATATCGCCGATATCCGCGCGCAGGGCTCAATGGTGGCGGTAGAATTTACCGATCCGCAAACCGGGCAGCCGTCGCCGGAATTTACCCGCCAGGTTCAGGAGCGCGCGCTGAACGAAGGGCTGTTGCTCCTGAGCTGTGGCGTTTACGGCAACGTTATCCGTTTTCTCTATCCGCTCACCATCCCCGAAGCGCAGTTCCGTAAAGCGCTGGATACTATTTCCGCCTCGCTGACACGATAAAGCCAAACGCCCGGCTGAAATAACGGTCGGGCCTATCATATTTTCATTTCAAATTAGCTATTCCAAAATCATAAAAATGGGGTATGTTTTAGCAGAGTATGCTGAAAAAGCGCGAGCAGCAGGCCTATAAATGAAATAAAGCGCTACACAACAACATCACAACAATCGTTATAACCATAATAATGGGGAATCTCAGGATGAATATGAAGGGTAAAGCGTTACTGGCAGGATGTATCGCGTTGGCATTCAGCACCATGGCGCAGGCCGATATTAAAGTGGCCGTGGTGGGCGCGATGTCCGGTCCGGTAGCACAGTACGGCGACCAGGAATTTACGGGCGCAGAACAGGCGGTTGCAGACATTAATGCTAAGGGCGGTATCAAGGGCGAAAAGCTGCAAATCGTAAAATATGACGATGCCTGTGACCCGAAACAGGCGGTCGCGGTGGCGAACAAAGTGGTGAACGACGGGATCAAATACGTTATCGGTCACCTGTGCTCCTCCTCCACGCAGCCCGCGTCTGATATCTACGAAGACGAAGGCATTCTGATGATCACCCCGGCAGCGACGGCACCCGAGCTGACCGCGCGCGGCTATAAGTTGATCCTGCGCACCACCGGTCTGGACTCAGATCAGGGCCCAACCGCCGCGAAATACATCGTGGAGAAAGTGAAGCCGCAGCGCATCGCGATTGTTCATGATAAACAGCAGTACGGTGAAGGCCTGGCGCGCGCGGTGCAGGACAACCTGAAAAAAGCGAACGCCAACGTGGTGTTCTTTGACGGTATCACCGCCGGCGAGAAAGATTTCTCTACCCTGGTGGCGCGTCTGAAGAAAGAGAATATCGACTTCGTTTACTATGGCGGCTATCACCCGGAAATGGGGCAGATCCTGCGTCAGGCGCGTGCGGCGGGTCTGAAGACTCAGTTCATGGGGCCAGAAGGCGTGGCGAACGTTTCCCTGTCTAACATCGCGGGTGAATCTGCCGAAGGCCTGCTGGTGACCAAGCCGAAGAACTACGACCAGGTACCTGCGAACAAACCAGTGGTGGATGCCATCAAGGCGAAGAAACAGGATCCAAGCGGTGCGTTCGTGTGGACCACCTACGCAGCATTGCAGTCTCTGCAAGCGGGCCTGAACCAGTCAGCCGATCCGGCGGAGATTGCCACCTGGCTGAAAGCGAATTCGGTAGAAACCGTGATGGGGCCGCTCTCCTGGGATGAGAAGGGCGACCTGAAGGGCTTCGAGTTCGGCGTGTTTGACTGGCATGCTAACGGAACGGCAACTGACGCCAAATAATGCCTGGGAAAATGCGGTAGAAATTGTAGGCCGGGTAAGGCGCAGCCGCCGCCCGGCTTTCTTTTAGCGCTTCTCCCACCCGTTCGCCTGCGCCGTAAACCCTAACGCCTGCATAAACGCCGCCATCACGCCGCGATCCTCCACGCCCACGTCGGCCATCCACCAGGAAGTCACGCTCGGGTTTTCACGGATCACCTCTTCAATCAAATACTGCCCGACCCCACGGCGGCGGGTCACGTCTCGCACGCGAAGCGAGTCCAGCGCGCCTTCCGTGCCGCTCAGCGTTACGCGAACGGCGGCCAGCAGGCGCTCGTTAAAGCGCGCGGCATAAATGCGGTGGTTCTCATCGACGGCCAACGACGAAGGGGAATATTCCGGCCAGATCTTGCCCAGGTCGATATGATCCTGTTCGCTAAAGGTCACCAGACGAACGATAGTCAGTTTCATTAGCTGCTTGTCCAAATCAAAAAAAGTAGGGCCAGTGTACTCAATTTATTTGCTCAGGCGCGTTCTCTTTTTATTCCCGTTTGCCAGGTGATTCGTTTTTTAGCGGCGACATGGGCAGTTCGAAAACACATGGATTGAAAAATAAGCAGGATTTTAACCTGAAAGGCAGTGATTTATTCCGTGCATTGTGCCGTTATTTTATGCTGCAAAACGCGCTTTTATTTGTTTATCTCTGCCTGAATTCAGAATATTATCTTTCCTTAATCTCCTGAAAAATAGAGATATTAGTCTGGTTTTTGATAAAAAACCGCGCTAAACCCTTAAAGGCACTGGTAAAAATAGCGTTGTTCATTAAAAGTACAGAATGCTTTTTAACCATAATAAAACAAAATATAAACATCACTTCACGAATGGGGATTCTGAGATGAAAAGGAACGCGAAGACGTTAATCGCGGGGATGGTCGCACTGTCGATCTCGCATATCGCTATGGCGGAGGACATTAAAGTTGCGGTAGTGGGTGCGATGTCCGGTCCTGTTGCCCAGTGGGGTGACAGGGAGTTCAACGGTGCGCGCCAGGCCATAAAAGACATCAACGCTAAGGGCGGCATCAAGGGCGACAAGCTGGTGGGCGTGGAATATGACGACGCCTGCGATCCGAAACAGGCCGTCGCGGTCGCCAACAAAATCGTTAACGATGGCATCCAGTATGTCATTGGCCACCTCTGCTCGTCCTCCACGCAGCCCGCGTCCGACATCTACGAGGACGAAGGCATTCTGATGATCACCCCGGGCGCCACCAACCCGGAGCTGACCCAGCGCGGCTATCAGCACATCATGCGTACCGCCGGCCTGGACTCTTCTCAGGGACCGACCGCCGCCAAATATATCCTCGAGACCGTCAAGCCACAGCGTATCGCCATCATTCATGACAAGCAGCAGTACGGCGAAGGCCTGGCGCGCTCCGTGCAGGACGGCCTGAAAAAAGGCGGCGCGAACATCGTCTTCTTCGACGGCATTACCGCCGGTGAAAAAGACTTCTCCGCGCTGATCGCCCGCCTGCAAAAAGAGAATATCGACTTCGTCTACTACGGCGGCTACTACCCGGAAATGGGCCAGATGCTGCGCCAGGCGCGCGCCACCGGCCTGAAAACCCAGTTTATGGGGCCAGAGGGGGTGGGCAATGCCTCTCTGTCCAACATCGCGGGGGATTCTGCCGAAGGCATGCTGGTCACCATGCCAAAACGCTATGACCAGGATCCGGCCAACAAGGCTATCGTGGATGCGCTCAAGGCGCAGAAGAAAGATCCGAGCGGTCCGTACGTGTGGATCACCTACGCGGCCGTGCAGTCTCTGGCAACGGCAATGGACCGTACCGGCAGCAAAGAGCCGCTGGATCTGGTGAAAGATTTAAAAGCACACGGGGCGAACACCGTGATTGGGCCGCTGAACTGGGATGAGAAAGGCGATCTGAAGGGATTTGAATTTGGTGTCTTTAAGTGGCACGCCGACGGGTCTTCCTCGGTCGCCAAATAATTATCCCACCGCCCGGCTCTCCGGGCGGGTATAAAAAGGTTTGCATATGTCCGAGCAGTTTCTCTACTTTTTGCAGCAGATGTTTAACGGCGTCACGCTGGGAAGCACCTACGCGCTGATCGCCATCGGCTATACGATGGTTTACGGCATTATCGGCATGATCAACTTCGCCCACGGCGAGGTGTACATGATCGGTAGCTACGTCTCCTTTATGATCATCGCCGCGCTGATGATGATGGGCATCGACAGCAGCTGGCTGCTGGTGGCCGCCGGGTTTGTCGGCGCGATTGTGATCGCCAGCGCCTACGGCTGGAGCATCGAGCGCGTGGCCTACCGGCCGGTGCGCAGCTCCAAGCGTCTTATTGCGCTGATTTCCGCGATTGGTATGTCCATCTTCCTGCAAAACTACGTCAGCCTGACCGAAGGCTCGCGCGACGTGGCGCTGCCAAGCCTGTTTAACGGCCAGTGGATTGTGGGGGCCAGCGAAAACTTCTCTGCCTCTGTCACCACCATGCAGCTGGTCATCTGGGTTGTCACCTTCCTGGCGATGCTGGCCCTGACCGTTTTCATCCGCTACTCCCGCATGGGACGCGCCTGCCGCGCCTGTGCGGAAGATCTGAAGATGGCGAGTCTGCTCGGCATCAACACCGACCGCGTCATCGCTCTGACCTTCGTGATTGGCGCCGCAATGGCGGCGGTGGCGGGCGTTCTGCTCGGCCAGTTCTACGGCGTAATTAACCCGTACATCGGCTTTATGGCCGGGATGAAAGCCTTCACCGCGGCGGTACTGGGCGGTATCGGCAGCATTCCGGGCGCGATGATCGGTGGCCTGATCCTGGGCGTGGCGGAGGCGCTCTCCTCGGCGTACCTGAGCACCGAGTATAAAGACGTGGTGTCGTTTGCCCTGCTGATTCTGGTTCTGCTGGTGATGCCTACCGGTATTCTGGGCCGTCCGGAGGTAGAGAAAGTATGAAACCGATGCATTTTGCTATGGCGCTGCTCTCTGCCGCCATGTTCTTCGTACTGGCGGGCGTCTTTATGGGCGTCCAGTTAGGGCTGGACGGCACGAAGCTGGTGGTCGATACCGCCCCTGACATCCGCTGGCAGTGGGTATTTATCGGCACCGCCGTGGTGTTTCTGTTCCAGCTGCTGCGTCCGCTGTTCCAGAAGACACTGAAAAACGTCTCCGGGCCGAAGTTCGTTCTGCCGGCGATCGACGGTACAACGGTAAAGCAGAAGCTGTTCCTCGTGGCGCTGCTGGTGGCTGCCGTGGCGTGGCCGTTTATGGTGTCGCGCGGCACGGTGGACATCGCCACCCTGACCATGATTTACGTGATCCTCGGCCTCGGTCTGAACGTGGTGGTGGGGCTGTCCGGCCTGCTGGTGCTGGGCTACGGCGGTTTCTACGCTATCGGCGCGTACACCTTCGCGCTGCTGAACCACTATTACGGCCTCGGCTTCTGGACCTGCCTGCCGCTGGCGGGTCTGGTCTCTGCCGCCGCAGGCTTCCTGCTCGGCTTCCCGGTGCTGCGCCTGCGCGGTGACTACCTGGCGATTGTGACCTTAGGTTTCGGCGAAATCGTCCGTATCCTGCTGCTCAACAATACCGAAGTGACCGGCGGGCCGAACGGCATCAGCCAGATCCCGAAGCCGACCTTCTTCGGCCTGGAGTTCAGCCGTACCGCCCGCGAAGGCGGCTGGGATACCTTCAGCAACTTCTTCGGCATCAAATATGACCCTTCTGACCGCGTGATCTGGCTCTATCTGGTAGCGCTGCTGCTGGTGGTCATTACCCTGTTCGTGATCAACCGCCTGCTGCGCATGCCGTTGGGCCGGGCGTGGGAAGCGCTGCGCGAAGATGAGATCGCCTGCCGCTCTCTGGGCCTGAACCCGACCCGCATCAAGCTGACCGCGTTCACCATCAGCGCCGCGTTTGCCGGTTTCGCCGGCACGCTGTTCGCCGCGCGTCAGGGCTTCGTCAGCCCCGAGTCGTTCACCTTTGCCGAATCGGCCTTTGTGCTGGCGATTGTGGTACTCGGCGGGATGGGCTCGCAGTTCGCCGTGATCCTCGCGGCCATCCTGCTGGTGGTCTCCCGCGAGCTGATGCGCGACTTTAACGAATACAGCATGCTGATGCTGGGTGGTTTGATGGTGCTGATGATGATCTGGCGTCCGCAGGGTCTGCTGCCGATGACGCGTCCACAGCTGAAGCTTAAGAATGTGGAAGCGAAAGGAGAGCAGGCATGAGTCAGCCATTATTATCCGTAAACGGTCTGATGATGCGTTTTGGCGGCCTGCTGGCGGTCAACAACGTGAACCTGGACCTGCATAAAAAAGAGATCGTCTCCCTGATTGGCCCGAACGGCGCGGGGAAAACCACGGTCTTTAACTGTCTGACCGGCTTCTACAAGCCGACGGGCGGCACCATCATGCTGCGCGACCAGCACCTGGAAGGGCTGCCGGGCCAGCAGATTGCCCGCATGGGCGTGGTGCGTACTTTCCAGCACGTGCGGCTGTTCCGCGAGATGACGGTGATTGAGAACCTGCTGGTCGCGCAACATCAGCAGCTGAAAACCGGCCTGTTCTCCGGCCTGCTGAAAACCCCGGCCTTCCGCCGCACGCAGGAGGAGGCGCTCGATCGCGCCGCCACCTGGCTCGACCGTATCGGCCTGCTCCAGCACGCCAACCGGCAGGCGAGCAACCTGGCCTATGGCGACCAGCGTCGGCTGGAGATTGTGCGCTGCATGGTGACCCAGCCGGAGATCCTTATGCTCGACGAACCGGCGGCGGGCCTCAACCCGAAAGAGACCAAAGAGCTGGACGAGCTGATTGCCGAGCTGCGCGATAGTCACGACACCACCATCCTGCTGATTGAGCACGACATGAAGCTGGTGATGGGCATTTCGGACCGTATCTACGTGGTAAACCAGGGCACGCCGCTGGCAAACGGCACGCCGGAAGAGATCCGCAACAACCCGGACGTGATCCGCGCATACCTTGGTGAGGCATAAGATGGAAAAAGCGATGTTAACGTTCGACAAGGTCAACGCGCACTACGGCAAGATCCAGGCGCTGCACGACGTCAGCCTGCACATCAATCAGGGTGAAATCGTCACCCTGATCGGTGCCAACGGCGCGGGAAAAACCACGCTGCTCGGCACCCTGTGCGGCGACCCGCGCGCCACCAGCGGGCGGATTGTGTTTGATGGCAAAGATATTACCGACTGGCAGACCGCCAAAATTATGCGTGAAGCGGTGGCGATTGTCCCGGAAGGGCGCCGCGTCTTCTCACGTATGACGGTGGAAGAGAACCTGGCGATGGGCGGCTTTTTTGCTGACCGCGACCAGTATCACACCCGCATCAAATGGGTGTACGAACTCTTCCCGCGCCTGTGGGAACGCCGCATCCAGCGTGCGGGCACCATGTCCGGCGGTGAACAGCAGATGCTGGCGATTGGCCGCGCGCTAATGAGCCAGCCGCGCCTGCTGCTGCTGGACGAACCGTCGCTCGGTCTTGCGCCGATCATCATCCAGCAGATTTTCGACACCATTGAGCAACTGCGTAAAGAGGGGATGACCATCTTCCTCGTCGAGCAGAACGCCAACCAGGCGCTAAAGCTCGCCGATCGCGGCTACGTGCTGGAGAATGGTCGTGTGGTGCTCGAGGATACCGGCGACGCGCTGCTGGCGAACGAAGCGGTGCGGAGCGCGTATTTGGGCGGATAGGTAAAAGCAAAAAGGCAACGCAAGTTGCCTTTTTTAGTGTTTTCTCCCTCTCCCTGTGGGAGAGGGCCGGGGTGAGGGCACCAGACCGCACCCAATTATGCACCTAATTCCCTTCACACAACCATCATCCCCCTGACGCCTGGCCGTCACTTATCTGTAAACAAACAGTTATTTTTCTGTCATTCGAGCATGTCATGTTACCTCGCGAGCACAAAACGCGTGATATCGCGCATCCGGCATAATAAGAGAGATGACAATGACATCGTTACGACACACGGCTTTGGGTCTGGCAATCGGTCTGGCTTTTGCGACGAACGCAATGGCCGTGACCACCATTCCGTTCTGGCATTCCATGGAAGGGGAGTTGGGTAAAGAGGTTGACTCCCTGGCGCAGCGTTTCAACGACACCCACCCGGATTACAAAATTGTGCCGGTGTACAAAGGCAACTATGAGCAGAGCCTGAGCGCGGGCATCGCCGCCTTCCGTACCGGCAACGCGCCTGCGCTGTTGCAGGTGTATGAAGTCGGCACCGCGACCATGATGGCCTCGAAAGCCATCAAGCCGGTCTACGAAGTGTTCAAAGACGCGGGCATCAACTTTGACGAATCCCAGTTCGTGCCGACCGTCTCCGGTTACTACACCGATTCCAAAACCGGCCACCTGCTGTCCCAGCCGTTTAACAGCTCCACGCCGGTGCTGTACTACAACAAAGATGCCTTCAAAAAAGCGGGCCTGGATCCGGAGCAGCCGCCAAAAACCTGGCAGGATCTGGCCGAGTACACCGCGAAGCTGAAAGCGGCGGGCATGAAGTGCGGTTACGCCAGCGGCTGGCAGGGCTGGATCCAGATTGAAAACTTCAGCGCCTGGCACGGCCTGCCGGTTGCCACCAAAAACAACGGCTTCGATGGCACCGACGCGGTACTGGAGTTCAACAAGCCGGAGCAGGTGAAGCACATCGCGCTGCTGGCGGATCTGAACAAGAAGGGCGACTTCAGCTACTTCGGGCGTAAAGACGAATCCACCGAGAAGTTCTACAACGGCGACTGCGCCATTACCACCGCGTCTTCCGGCTCGCTGGCGGATATCCGTCACTACGCCAAATTCAACTACGGCGTGGGCATGATGCCGTACGACGCCGACGTAAAAGGCGCGCCGCAGAACGCCATCATCGGCGGGGCCAGCCTGTGGGTGATGCAAGGTAAAGACAGCGGCACCTATAAGGGCGTGGCCGAGTTCCTCGACTTCCTGGCGAAGCCGGAAAACGCGGCTGAATGGCACCAGAAGACCGGCTACCTGCCGATCACCAAAGCCGCGTACGATCTGACCCGCGAGCAGGGCTTCTACAGCAAAAACCCGGGCGCGGATATCGCGACGCGTCAGATGCTGAACAAGCCGCCGCTGCCGTTCACCAAAGGCCTGCGTCTGGGCAACATGCCGCAGATCCGCACCATCGTGGATGAAGAGCTGGAAAGCGTGTGGACCGGGAAGAAAACCCCACAGCAGGCGCTGGATTCCGCAGTAGAGCGCGGCAATCAGCTGCTGCGCCGCTTTGAGCAGTCGACGAAATCGTAATCGCTGAAACGCCCGGTGGCGCTTCGCTTACCGGGCCTACGATGTGCCCCATCCAGGCCGGGTAAGGCGCAGCCGCCACCCGGCATTGTTCAGGAATCAAATCTCAATGTCCTCATCCCGTCCGGTGTTCCGATCCCGCTGGCTGCCGTACCTGTTGGTCGCGCCTCAGCTGATCATCACCGTTATCTTCTTCATCTGGCCTGCGGGCGAAGCGCTGTGGTACTCGGTACAAAGCGTCGATCCGTTCGGGCTGTCCAGCCAGTTCGTTGGGCTGGACAACTTTACGGCGCTGTTCCACGACAGCTATTACCTGGACTCCTTCTGGACGACGATCAGGTTCAGCGCGCTGGTGACCGTGAGCGGCCTTGTCGCGTCGCTGTTTTTCGCCGCGCTGGTGGATTACGTGGTGCGCGGCAGCCGCCTGTATCAGATCCTGATGCTGCTGCCTTACGCCGTAGCCCCCGCCGTGGCTGCCGTGCTGTGGATCTTCCTGTTTAACCCCGGACGCGGGCTGATTACCCATTTTCTGGCGGAATTCGGCTATGACTGGAACCACGCCCAGAACAGCGGTCAGGCGATGTTCCTCGTGGTGTTCGCCTCGGTGTGGAAGCAGATCAGCTATAACTTCCTGTTCTTCTTCGCCGCGCTGCAATCCATTCCGCGTTCGCTGGTGGAGGCCGCCGCCATCGACGGCGCAGGGCCGGTGCGCCGCTTCTTCAGGCTGTCACTGCCGCTGATCGCCCCGGTCAGCTTCTTCCTGCTGGTGGTTAACCTGGTGTACGCCTTCTTCGATACCTTCCCGGTGATCGACGCCGCCACTGCGGGCGGCCCGGTGCAGGCGACCACCACGCTCATCTACAAGATCTACCGCGAAGGGTTTGCCGGACTCGATCTCTCGGCCTCTGCCGCGCAGTCCGTCGTGCTGATGTTCCTCGTCATCATCCTCACGGTGGTGCAGTTCCGCTATGTTGAAAGTAAGGTGCGCTACCAATGATTGAGAACCGTCGCGGGCTGACGATTTTCAGCCATACCCTGCTGATCCTGGGCATTCTCGTTATCCTGTTCCCGCTGTACGTGGCCTTTGTCGCCGCCACGCTGGACACCAAAGCGGTGTTCGACACGCCGATGACGCTGATCCCGGGCGGACACCTTTTCGAAAACATGAAGACCATCTGGACCCAGGGCGTGGGCACCAACAGCGCGCCGTTCTGGCTGATGATGCTCAACAGCTTCATTATGGCGTTCGGTATTACGGTGGGCAAAATCACGGTGTCGATGCTCTCGGCCTTCGCCATCGTCTGGTTTCGCTTTCCGCTGCGTAACCTGTTCTTCTGGATGATTTTCATCACCCTGATGCTGCCGGTGGAGGTGCGTATCTTCCCGACCGTGGAGGTGATCGCCAACCTGAAGATGCTGGACAGCTACGCGGGCTTAACCCTGCCGCTGATGGCCTCGGCGACCGCCACCTTCCTGTTCCGCCAGTTCTTTATGACCCTGCCGGACGAGCTGATTGAGGCCGCACGCATCGACGGTGCCTCCCCGATGCGCTTCTTCCGCGACATCGTGCTGCCGCTGTCGAAAACCAACCTCGCGGCGCTGTTTGTGATCACCTTTATCTACGGCTGGAATCAGTACCTGTGGCCGCTGCTGATCGTGCAGGACGTTAACCTCGGCACCGCCGTGGCGGGCATCAAAGGCATGATTGCCACCGGCGAAGGCACCACCCTCTGGAACCAGGTGATGGCGGCGATGCTGCTCACCCTAATCCCACCCGTAGTCATTGTTTTAGCCATGCAGCGCGCGTTTGTCCGCGGCCTGGTCGATAGCGAGAAATAAGATGGCAGGTTTAAAACTTCAGGCAGTTACCAAAAGCTGGGACGGTAAAACCCAGGTCATTCAGCCGCTGACGCTCGACGTGGCGGACGGTGAATTTATCGTGATGGTCGGCCCATCCGGCTGCGGGAAGTCCACGCTGCTGCGCATGGTGGCGGGGCTGGAGCGCGTCACATCCGGGGATATCTGGATTGACCGCCAGCGCGTCACCGAGATGGAGCCAAAAGATCGCGGCATCGCGATGGTGTTCCAGAACTATGCCCTCTATCCGCACATGAGCGTGGAAGAGAACATGGCCTGGGGGCTGAAAATTCGCGGGATGGGCAAAGGCCATATCGCCGAGCGCGTAAAAGAAGCCGCGCGCATTCTGGAACTTGACGGCCTGCTTAAGCGCCGCCCGCGCGAGCTCTCCGGCGGCCAGCGCCAGCGCGTGGCGATGGGGCGCGCCATCGTGCGCGATCCGGCGGTATTCCTGTTCGACGAACCGCTCTCGAACCTCGACGCCAAGCTGCGCGTGCAGATGCGCCTTGAGCTACAGCAGCTGCATCGCCGTCTGAAAACCACGTCCCTCTATGTCACCCACGATCAGGTCGAAGCCATGACCCTCGCCCAGCGCGTAATGGTGATGAACAAAGGCATTGCCGAGCAGATTGGCACGCCGGTGGAGGTCTACGAAAAACCGGCCAGCCGTTTTGTGGCGAGCTTTATCGGCAGCCCGGCAATGAACCTGCTGGACGGGCGGATCAATGCTGCGGGAACCCACTTTGAACTGGAAAGCGGGATGGCGTTACCGATCAACTGGTACTATCGTGGGTACGCCGGGCGTAAGATGACGCTCGGCATCCGCCCGGAGCATATTGGCTTAACGTCTCAGGCGGACGGCGGCGTGCCGCTGGTGATGGACACGCTGGAGATGCTGGGCGCCGATAACCTGGCGCACGGGCGCTGGGGCGAGCAAAAGCTGGTGGTGCGCCTGCCGCATCAGGAGCGCCCGAAGGCAGGCAGCACGCTGTGGCTGCATGTGCCGGAAAATCACCTGCACTTATTTGACGGTGAAACAGGACAACGAGTATGAGCAACTGGCCTTACCCCCACATCGTCGCCCACCGTGGCGGCGGTAAACTGGCGCCGGAGAACACCCTGGCGGCGATTGACGCTGGCGCACGCTACGGCCACACGATGATCGAGTTCGACGCCAAGCTGTCGAAGGACGGCGAAATTTTCCTGCTGCATGACGACAACCTCGAACGCACCAGCAACGGCTGGGGCGTGGCGGGCGAACTGCCGTGGCGCGATCTGCTGAAGGTGGACGCCGGAAGCTGGTTCAGCGGGGAGTTCAAAGGCGAACCGCTGCCGCTGCTGGCGGAGGTGGCAGACCGGTGTCGTCAACATGGCATGATGGCCAACATCGAAATCAAACCGACCACCGGCACCGGGCCGCTGACGGGCAAAGTGATTGCGCTGGCCGCACGTGAGCTGTGGGAAGGCATGACGGCGCCGCTACTCTCCTCATTTGACATCGACGCGCTGGAAGCCGCACAGACGGCCGTACCGGCGCTGCCGCGCGGACTCTTGCTGGACGAGTGGCGAGAAGACTGGCGCGAACTGACGGGCCGCTTAGGCTGCGTGTCGATCCACCTCAATCATAAGCTGCTGGATGAGGCGCGGGTGAAAATGCTAAAAGACGCAGGCCTGCATATCCTGGTCTACACCGTCAACAAACCCCAGCGTGCAGCCGAACTGCTGCGCTGGGGCGTAGACAGCATCTGTACCGATGCGATTGACCAGATCGGGCCAGACTTTATTTATTAAGCATACTGCCGTTCTGCTGGGTCGGCAGCATATGCTGCTGACCGCTGCTTTGCGACATCCCGCCCCCTAACATCCCGCCGTTTGGGTTTTGCAGCGGCTGCTCGCGCATCTGGCCCTGCTGCACGCGCTGGGTGTTAGCGTTCATCTGGTTTTGCAGGTGCTGCTGCTGCACCTGGGTCTGCGTCTTTAGCTGCTGATTAAGCATCCCTTTCTGCTGTTGTTGCTGGCTCATCATCTCCGTCTGCATACGCTGCTGACTCGGAATGACGTAGCCCGGCTGGTTCGGATTGTTCAGGGTGTTAATAGGCTGTGCCAGCGCGGCGAACGGGAGCAGCGCGGTCAGGATCAGGAATCGTTTCATGGTTATCTCCTCCTTTGAGGCTTCTCTTAAGTTTACCTCTAAACCAGCATAACGATGATTTTTTAAGAGTTGTGAACCAGGCTTAAGCGGGGAATATGGACCCCTTCACCTGGAGAACAATAATGATGAAACCAACCTTTTTGCGCTGGGTCGTCCTCGCTGCGCTGATGGCAGGCGGCACATTTACCGTGGCGGCCAACCCGCCCGCCGCTCCTCCGGTCTCTTACGGCGTGGAGGAGGATGTTTTTCACCCCGTGCGGGCCACCCACGGCATGGTAGCCTCGGTTGACGCGCTGGCGACCCAGGTGGGCGTCGATATTCTTAAGCAGGGCGGTAACGCTGTGGACGCGGCGGTCGCGGTCGGGTACGCGCTGGCGGTAACGCACCCGCAGGCGGGGAACCTGGGCGGCGGCGGTTTTATGATGCTGCGTACCAAGGACGGCAAAACCACGGCCATCGACTTCCGTGAGATGGCGCCGAATCAGGCCTCCCGCGATATGTTCCTCGACGATCAGGGCAACCCGGACAGCAAAAAATCCCTGACCTCGCACCTTGCGTCCGGCACGCCTGGCACCGTTGCGGGCTTCTCGCTGGCGCTGGAAAAATACGGCACGCTGCCGCTGAACAAGGTGGTGCAGCCTGCCATCAGGCTGGCGCGTGACGGCTTTGTGGTGAACGACGCGCTGGCGGACGACCTCAAAACCTACGGCAGTGAAGTGATTCCGAATCACGAAAACAGCAAGGCGATCTTCTGGAAGGACGGTGAGCCGCTGAAGAAGGGCGATAAGCTGGTGCAGAAAAACCTCGCCAGAAGCCTGGAGCTGATTGCAGAAAACGGTCCTGACGCATTCTATAAAGGGGCGATTGCCGATCAGATTGCCGACGAGATGCAGAAGAACGGCGGGCTCATCACCAAAGCGGACCTGGCCGAATACAAGGCGGTGGAGCGCGAGCCGATTAGCGGAACCTATCGCGGGTACGAAGTCTTCTCCATGCCGCCGCCGTCCTCCGGGGGCATTCACATCGTGCAGATCCTCAACATTCTTGAAAACTTTGATATGCACAAGTTCGGCTTTGGTAGCGCGGACGCCATGCAGGTGATGGCGGAGGCGGAAAAACGCGCCTACGCCGACCGCTCGGAATACCTTGGCGATCCGGATTTCGTGAAGGTGCCGTGGCAGGCGCTGACCAACAAAGCCTATGCCAAATCAATTGCCGATGAGATCGACATCAACAAGGCGAAGCCGTCGAGCGAGATCCGCCCCGGCAAGCTGGCACCGTATGAAAGTAACCAGACCACGCATTTCTCGGTGGTGGATAAAGACGGTAACGCGGTGGCGGTGACCTATACGCTGAACACCACTTTCGGCACCGGGATCGTAGCGGGCAACAGCGGCATTTTGTTGAATAACGAGATGGATGATTTCTCGGCCAAGCCGGGCGTGCCGAACGTGTACGGGCTGGTCGGCGGGGATGCAAACGCCGTGGGGCCGAAGAAGCGTCCGCTGTCGTCCATGTCGCCAACCATCGTGGTGAAGGACGGTAAAACCTGGCTGGTGACCGGCAGCCCTGGCGGGAGCCGCATCATTACCACCGTGCTGCAAATGGTGGTGAACAGCATCGATTTTGGGATGAACGTCGCCGAGGCGACCAATGCGCCGCGTTTCCATCATCAGTGGCTGCCGGATGAACTACGCGTGGAGAAGGGCTTTAGCCCGGACACGATAAAACTGCTTGAGCAGCGCGGACAAAAGGTGGCAGTGAAAGAGGCGATGGGCAGCACCCAGAGCATTATGGTGGGGCCGGACGGGGCGCTGTTTGGCGCATCGGACCCGCGTTCGGTAGATGATTTAACGGCGGGGTATTGATTATTCCCCTCACTCTGACCCTCTCCCCAAAGGGGAGAGGGGAGTGTGTCACTTCATTCTCGCCATGAAGTACGCGTCCACATATTCGCCGTTGCGCAGGGCGTAGCGCTTGCCGGTGCCTTCAATTTCGAACCCGTGCTTTTTGTACACCGCGATGGCCGGTTCGTTATCCACAAACACCGTTAACTCGATACGGTCGACGCGCAGCCAGTTGTCGCACATATCGATCATGGTGCGAATCAGCGCGCTGGCCACGCCGCGGTTATGCCACTCTGCGCCAACGCATATACCGAAATCGGCAACGTGGCTGCGGCGTGGTCGCTGGGCGACATCAATGGTGAGGTGGCCGACCACGATATCATCAATGCAGGCAACCAGCTGTTTAATGCCCGGCTGTTCGCCTAGCCGCATTTGCCACATTTCCATTGAAGGATGAGGAACCTGTAGCGTGTTGTGGTACACCTCCGGCTGGGCGTGGATCTGACGAATGGCGTCGTAATCTTTCGGTTCCGCGTGGCGTATCACTATCTCACTCATTCCTTGTTCCTCAGTCGTTTAAAAGTCCCTTTCAACATCATTGACTTTAAAATCTGAGTCAATCGCTATTTTTTGCAAAAAGTGTTGGACAAGTGCGAATGAGAATGATTATTATTGCTCTGCATTCAGGAAGACCTCCTACGGGAACCTGAAAGCACGACATTGCTCACATTGCTTCCAGTATTACTTTAGCCAGCTTTTAGCTGGCTTTTTTTTTGTTATGGTTAGACTCAGCAACCTTCGAAAAAGGACTGAGCCATGACACTACATTGCGCATTCATTGGATTTGGCAAAAGCACCACGCGTTACCACCTTCCGTATGTTCTCAACCGTAAAGAGACCTGGCACGTCGCTCATATCTACCGCCGCAGCGCGAAGCCGGAAGAGCAGTCTCCGCAGTATTCCCATATTCATTTCACCAGCGATCTTGATGAAGTGTTAAATGATCCGCAGGTGAAGCTGGTGGTTGTCTGCACTCACGCCGACAGCCACTTTGACTACGCGAAACGCGCGCTCGAAGCGGGCAAGAACGTGCTGGTGGAAAAACCGTTCACCCCGACGCTTGCCGAAGCCAAGGCGCTGTTCGCGCTGGCGAAAAGCAAAGGGCTGACCGTCACCCCGTACCAGAACCGTCGCTTTGACAGCTGTTTCCTGACGGCGAAAAAGGCGATTGAGAGCGGCAAGCTTGGCGATATTGTGGAGATCGAAAGCCACTTCGATTACTACCGTCCGGTGGCAGAAACCAAACCCGGCCTGCCGCAGGACGGCTCGTTCTACGGTCTGGGCGTACACACCATGGACCAGATCATCTCCCTGTTTGGCCGCCCGGACCACGTGGCGTACGACATCCGCAGCCTGCGCAACAAAGCCAACCCGGACGATACCTTCGAGGCGCAGCTGTTTTACGGCGACCTTAAGGCTATCGTTAAAACCAGTCATCTGGTGAAAATCGACTACCCGAAATTTATCGTTCACGGCACCAAAGGCTCGTTCATTAAGTACGGTATTGACCAGCAGGAGACCAGCCTGAAGGCCAACATCATGCCGGGCGAACCGGGCTTTGCGGCGAACGATGCCGTGGGCGTGCTGGAGTACGTGAACGACGAGGGCGTGACGGTCAGAGAAGAGCTGAAACCGGAAACCGGCGACTATGGCCGCGTCTATGATGCGCTGTATGAAACCCTCACCAACGGCACGCCGAATTACGTCAAGGAATCTGACGTTCTCACCAATCTGGAAATCCTTGAACGGGCCTTCGAACAGGCTTCTCCTGCCACGATAACCCTCGCCAGATAAGCAAAAACGGCTCCTCTGGGCTTGTTCATAATTTTTGAACAGAGGAGTCAATTTTCACCCTCTATGATCCCCGACCGTTTGAGTCCACACTTACTCCATCGAAACGAACTGAGGGTGAAAACAATGATCTACTTACGCAAAGCAAACGAACGCGGTCACGCAAATCATGGCTGGCTGGACTCATGGCATTCATTCTCGTTTGCCGACTACTACGACCCGAACTTCATGGGCTTCTCCGCGCTGCGCGTGATTAACGACGACGTGATTGATGCAGGCCAGGGCTTCGGTACCCACCCGCACAAAGACATGGAGATCCTGACCTATGTGCTGGAAGGGGCGGTTGAGCACCAGGACAGCATGGGCAACAAAGAGCAGGTGCCGGCGGGCGAGTTCCAGATTATGAGCGCAGGTACCGGGGTGCGTCACTCTGAGTACAACCCGAGCAAAACGGAAAAACTGCACCTGTATCAAATCTGGATCATTCCAGAAGAGACCGGCATCACGCCACGCTACGAGCAGCGCCGCTTCGACGCGAAACAGGGCAAACAGCTGGTGCTGTCCCCGGACGCGCGTGAAGGTTCCCTGAAAGTGCATCAGGATATGGAGCTGTACCGCTGGGCGCTGGCGAAAGACGAACAGTCCGTGCACCAGATTGCCGCCAACCGCCGCGTCTGGATCCAGGTGGTGAAAGGGGAAGTGTCTATCAACGGCACCAAAGCCACCACCGCCGATGGTCTGGCCGTCTGGGATGAGCAGGCGCTCTCCGTGCACGCCGACAGCGAAAGCGAAATCCTGCTGTTTGACCTGCCTCCGGTCTAAATAATTTCTCAACCTTCCCTTTAAACGGGGAAGGTTGAGCTTTGTCCGTGATAAACTGAGCAAATCTCTCACTTCAAGATTTCTCAGGACGATGAAAAAGAAACGCCCCGTACTTCAGGATGTCGCCGATCGCGTCGGTGTGACCAAAATGACGGTCAGCCGTTTTTTACGTAACCCGGAACAGGTTTCCGTGGCGTTGCGTGGCAAGATTGCCGCCGCCCTTGATGAACTGGGTTATATTCCCAACCGCGCACCCGATATTCTCTCCAATGCGACCAGCCGTGCGGTGGGCGTCCTGCTTCCTTCCTTAACCAACCAGGTCTTCGCCGAAGTGCTGCGCGGCATTGAAAGCGTCACCGATGCGTTTGGCTATCAGACCATGCTCGCCCACTACGGGTACAAGCCAGAACTGGAAGAGGAACGTCTTGAATCAATGCTTTCCTGGAACATTGACGGTCTGATTTTAACCGAACGCACCCACACGCCGCGCACGCTCAAAATGATTGAAGTCGCCGGTATTCCGGTGGTGGAGCTCATGGACAGCCAGTCGCCATGCCTCGACATCGCCGTTGGGTTCGATAACTTTGAAGCGGCTCGTCAGATGACAGCGGCGATCATCGCCCGCGGTCATCGTCATATTGCCTACTTGGGTGCGCGTCTTGATGAACGTACTATCATCAAACAGAAGGGATACGAGCAGGCGATGCTCGACGCAAATTTAACCCCGTACAGCGTGATGGTGGAGCAGTCCTCATCTTACACCTCGGGTATTGAGCTGATGCGTCAGGCACGACGCGAGTATCCGCAACTGGACGGTATTTTCTGTACCAACGATGATCTTGCGGTCGGTGCAGCGTTTGAATGCCAGCGTCTGGGGCTGAAGATCCCTGATGACATGGCGATTGCCGGCTTCCACGGTCACGACATCGGTCAGGTGATGGAGCCGCGGCTGGCAAGCGTCCTGACCCCGCGCGAACGTATGGGGCGCATTGGTGCAGAACGCCTGCTGGCGCGCATTCGTGGTGAGGCAGTTACCCCTAAAATGTTAGATTTAGGTTTCACCTTGTCACCGGGTGGATCTATTTAATCCGACAAATTTGAAGTAGCTCACACTTATTCACATCGCGCACGTTTGGATATTGCTTCTCTTTTGCCCCGGCAGGACAATGTTACCGATAACTGTTACCCGTAACAATTGACTGAGGGACACCCTTTGAGCACGACTAATCACGATCACCACGTTTACGTCCTGATGGGCGTGTCCGGTAGCGGTAAATCTGCCGTGGCGAGCGAAGTGGCGCATCAACTCCAGGCTGCGTTTCTTGATGGTGACTTCCTCCATCCGCGCAGCAACATCATGAAAATGGCTTCCGGCGAACCGCTGAACGATGACGACCGCAAACCGTGGTTGCAGGCGCTGAATGACGCCGCGTTCGCGATGCAGCGCACCAACAAAGTTTCCCTGATCGTCTGCTCCGCGCTGAAAAAAACCTACCGCGACCTGCTGCGCGACGGCAATCCGAACCTCTCGTTCATCTATCTGAAAGGCGATTTCGGGGTGATTGAAAGCCGTCTTAAAGCGCGTAAAGGCCACTTCTTTAAAACCCAGATGCTGGTGACGCAGTTCGAAGCGCTTCAGGAGCCGGGTGAAGATGAAAAAGACGTCTTAGTGGTTGATATCGATCAGCCGCTGGAAGGTGTTGTAGCCAGCACCATCGAGGTCATTAACAAAAGGCAGTAAGTTTTGAGTACATTAACGCTAGTTTTGACAGCAGTGGGTTCGGTATTGCTGCTGCTGTTTTTAGTGATGAAGGCGCGTATGCATGCCTTCGTTGCTTTGATGGTGGTTTCTATTGGTGCAGGTCTCTTTTCCGGTATGCCGCTCGACAAAATTGCGGCGACGATGGAAAAAGGGATGGGCGGCACGCTGGGCTTCCTGGCCATTGTGGTGGCGCTGGGCGCGATGTTTGGCAAGATCCTGCACGAGACGGGCGCGGTCGACCAGATTGCCGTCAAAATGCTCAAATCCTTCGGGCACAGCCGCGCGCACTACGCGATTGGTCTGGCCGGTCTGATTTGCGCGCTGCCGCTGTTCTTTGAAGTGGCGGTTGTGCTGCTGATTAGCGTGGCGTTTTCAATGGCGCGCCATACCGGTACGAACCTCGTGAAGCTGGTCATTCCGCTGTTTGCGGGCGTGGCGGCGGCGGCGGCGTTTCTGCTGCCAGGGCCAGCGCCGATGCTGCTGGCCTCCCAGATGCACGCCGATTTTGGCTGGATGATCCTGATTGGCCTGTGCGCTGCGATCCCGGGGATGATTATCGCCGGTCCGCTGTGGGGCAACTTCATCAGCCGCTACGTTGAGCTGCATATCCCGGACGACATCTCCGAGCCACACCTGGGCGAAGGCAAAATGCCGTCCTTCGGCTTTAGTCTGTCTTTGATCCTGCTCCCGCTGGTGCTGGTGGGTCTGAAAACCATTGCGGCGCGCTTTGTGCCGGTGGGTTCAACCGCGTACGAATGGTTCGAGTTTATTGGTCACCCGTTCACGGCGATCCTGGTGGCGTGTCTGGTGGCGATTTACGGCCTGGCGATGCGTCAGGGCATGCCGAAAGACCGCGTGATGGAGATTTGCGGCGCTGCGCTGCAACCGGCGGGTATTATTCTGCTGGTGATCGGCGCCGGTGGCGTGTTCAAACAGGTGCTGGTGGATTCCGGTGTGGGTCCGGCACTGGGCGAAGCGCTGACCGGAATGGGCCTGCCGATTGCGGTCACCTGCTTCGTGCTGGCCGCAGCGGTGCGTATCATTCAGGGCTCCGCGACCGTGGCATGCTTAACCGCCGTGGGCCTGGTGATGCCGGTGATTGAACAGCTGAACTACTCCGGCGCGCAGATGGCGGCGCTCTCTATCTGTATCGCGGGCGGCTCGATTGTGGTTTCACACGTAAACGACGCCGGCTTCTGGCTGTTCGGTAAATTTACCGGCGCCACCGAAGCGCAAACCCTGAAAACCTGGACGCTGATGGAAACCATCCTCGGCACCACGGGTGCGATTGTCGGGATGATTGCGTTTACGCTCCTGAGCTAACGAGGCTGTATGTGTGTCGGGTGGCGGCTTCGCCTTACCCGACCTACAAAAACCTCAGGTTCCGTAGGCCGGGTAAGCGTGAGCGCCACCCGGCTTTTTTACATCCTCATCCTTTCATCCACGCCCGGATCCCGTCCAGGAACATCTGCGTCGCCATCATCACCAGAATCAGCCCCATCAGACGCTCCAGCGCGTTCACCCCTTTCTCACCCAGCAGGCGCAGGAACAGCGACGACTGCAACAGGATAATAAACGTCCCGCCCCAGGCGATCAGCAGGGCAATGACCAGATGGCTCATCTGATTCGGATACTGATGCGACAGCAGCATCAGCGTTGCCAGAATCGTTGGTCCCGCGACCAGCGGGATCGCCAGCGGCACGATAAACGGCTCTTCGCCCGCGGGCAGGCCGCTGCTGCTGCCTTCCGCGCTCGG
This sequence comes from Enterobacter genomosp. S, assembly GCF_001631805.1. NCBI lineage: Bacteria > Pseudomonadati > Pseudomonadota > Gammaproteobacteria > Enterobacterales > Enterobacteriaceae > Enterobacter > Enterobacter genomosp. S. The sequence goes on along the minus strand of NZ_LVVA01000002.1, from coordinate 92,522 downwards.
GAATATCATCTTAATGGCGATCAGGAACAAAATTATCCCGCCGGAAATGGAGACCGTTTCGGCGCGTAAGTTCAGGAAAGCGAGAATTTTTTCCCCGGCGAACAGGAAGATAAACATCACCAGCAGGGCGATGAGCAGCTCGCGGATCATGATCGCCCGGCGGCGCTTCGGCTCGGTGTGCTTCAGCACCGACATGAAGATCGGCAGATTACCGAGCGGATCCATAATAAGGATCAATAAAACCGCTGCGGAAATGATTTCACTCATCTTAAATTATCCCTGATACTTATTGTGGTTATTGCGATGATTAGCACTTTTTCTGATTGCCGGGCAATCATCGATTAATTTCGCTTGCGACTTTGGCAGCATTTTGTAATGTGAAGCATATCCCAGTTCAATACTGGCTTGCACAATCAGCACACACCCCTTGCAGGAAAAAAATGCTATGAAAAACGTTGGTTTTATCGGCTGGCGCGGTATGGTCGGCTCTGTACTCATGCAACGCATGGTTGAAGAGCGCGATTTCGACGCCATCCGCCCGGTCTTCTTCTCCACTTCCCAGCTCGGCCAGGCTGCTCCGTCCTTTGGGGGTACCACAGGCACGTTGCAGGACGCTTACGATCTGGAAGCGCTGAAGGCACTCGACATTATTGTGACCTGCCAGGGCGGCGATTATACCAACGAAATCTATCCAAAGCTGCGTGAAAGCGGCTGGCAGGGCTACTGGATTGACGCGGCCTCTTCACTGCGCATGAAAGACGATGCCATCATTATTCTCGACCCGGTTAACCAGGACGTCATCACCGACGGCCTGAACAACGGCGTGAAAACCTTTGTTGGCGGCAACTGCACCGTCAGCCTGATGCTGATGTCCCTCGGCGGCCTGTTCGCGCAGGACCTGGTGGAGTGGGTCTCTGTGGCAACGTACCAGGCCGCGTCCGGCGGCGGCGCACGCCACATGCGCGAGCTGCTGACCCAGATGGGCCAGCTGCACCACAGCGTCGCGACCGAGCTGGCAAACCCGGCATCCGCCATCCTCGACATCGAGCGCAAAGTCACTCAACTGACCCGCAGCGGCGAGCTGCCGGTGGATAACTTTGGCGTACCGCTGGCCGGCGGCCTGATCCCGTGGATCGACAAACAGCTGGATAACGGCCAGACCCGCGAAGAGTGGAAGGGCCAGGCGGAGACCAACAAAATCCTCGCCACCGCGAATACCATTCCGGTTGACGGTCTGTGCGTGCGTATCGGCGCGCTGCGCTGCCACAGCCAGGCCTTCACCATTAAACTGAAAAAAGATGTGTCTATTCCGACCGTGGAAGAGCTGCTGGCCGCGCACAACCCGTGGGCAAAAGTGGTGCCAAACGATCGCGATATCACCATGCGTGAACTGACCCCGGCTGCCGTTACCGGCACGCTGACCACGCCGGTTGGCCGCCTGCGCAAGCTGAACATGGGGCCGGAGTATCTCTCCGCGTTCACCGTCGGCGACCAGCTCCTGTGGGGTGCCGCCGAGCCGCTGCGCCGCATGCTGCGCCAGCTGGCGTAATAATTTGTTAAACACGGGGGGTGATTGTCACCCCCTTTTTTTGCGTACTACATGGAGTAAAGCGCAGATGTCTTATTTTTTATCAGGAGGAACCACGACGTTGGCTATGCTTTAAGGAAGATTTATTTCTCACCTGAGGGTAGGGCGGAGCAGAGAGGATTAACTGCACCGTTTAGGTCACATTAAAAGTCGTTCCGGAGCGCGTAAAAAGGGCGACATAAAAAAACAGGATGAATACCATGTCCGATCGTATTTCGAGAGACGTGATTAATGCGCTTATTGCGGGTCATTTTGCCGACCCCTTTTCTGTGCTAGGGATGCATCGTACAGAGGCCGGACTGGAAGTTCGGGCGCTGTTACCGGATGCGACAGAAGTGTGGGTTATCGAACCCAAAACCGGCCGCAAGGTGGGTAATCTGGAATGCCTCGACTCGCGTGGCTTCTTCTCGGGCGTCATGCCCCGCCGTAAAAACCCCTTTCGCTATCAGCTTGCCGTTATCTGGCACGGTCAGCAAAACCTGATTGACGATCCCTACAGCTTTGGGCCGCTCTTAAAAGAGATGGATGCCTGGCTGCTGTCCGAAGGAACCCATTTACGCCCCTACGAAACGCTGGGTGCCCACGCGGATACCATGGACGGTATCACCGGCACGCGCTTTGCCGTATGGGCGCCAAACGCCCAGCGCGTCTCCGTCGTTGGGCAGTTCAACTACTGGGACGGTCGTCGTCACCCCATGCGTCTGCGCCGGGAAACCGGTATCTGGGAGCTGTTTATCCCCGGGGCGCATAACGGCCAGCTCTACAAATTCGAGATGATCGATGCCAGCGGCAAGCTGCGCATTAAATCTGACCCGTACGCCTTTGAGGCTGAACTGCGCCCGAATACCGCCTCGCTGATTTGCGGCCTGCCGGAAAAGGTCGTCCAGAGCGAGGAACGCAAGCAGGCCAACCGCTTTGATGCGCCGATCTCCGTCTATGAGGTGCATCTCGGCTCCTGGCGTCGCCACACGGACAACAACTTCTGGCTGAGCTACCGCGAGCTGGCGGACCAGCTTGTGCCGTACGCCAAATGGATGGGCTTTACCCATCTGGAGCTGCTGCCGATCAACGAACACCCGTTCGACGGCAGCTGGGGCTACCAGCCAACCGGGCTGTATGCGCCTACGCGCCGCTTCGGCACCCGCGATGACTTCCGCTATTTCATTGATGCCGCGCACGCCGCCGGGCTGAACGTCATCCTCGACTGGGTACCGGGCCACTTCCCGTCGGACGATTTTGCGCTGGCAGAGTTCGACGGCACGAAGCTGTACGAGCACAGCGATCCGCGCGAAGGCTATCACCAGGACTGGAACACGCTGATCTACAACTACGGTCGCCGTGAAGTGTCGAATTACCTGGTGGGGAATGCGCTGTACTGGATCGAACGCTTCGGCATTGATGCCCTGCGCGTCGATGCGGTGGCGTCGATGATCTACCGCGACTACAGCCGCAAAGAGGGCGAGTGGATCCCGAACGAGTTTGGCGGGCGTGAAAACCTCGAAGCGATTGAGTTTCTGCGCAACACGAACCGCATCATCGGCGAGCAGGTGGAAGGCGCCGTGACCATGGCGGAAGAGTCCACGGACTTTCCGGGCGTTTCCCGTCCACCGTCAATGGGTGGCCTGGGCTTCTGGTACAAGTGGAACCTCGGCTGGATGCACGACACGCTCGACTACATGAAGCTCGACCCGGTTTATCGTCAGTATCACCACGATAAACTCACCTTTGGGCTGCTCTACAACTACACCGAAAACTTCATGCTGCCGCTGTCGCACGATGAAGTGGTGCACGGCAAGAAATCTATTCTCGACCGCATGCCGGGGGACCCGTGGCAGAAGTTTGCCAACCTGCGCGCCTATTACGGCTGGATGTTTGCCTTCCCCGGCAAAAAGCTGCTGTTTATGGGCAACGAATTTGCGCAGGGGCGCGAATGGAACCACGACACCAGCCTTGACTGGCACCTGCTGGAAGGCGCGGACAACTGGCACCACGGCGTACAGCGTCTGGTGCGCGACCTGAACCTGACCTACCGCCACCACAAAGCGCTGCACGAGCTGGACTTCGATCCGTACGGCTTTGAGTGGCTGGTGGTGGACGACCACGCGCGCTCGGTGTTTGTCTTTGTCCGTCGTGACAAAGCGGGTAACGAGATCATCGTTGCCAGCAACTTCACGCCAGTGCCGCGCGAACACTACCGCTTCGGCATTAACCAGCCGGGTAAATGGCGCGAAATTCTGAACACCGACTCCATGCATTACCACGGCAGTAACGCCGGTAACGGCGGGCTGGTGCAGAGCGATGCGATTGAAAGCCACGGTCGTCCGAACTCCCTGAGCCTGACGCTGCCGCCGCTGAGCACCATCTGGCTGGTGCGGGAGGGCGAATGACGCAGCTCTCGGCAGGTAAACCCGAACCGCTCGGGGCGAGTTTTGACGGAAAGGGGGTGAACTTCACGCTCTTTTCTGCCCATGCGGAGCGGGTGGAACTCTGTGTGTTTGACGGGGAAGGTAACGAGCACCGTTACGATTTACCGTCCCGCACGGGAGACATCTGGCACGGTTACCTGTCCGGCGGGCGTCCGGGAATGCACTACGGTTTTCGCGTACACGGCCCGTGGGAGCCATCTCAGGGGCACTGGTTTAACCCGGCGAAGCTGCTGATTGACCCGTGCGCGCACCGCGTGGACGGCGAGTTTAAAGACGACCCGCTGTTCCACGTCGGCTACGGCGAACCTGATCACCGCGACAGCGCGCCCGTCGCGCCCAAAAGCGTGGTGGTGCACGATCTCTACGACTGGGAAGATGATGCCCCGCCGCGCACGCCGTGGGGTAATACCGTCATCTATGAAGCCCACGTCAAAGGGCTGACGTATCTGCACCCGTCGATCCCCAAAGAGATGCGCGGCACCTACAAAGCGCTGGGGCATCCGGCGATGGTCGCTTACCTGAAACAGTTAGGGATCACCGCGCTGGAGCTACTGCCGGTGGCGCATTTTGCCAGCGAGCCGCGTCTTCAGCGTCTTGGGTTAAGCAACTACTGGGGCTACAACCCGCTGGCGATGTTCGCGCTCGACCCGCGCTACGCGGTGCATCCGGAGAAAGCGCGGGACGAGTTTCGTGATGCGGTGAAGGCGCTTCACGCGGCGGGCATTGAGGTCATTCTGGACGTGGTGCTGAACCACAGTGCGGAAAGCGATCTTGACGGTCCAACGCTCTCACAGCGCGGAATCGATAACCGTAGCTATTATTGGATCAGGGACGACGGGGATTATGAAAACTGGACCGGGTGCGGTAACACCCTCAACCTCAGCCATCCGGCCGTTACGCATTACGCGTACGAATGCCTGAAATACTGGGTTGAGACGTTCCACGTGGACGGTTTTCGTTTCGATCTGGCGCCGGTGATGGGGCGCACTCCGGCATTTAGCCAGCAGGCGCCGCTGTTTGAGGCGATAAAAAACTGCCCGGTGCTCTCAACGGTGAAGCTGATTGCGGAACCCTGGGACATTGGTGAAGGCGGTTATCAGGTGGGGAACTTCCCGCCGCTGTTTGCCGAGTGGAACGATCACTTCCGCGACGCCGTCCGTCGCTTCTGGCTGGCGCGCGATCTGTCGCTCGGAGAGTTCGCCGGACGCTTTGCCGGCTCGAGCGATCTCTTTAAGCGCGACGGAAAACGTCCGTCGGCCACCATTAACCTGGTGACGGCACACGACGGTTTCACGCTGCGCGACTGCGTTTGTTTCAATCAGAAACACAATGAGGCAAACGGCGAGGAGAATCGCGATGGGACTAACAATAACCATAGCTTTAACCATGGTATAGAAGGGTTAGGCGGAAGTCTGGACGTGATCGAGCGGCGACGCGCCAGCGTTCATGCGCTGCTGACGACGCTTTTGTTATCGCAGGGCACGCCAATGTTGCTGGCAGGCGATGAGCACGGTCACAGCCAGCACGGCAACAACAACGCCTATTGCCAGGACAACACCCTGACCTGGCTCGACTGGGGAGAAGCGAACAGCGGGTTGACCCATTTCACCGCGGCGCTGATCCATCTTCGCCAGCGCATCCCCGCGCTCACCGCCGACAGCTGGTGGGAAGAGGGCGACGGCAACGTTCGCTGGCTGAATAAAGACGCGCAACCGTTAAGCGCGCAAGAGTGGCAACACGGCATACCCTGTCTGCAAATCCTGCTTTCGGATGCGTGGCTGGTGACGCTGAACGCGACGGATGACGTCGCAGAGATTGTTTTACCTGACGGGGAATGGCGAGCCATTCCTCCCTTTGCCGGAGCGGATAATCCGGTTGTTATGGCTGTCTGGCACGGGCCTGCGCACGGAGTGTGCGTATTCCAAAGATGATAAAAAAGGAGTTAGTCATGGTTAGATTAGAGAAGAACGATCCGTTAATGTTGGCGCGCCAGCTACCATTAAAAACAGTTGCCCTGATACTTGCGGGCGGGCGTGGTACCCGTCTGAAAGATTTGACCATCAAGCGCGCCAAGCCGGCGGTTCACTTTGGTGGTAAGTTCCGTATTATCGATTTTGCACTTTCCAACTGCCTGAACTCAGGCATTCGCCGCATTGGCGTCATTACGCAGTATCAGTCGCACACGCTGGTGCAGCACATTCAGCGCGGCTGGTCATTCTTCAGCGAAGAGATGAACGAGTTTGTCGATCTGCTTCCCGCGCAGCAGCGCGTACACGGGGAAAACTGGTACCGCGGCACGGCGGATGCGGTGACCCAAAACCTCGACATCATTCGCCGCTACAACGCTGAATATGTTGTGATCCTCGCGGGGGACCACATCTACAAGCAAGATTACTCCCACATGCTGATCGACCATGTCGAAAAAGGGGCGCGCTGCACCGTGGCGTGTCTGCCGGTGCCCGTTGCGGAAGCAACCGCGTTCGGCGTGATGCACGTGGATGCGGACGACAAGATTATCGATTTTGTTGAAAAGCCGGCGAACCCGCCAACCATGCCGGGGGATGACACCAAATCGCTCGCCAGCATGGGGATCTATGTCTTTGATGCTGACTATCTTTATGAGCTGCTGGAAGAAGACGATACAGACGAAAACTCCAGCCACGACTTCGGCAAAGACATTATCCCGAAAATTACCAAAGCTGGCATGGCGTATGCACATCCGTTCCCGCTGTCCTGCGTGCAGTCCGATCCGAATGCGGAACCTTACTGGCGCGATGTGGGAACCCTGGAAGCGTACTGGAAAGCCAACCTCGATCTGGCGTCCGTCACGCCTGAGCTGGATATGTACGACCAGAACTGGCCAATACGCACCCATATGGAATCGCTGCCGCCGGCGAAGTTCGTGCAGGACCGCTCCGGCAGCCACGGTATGACGCTGAACTCGCTGGTCTCTGGCGGGTGCATTATCTCCGGTTCGGTGGTGGTGCAGTCCGTACTGTTCCCGCGCGTGCGTATAAACTCATTCTGTAATATCGATTCGGCAGTCCTGCTGCCGGACGTCTGGGTAGGACGCTCATGTCGTCTGCGTCGCTGCGTCATTGACCGCGCCTGCGTCATTCCCGAAGGGATGGTGATTGGGGAAAACGCGGAAGAAGATGCGCGTCGTTTCTACCGTTCGGAAGAGGGGATCGTGTTAGTAACACGGGAAATGTTGCGGAAGCTGCAAATCAAACAGGAGCGATGATGCAGGTTTTACACGTATGTTCTGAGATGTTCCCGTTGTTAAAAACGGGCGGACTGGCGGATGTTCTTGGTGCACTACCGGCGGCACAAATCGCCGGAGGGGTAGATACCCGCGTGTTGTTGCCCGCTTTTCCGGATATCCGGCGCGGTATTCCTGATGCAAAGGTTGTTTCCCGTCGCGAGACCTTCGCGGGACGTATCACCCTGCTGTTTGGACATTACAATGGGGTAGGCATTTATCTGATTGATGCGCCGCATTTATACGACCGTCCCGGCAGCCCGTATCACGATACCAACCTGTACGCCTATACCGATAACGTGCTGCGCTTTGCCCTGCTCGGCTGGGTGGGGGCGGAGATGGCCGTCGGGCTGGATCCGTTCTGGCGTCCGAACGTTGTGCACGCGCACGACTGGCATGCGGGGCTGGCTCCCGCGTATCTGGCGGCGAAGGGGCATCCGGCCAAATCGGTGTTTACGGTGCACAACCTGGCGTATCAGGGCATGTATTATGCCCATCACATGAATGACATCGATCTGCCATGGTCGTTCTTTAACATGCACGGGCTGGAGTTTAACGGACAGATTTCGTTCCTGAAGGCGGGGCTTTACTACGCTGACCACATCACGGCGGTCAGCCCAACCTACGCGCGTGAAATTACCCAACCGGAGTTCGGTTACGGTATGGAAGGGCTGCTGCAACAGCGTCACCGTGAAGGCCGCCTGTCGGGCATTCTGAACGGCGTGGATGAACAGATCTGGAATCCGGAAACGGACCTCCTGCTGGCGGCGCGCTATGGTCGCGACTCGGTAGAAGACAAAGCGGAAAACAAGCGCCAGCTACAGATTGCGATGGGGCTGAAGGTCAACGACAAGGTGCCGCTGTTTGCGGTGGTCAGCCGCCTGACCAGCCAGAAAGGGCTGGATCTGGTGCTGGAGGCGCTGCCGGGATTACTGGAGCAGGGCGGTCAGCTGGCGCTGCTCGGCGCGGGCGACCCGGTCTTACAGGAAGGTTTCCTGGCGGCCGCGGCGGAACATCCGGGGCAGGTGGGCGTGCAGATCGGTTATCACGAAGCGTTTTCGCACCGCATCATGGGCGGCGCGGACGTGATTCTGGTGCCGAGCCGTTTCGAGCCCTGCGGCCTGACGCAGCTCTATGGCCTGAAATACGGCACGTTGCCGCTGGTGCGGCGCACGGGCGGGCTGGCGGATACGGTGTCTGACAGCTCTCTGGAAAACCTGGCGGACGGTATCGCCAGCGGGTTTGCTTTTGAGGACAGTAATGCCTGGTCGCTGCTTCGGGCGATCCGGCGTGCGTTCGTCTTGTGGTCCCGTCCATCCCTGTGGCGTTACGTCCAACGTCAGGCGATGTCCATGGACTTTGGCTGGCACGTTGCGGCGCAGTCCTACCGCGACCTTTATCAACGCTTGATGTAACGAGGCGAAGTGACAGATATGAATGCTCCATTTAGCTACTCTTCCCCCACGCTCAGCGTTGAGGCGTTGAAGCACTCCATCGCCTATAAGCTGATGTTTACCATTGGGAAAGACCCCGTTATAGCCAACAAGCACGAATGGCTGAACGCCACGCTGTTTGCGGTGCGTGACCGTATGGTCGAACGCTGGCTGCGCTCTAACCGCGCCCAGCTTTCGCAGGAGACGCGACAGGTGTATTACCTGTCGATGGAGTTTTTGATAGGTCGCACCCTCTCCAACGCGTTGCTGTCGCTCGGGATTTATGACGACGTCAAAAACGCGCTGGAAGAGATGGGGCTGGATTTAGAAGAGCTGATTGACGAAGAGAACGACCCGGGGCTGGGTAACGGTGGTCTGGGGCGTCTTGCCGCGTGCTTCCTTGACTCGCTGGCAACGCTGGCGCTGCCGGGGCGCGGCTACGGTATTCGCTACGATTATGGCATGTTCAAGCAGAACATCGTCGATGGCCGTCAGAAAGAGTCCCCGGACTACTGGCTGGAATACGGTAACCCGTGGGAGTTCAAGCGCCACAACACACGCTACAAGGTGCGTTTTGGCGGGCGTATTCAGCAGGAAGGGAAAAAATCCCGTTGGGTGGAAACCGAGGAGATCCTCGCCGTGGCGTATGACCAGATCATCCCCGGCTACGACACCGATGCGACCAACACGCTGCGCCTGTGGAACGCGCAGGCCAGCAGCGAGATCAACCTGGGTAAATTCAACCAGGGCGACTACTTCGCGGCGGTGGAAGATAAAAACCACTCCGAGAACGTCTCCCGCGTGCTTTACCCGGATGACTCCACCTATTCGGGCCGCGAGCTGCGCCTGCGTCAGGAGTATTTCCTCGTCTCGGCAACGATTCAGGATATTCTCAGCCGTCACTATCAGCTGCACAAAACCTACGCCAACCTGGCGGAGAAAACCGCGATTCACCTCAACGACACCCATCCGGTGCTGTCGATCCCCGAGCTGATGCGCCTGCTGATTGACGAGCATAAGTTCAGCTGGGACGACGCGTTCGAGGTGACCTGTCAGGTGTTCTCGTACACCAACCATACGCTGATGAGCGAAGCGCTGGAGACGTGGCCGGTGGACATGCTCGGCAAAATTCTGCCGCGCCATCTGCAAATCATCTTCGAGATCAACGACTACTTCCTCAAGACCTTGCAGGAGCAGTACCCGAACGATACCGGCCTGCTGAGCCGTGCGTCGATCATTGATGAATCCAACGGTCGCCGCGTACGCATGGCCTGGCTGGCGGTGGTGATCAGCCATAAGGTGAACGGCGTGTCAGAGCTGCACTCGAACCTGATGGTGCAGTCGCTGTTTGCGGACTTCGCGAAGATCTTCCCGACGCGTTTCTGCAACGTGACCAACGGCGTCACGCCGCGCCGCTGGCTGGCGCTGGCGAACCAGCCGCTCTCCGACGTGCTGGATGAGAACATTGGTCGCACCTGGCGCACCGATTTGAGCCAGCTGAGCGAGCTTGAGCAACACATTGATTTCCCGACGGTTAACAAAGCCGTGCGGGAAGCCAAGCTGCTGAACAAAAAACGTCTGGCGGTGTGGCTGGCGATGCACCTCAACGTGGTGGCGAACCCTAAAGCACTGTTCGATGTGCAGATCAAGCGTATCCACGAGTACAAGCGTCAGCTGATGAACGTGCTGCACGTGATCACCCACTACAACCGCATTAAGGCTGACCCGACGGCGGAATGGGTGCCGCGCGTGAAGATCTTCGCCGGTAAGGCGGCGTCCGCGTACTACATGGCGAAGCACATTATTCACCTCATCAACGACGTGGCGAAGGTGGTGAACCAGGATCCGGAGATTGGCGACAAGCTGAAGGTAGTCTTCATCCCGAACTACAGCGTCAGCCTGGCGCAGCTGATCATTCCGGCGGCGGATCTCTCTGAGCAGATTTCCACGGCGGGGACGGAAGCGTCCGGCACCAGCAACATGAAGTTTGCCCTTAACGGCGCGCTGACCATCGGCACGCTGGACGGCGCAAACGTCGAGATGCTTGAGCATGTAGGGGAGGAGAACATCTTTATCTTCGGCAATACGGCGGAAGAAGTGGAGGCGCTTCGCAAGCAGGGCTACTCGCCGCGCGAATATTACGAAGAGGATGAAGAGCTACGCCAGGTGCTGACGCAAATTGCCACCGGGGTGTTTAATCCTGAGGAGCCTGGGCGCTATCGTGACCTGGTGGACTCGCTGATTAACTTCGGCGATCACTATCAGGTGCTGGCGGATTACCGCAGCTACGTGGACTGTCAGGACAGGGTAGACGAGCTGTACCGTCAGCAGGAGAAGTGGACCAGCGCCGCGATGCATAACATCGCCAACATGGGGTACTTCTCGTCAGACAGAACCATCAAGGAGTATGCCGAGACTATCTGGCATATTGATCCGGTGCGGTTGTAAAGACAAAGCCCGGTGGCGCTGCGCTTACCGGGCCTACAGGAGCGAGTAGGCCGGGTAAGGCGGAGCCGCCACCCGGCTTTTTTCATTTACGACGCCAGCGACAGTTCACGCTTTCCCGCATGTTGCGCCAGCCACTGCGCGACGCGAGACTGCTGCTCGGCATTCAGCCACATCCCTTCTTTAGTACGACGCCAGATGGCATCGTCCAGGCGGCGCACCCACTCGTGTTCAACCAGGTAGCGCAGCTCCGCTTCATACAGCTCATGGCCGAAATGTTCGCCCAGGTCGCCAATCTCTTTCGCGTTGCCGAGGAACAGCTCGGTATTGCTGCCGTAGGTGCGGGCATAGTGGCGCGCCATCCCTTCGGTGATGAACGGGAAGCGGCGACGCAGCTTCGCGGCGTAATCGTCGCGGTTATCGCCGATATCCCCGCCCGGCAGTACCGCCTCTTTGGTCCACGCGGGGCCGATGCCTTTATAGTACGGTGCCAGTTTTTCCAGCGCGTGCTCGGCCAGCTTGCGGTAGGTGGTGAGCTTGCCGCCAAACACCGACAGCAGCGGCGCCTGACCGTCTACGTCGTGAATATCGAGCGTATAGTCGCGAGTGATGGCCTGCGGTGAGTCAGATTCGTCATCGCACAGCGGACGCACGCCGGAGTAGGTCCAGACCACGTCATCGCGCGCCAGCTGTTTCTTAAAGTGCGCGTTGTACACCTTCAGCAGGTAGTTGACTTCACTCTCGTCGATCTCAACGTTTTTCGGATCGCCTTTGTACTCCACGTCGGTGGTGCCGATGATGGAGAATTCGTCCATCCACGGGATCACAAACACGATGCGCTTGTCTTCGTTTTGTAGGATATAGGCCTGCTTCTGAGTATGTACGCGCGGCACCACAATGTGGCTGCCCTTGATCAGGCGAATGCCGTACGGTGAAGGCAGGTGCATTCCATCGTCGAAGAACTGCTTCACCCACGGGCCGGTGGCGTTCACCAGGCCGCGTGCTTTCCAGCTGAACTTCTCGCCGGTATCCACGTCTTCTGCTTCCACAATCCACAGGCCGTTTTCGCGGCGGGCGGCGGTCGCGCGGGTGCGGGTTTTCACCTCGCCGCCTTTCTTCTCGACCATCTGGGCGTTAGCCAGCACCAGACGCGCATCGTCCACCCAGCAGTCGGAATATTCGAAACCGCGCACAATTTCAGGTTTAAGGACCGATTCTGAGCCAAAACGCAAACCGTTCGAACCCGGCAGGCTGGTGCGTTTGCCGAGATGATCGTACATAAACAGGCCGATGCGGATCATCCACGCCGGGCGCAGGTGCGGGCGGTGAGGCAGGCGGAAGCGCATCGGGATCGCCAGATGCGGGGCCATTTTCAGCAGCACTTCGCGTTCGGCCAGCGCTTCGCTGACCAGGCGGAATTCGTAGTGTTCCAGGTAGCGCAGGCCACCGTGGATCAGCTTGGAGCTGGCGGACGACGTCGCGCAGGCGAGATCGTTAGCTTCCAGCATCAGCACGGATAAACCGCGTCCTGCGGCATCAACCGCAATACCGGCACCGTTGATGCCACCGCCTATCACAATCAGATCTTTGGTTTCCATAACACCCTCATGCACTTTCGTTAAAGCTCAGAAATGTTCGATATCGCTCATAATAGCAAAGGAACGCGCTTTTGGTAACATCAAAAAAACAATTTAGAGTGATATGGATAACATAATGGCGTTTACCCGCCGCCAGGACGTACACTACGGGGTAAAATCGCATTCTCCCTCTCCCGTGGGAGAGGGCCGGGGTGAGGGCACCAGACCGCACCTAATCTGAACACTGTAAAGAGAACACCATGGATCAGTTTGAATGTATTAACGTAGAAGAAGCCCACCAGAAGATGCACCAGGGAAAAGCGGTGCTGGTGGACATCCGCGATCCGCAGAGCTTTGCCATGGGCCACACGCCGGGCGCGTTTCATCTGACCAACGACACCCTGGGCGCGTTTATGCGCGATAACGACTTCGAAACGCCCGTTATGGTCATGTGCTACCACGGCAACAGCAGCAAAGGCGCGGCGCAGTATCTGATTCAGCAAGGCTATGACGCGGTATACAGCGTCGACGGCGGCTTTGATGCCTGGCACCGTCATTTCCCGGCAGAAGTAGAATACGCGTTTGAGCGCTGATCCCGCTATACTGTCCCCTTTTGTGTGGAAATAAGCGACCGTTGCCCATGTTGATGATCACCTCTTTTAGCAACCCACGCGTCGCCCAGGCGTTTGTCGACTATATGGCGACGCAGGGCATAATCCTGACTATTCAGCAGCATACGCAGACGGACGTCTGGCTGGCGGACGAAAGCCAGGCCGAGCGCGTGAACGCCGAGCTGGCGCGTTTTCTGGAAAACCCGGGCGACCCGCGCTATCTGGCGGCAAGCTGGCAGTCCGGCCAGACGGGCAGTGGCCTGCACTATCAACGTTTTCCTTTTCTCGCCACCCTCCGCGAGCGCGCAGGGCCGTTTACCCTGCTGCTGATGGCGGCCTGCATCATCGTCTTTATCATTATGAACGTGGTGGGCGACCAGAGCGTGATGATTGCCCTCGCATGGCCGTACGATCCCTCCCTGCAATTTGACGTCTGGCGCTACTTCACGCATGCGCTGATGCACTTCTCGGTGATGCATATTCTCTTTAACCTGCTGTGGTGGTGGTATCTCGGCGGGGCGGTGGAGAAGCGGCTCGGCAGCGGCAAGCTGATTGTCATCACCGTAATCAGCGCCCTGCTGAGCGGCTATGTGCAGCATAAATTCAGCGGCCCGTGGTTTGGCGGGTTATCCGGCGTGGTTTACGCCCTGATGGGCTACGCCTGGCTCAGAGGCGAGCGCGACCCGGAAAGCGGCATCTATTTACAACGTGGATTAATAACCTTTGCGTTAATATGGCTTATTGCCGGATGGTTTGATCTGTTTGGTATGTCTATCGCCAATGGTGCGCACGTTACCGGCCTGGCGGTCGGGCTGGCGATGGCGCTTGCCGATACGCTCCATGCGCGAAAACGAACATAATTCTCAGGGATAATTGATGAAACAAACACAACGTCATGACGCCATTATCGAACTGGTCAAAAAACAGGGATACGTCAGTACGGAAGAGCTGGTGGAGCAGTTTGCCGTCAGCCCGCAAACCATCCGCCGTGACCTGAATGACCTTGCCGATCAGAACCGTATTCTGCGGCATCACGGCGGCGCCGCGCTGCCGTCCAGCTCGGTGAACACCTCGTGGCATGACCGTAAGGCGACGCAAACGGCAGAGAAAGAGCGTATCGCCCGTAAGGTAGCGAGCCAGATCCCGAACGGCGCGACGCTGTTTATTGATATCGGCACCACGCCGGAAGCGGTCGCCCACGCGCTGCTGGATCACGAGAACCTGCGCGTGGTCACTAACAACCTGAACGTGGCCAACACCCTGATGCAGAAAGATGATTTCCGCATCATCCTCGCGGGCGGCGAGCTACGCAGCCGCGACGGGGGCATCATCGGTGAAGCGACGCTCGATTTTATCTCCCAGTTCCGCCTCGATTTCGGCATTCTGGGGATCAGCGGCATCGACACCGACGGCTCGCTGCTGGAGTTTGATTATCATGAGGTACGCACCAAGCGCGCGATTATTGAGAACTCGCGCCACGTGATGCTGGTGGTGGACCACTCGAAGTTTGGCCGTAACGCGATGGTGAACATGGGCAGCATTAGCCTGGTGAATGCGGTCTATACCGACGTAATGCCGCCGGCGGGGGTGATGCAGGTGATTAAGGATAATAATGTGCAGCTAGAACTGTGCTAACCGTTTTGTCGGGTGGCGCTGCGCTTACCCGACCTACAAAACCCGTAGGCCCGTGCAAGCGTAGCGCCGCCGGGCAATAAATTACACACCGTACCCCATCATCTTCAACAGCTGCTGCGCATGCTGCACCGCGTCCTGACGGTGCGCCACGCCCAGCTTCTGATACAAATTACGAATGTGCGTTTTGATGGTGGTCGCCGCGACGGCCAGCTCACCGGCTATCTGGTCATTGCTGTAACCGGAGTAGATCAGCCCCAGGACCTGCCATTCACGCTGGGTAAGCGGGCTGGTGCGGATAAGTTCCGGCACTTCCGGATGGTTCAGCAGACGCTCCACGAAGTTCTCATCGAAGTGCGCAAACTTGTGGCGGTGATGCTGGTTGATCTCGCGCAGAATGCGCTGGGCGCGATGCTGGTCGAGTTCCGGCAGCGTGTTGAGCTGAATCAGCTGGCGCAACTGCTGGGCCATCACTTCACCTTCAATCACAAAGTGGCTGATAAACCCGGTGCGGTTCGCCAGCTGCAACGCTTCCAGCAGCACGCGCTGGGCATCGTTTTTACGTCCCGCCTGCCAGTAAAGCTGGTTTAACAGCAGCAGGTTGCGGTTCAAATCGCTCATCAGACGCAGGCTGCGGGCGTTTTCATTTAACTCTTCCAGCACGATCTCGGCAGGCTCGAAGTCACCCAGCAGGATCTGCACGCGGGCAATATTGCGCCACTGGCTTTGCAGGAAGTGGTTATTGGCAAATTCTGGCTTAGGCGTCTGACGCAGCCAGTGGGCAGCGGACTTTTTATCGCCGGTCATCTGCCAGTAAATTACCCGAACCTTATCGGCGTTGGACACCCAGTCGCTATGGTACTGCCCGTTGCCGAGCAGGTTTTCCAGGCGATTAAGGTGGTTGCGGGCATTATCCAGGTCACCGCGCGCCAGCGAGCACTGTACCAGCAGGGCCAGACACTGGAGTTGCTGTTGAGGCTGGAAGCTCGAAAGCACGTTCAGCCCCTGGCGGGCGCAGCTTTCTGCTTCATCCAGACGCGACCATGCCCACAGCAGCTGAGCGCGAATACGCAACAGGAACTCGTGCATCGGCAGCTGTTCCAGATGCTGTTCACGGATAAGCTGGAACGCTTTTTCCTGATTTTCCCAGGCGGCTTGCAGGAACCCCTGAGCAAATAAAATCTCGCTTTGCTGGATCAGGCTCCACAGGGCGTAATGCCAGACATCGTGGCGGCGCGCCATCTGTTCGGTTTGCTGCATGAGCGAAAGCGAACGCGTGAGGTCTCCCTTGCAGTGCAGCACTTCGCCGTGCACCGAAGTGGCCACAATGCGGCTGTAAAAATTCGCCAGCGGCAGCTCATCCAGCGCGACCATCGCCAGCCGTTCGGCCTCATCCGGGTCGCCGTCGTTAATCGCCACCTGCGCGCGCAGGGCATTAAATTCGCCGTGCAGGATGGTATCCATTTCGCTTTCCATCTCCTGCTCGGCGCGCGCCAGCAGGGTGTTCACTTCGCTGTAGCGATGCTGGCTCTGCATCAGCCAGGCCTGGAGCAGCACCAGACGCGGATTCTCCAGCAGGCTCTCCCACGGCAGCGCTTTTAACGACTCTTCCAGCAGCGACAGTTCGCTGTGGTTGAACAGTCCCCACGCGTGGTTGAGCAGAATATCGCGCAGCATACCGGCATCCCCGGCGGCCAGCGCGTGGTGGATAGCCTCGCTCGGGAAACCTTGCGCCATCCAGCTTTCGGCGGCGGCGCGGTGAATGTCAGGCAACTCAGCGGCCAGCTCCCACTGACAGCGCTGGCGCAGGAAGCTGCCAAACAGCGGATGGTAGCTAAACCATTCGCCGGGATCGTCCATGCGCGTCAGGAACAGACCCTGACGTTCAATCTCTTCGAGCTGAAGCTGCCCGTTTTCGATGCCGGTGACGCGCACGATCAGCGCATCGTTCATCGAACGCAGCAGGGAGCTTTTCAGCAGGAAATGGCGGGTGGAGAGGTCAACGCTGTCGAGTACCTCATCCACCAGATAATCCGACAGGTGGCTGGCGTTGATACCCGCCAGGCGGCGTGCCGACTGGTGCGTCGGGCTGTTGTTTTGCCGCGCGGAGAGGGCAATCAGCTGAAGCGCCGTGGCCCAGCCTGCAACATCATCACACAGGCGGCTGCTTTCAGACGCCTCGATCGGAGACGTCAGACGGCAGTCAAAGAACAGTTTCGCTTCCTGATGGGTAAAGGCCAGCTGCTGGCTGCCAATTTCCAGCAGCTGATCGCGCACGCGCAGGTTGGCAATGCCCAGTTGCGGAAGGTTGCGCGACAGGACCACCAGCGTCAGGTTTTCCGGCTGATGGCGCAGGAAGAAACGCATCGACTCGTGAATGACCGGGTTCGTGATCAGATGATAATCATCAATCACCACGTACAGCGGGCGATGCCATTCGGCCAGCTCGATAAACAGCTGTGAGAAAAGAGAGGACAGGCTGGCGTACTGGCGCTTCTGCACCATCACCTCGCTGGTGACGCAGTGCCCGTTGGTTGCCTGCTGAATAGCGGCAATTAAGTAGCTGGCAAAACGCTCCTGCTGGTTATCCCCTTCATCCAGGGAGTACCAACCAAGATCGCTTTTGCCTGCCGCCCACTGTGAAATGAGCGTTGTTTTTCCATAACCCGCAGGACTCGTAACCAGCGCCAGTCGGAAATTATGCGCACCGGAAAGTTTAGCCAGCAGGCGCTCGCGGACCACAGTATGGTCAAGACGAACCGGGCGACTTAATTTGGACGGAATCAACATAGTTTTCACTTCACTGTGGGGAACGAGAAAATTTATTTTTTTTGCGCTTCGTAATTAATACCTATACGTTCGGCCAATACAGGAACTATTGCAAGTTATGTCTGGGTTTGGAGGCTCTGAATTTGCACTCTGTCACAAAACATTCTTATCAATGTTGGAACTTTTCATAAATGGCTGGATGCCGCGCTGCTACTGGCTTGTCTGCATGGCGTTGGGTTGCGCTGAAACTGGTTTCAGGAAGAGATAATGACGCTGAAGCTAATAAACTCTGGCAAACGTTGCGTGGGCTTAATAGTGATGCTGAATAATCCGTACAGCCGGAAATCATATTCTTCGTAAGTAATCATTTCAGCGATGATTAATTTCCTCCGAAACGGTATTTCATTTCTTTGACACGCTTCCGGTATATCTTTTTTTTGCGAAGCGCACACTCACACAGTGGCCTCGATCACACTTTTATGCTCATCCCCGCTACTCCTCCCTGCCTAATCCCCGTCAGGAGGAGGAAGAGGCGCAGTGAGCCAGGCACACTAGCGCCAAATGTGTTTTCTCTCTACAGGATGCCGATTCCCTATGTCACAGCCTACTTTCAACAAAGCTCAATTTCAGGCTGCCCTGACGCGTCAGTGGCAGCGTTTTGGCCTTCATGCTGCAAACGAGATGACGCCTCACCAGTGGTGGCAGGCGGTGAGCGGGGCGCTCGCGGAGCAGCTGGACGCTCAGCCCGTGACGAAGCCTGTTAAGGGCCAGCGTCACGTCAACTACATTTCGATGGAGTTCCTGATTGGCCGTCTGACAGGCAACAATCTGCTGAACCTTGGCTGGTATCAGGAAGTGGGTGACGTGCTGAAAGAACACGACATCAACCTGACCGATTTGCTGGAAGAAGAGACGGACCCGGCGCTGGGTAACGGCGGACTGGGACGCCTGGCAGCCTGCTTCCTCGATTCCATGGCAACGGTTGGCCAGTCGGCGATTGGCTATGGTCTGAACTACCAGTACGGCCTGTTCCGCCAGTCGTTTGCCGACGGCCACCAGATGGAAGCGCCGGACGACTGGCACCGTAATACCTATCCGTGGTTTCGCCACAACGCGCAGCTGGACGTGCAGGTCGGGATTGGCGGGAAAGTGACGAAGCAGGGCCTCTGGGAGCCGGCGTTCACTATTACCGGCGAAGCCTGGGACCTGCCGGTGCTCGGCTACCGTAACGGCGTGGCGCAGCCGCTGCGCCTGTGGCAGGCGAAGCACGCGCATCCGTTCAACCTGACCAAATTCAACGACGGTGATTTCCTGCGCGCCGAGCAGCAGGGTATCGACGCCGAGAAGCTGACGAAAGTGCTCTACCCGAACGACAATCATCTGGCGGGTAAAAAGCTGCGCCTGATGCAGCAGTACTTCCAGTGCGCCTGCTCCGTGGCGGACATTCTGCGTCGCCATCACCTGGCGGGCCGCAAGCTGGCGCAGCTGCCGGACTTCGAAGTCATTCAGCTTAACGACACGCACCCGACCATTGCCATCCCGGAATTGCTGCGCGTGCTGATTGACGAGCATCAGCTGAGCTGGGACGACGCCTGGGCCATCACCAGCCGCACCTTCGCCTACACCAACCACACCCTGATGCCGGAAGCGCTGGAGTGCTGGGATGAGAAGCTGGTGAAAACGCTGCTGCCGCGCCATATGCAGATCATCAATAAGATTAACGACCAGTTCAAAACGCTGGTGGAGAAAACCTGGCCGGGCGATAAGGCCGTCTGGGCGAAGCTGGCCGTGGTGCACGACAAGCAGGTGCGCATGGCGAACATGTGCGTAGTCAGCGGTTTTGCGGTCAACGGCGTGGCGGCGCTGCACTCTGACCTGGTGGTGAAAGACCTGTTCCCGGAATACCACCAGCTGTGGCCGACCAAATTCCACAACGTGACCAACGGCATCACGCCGCGCCGCTGGATCAAGCAGTGCAACCCGCTGCTGGCCGGCCTGCTGGACAAGACCCTGAAGAAAGAGTGGGCCAACGACCTGGACCAGCTCATCAACCTGGAAAAATATGCCGACGACGCGAAGTTCCGCGAGCAGTACCGCGCGATCAAGCTGGAGAACAAAGTTCGCCTGGCGGCGTTCGTGAAAATGCGCACCGGGATTGAAATCAACCCGAACGCGATTTTCGATATTCAGATCAAACGTCTGCACGAGTACAAGCGTCAGCACCTGAACCTGCTGCACATTCTGGCGCTGTACAAAGAGATCCGCGAGAACCCGCAAGCCGACCGCGTGCCGCGCGTGTTCCTGTTCGGTGCGAAGGCGGCGCCGGGCTACTACCTGGCGAAAAACATTATCCTCGCCATTAATAAAGTAGCGGCGGCGATCAACAGCGATCCGAAAGTGGGCGACAAGCTGAAGGTGGTGTTCCTGCCGGACTACTGCGTCTCTGCGGCTGAAATGCTTATCCCGGCGGCGGATATCTCCGAGCAGATCTCGACCGCCGGTAAAGAGGCGTCCGGTACCGGCAACATGAAGCTGGCCCTGAACGGCGCGCTGACCGTCGGCACGCTGGACGGCGCGAACGTCGAAATTGCGGAGAAGGTCGGTGAAGAGAACATCTTTATCTTCGGCCATACTGTTGAAGAAGTGAAAGCCATCAAAGCCAAAGGGTACGACCCGGTGAAATGGCGTAAAAAAGACAAAGTGCTGGATGCGGTGCTGAAAGAGCTGGAAAGCGGTAAGTACAGCGACGGCGACAAGCACGCGTTTGACCAGATGCTGCACAGCATGGACAAACAGGGCGGCGATCCGTATCTGGTGATGGCTGACTTCACGGCTTATGTTGAAGCGCAGAAGCAGGTCGACGTGCTGTACCGCGACCAGGACGCCTGGACCCGCGCGTGTATCCTGAACACCGCGCGCTGCGGCATGTTCAGCTCTGACCGCTCAATCCGTGATTATCAGGCCCGTATCTGGCAGGCAAAACGCTAAGGAAGCGCGATGGAGAGTAAACGTCTGGACAGTGCCGCGCAGGCGGCGGGAATTAGCCTCAGTTACATCAATGCGCACGGCAAACCGCAGTCTATTGGTGCGGACACCAAAAGACGTTTGCTGGATGCCATGCATAAAACCGACGCGAAAGCGTCGGGTATGCCAGTGCCGAACGTGAAGGTCTTTACCGCAGGCAAAAAGATGCCGCTGATGGTGGAAGGGCGCGGCGAATTCAGCTGGCTGCTCACTACCGAAGAGGGGCACCAGCACAAAGGCCACGCCACCGGCGGCAAAACGTTCAACCTTCCTGCGAAGCTGCCGGAGGGCTACCACAGCCTGACGCTCACCCAGAATGACAGCCGCTTTCACTGTCGGGTGATCGTCGCGCCGAAGCGCTGCTATGAGCCGCAGGCGCTGCTCGAAGGCAAAAAGCTGTGGGGTGCCTGCGTGCAGCTCTATACGCTGCGTTCCGACAGCAACTGGGGCATCGGCGATTTTGGTGACCTGAAGAATATGCTGGTATCTGTGGGGGAGCGCGGCGGGGCGTTTATCGGCCTCAACCCGATCCACGCCCTTTATCCGGCTAACCCGGAAAGCGCGAGCCCGTACAGCCCGTCTTCCCGCCGCTGGCTGAACGTGATTTACATCGACGTTAACGCGTTAGACGATTTCAAAAACAGCAAAGAGGCGCAGGCCTGGTGGAAGCTGGACACCACGCAGCAGATGCTGAAACAGGCTCGCGATGCGGAGTGGGTGGACTATGCCACCGTCACCGCGCTGAAAATCGCGGCGCTGCGTCTGGCATGGAAGGGCTTTGCGAAGCGTGACGACGCGCAGATGGCAGCCTTCCGCCAGTTCGTGATGCAGGAAGGTGAAAGCCTGTACTGGCAGGCGGCGTTTGATGCGCTGCACGCGTATCAGGTGCAAGAGGACGAGATGCGCTGGGGCTGGCCGGTGTGGCCGGAAGCGTATCAGTCCGTGGATACCCCGGAAGTAAAAGCGTTCTGTAAGACGCATGCCGACGAGGTGGATTTCTATCTCTGGTTGCAGTGGCTGGCGTACAGCCAGTTTGCCGCCTGCTGGCAGGTGAGCCAGGGCTATAACATGCCGATCGGGCTGTATCGCGATCTGGCCGTCGGCGTGGCGGAAGGCGGCGCGGAAACCTGGTGTGACCGTGAACTTTACTGCCTGAAGGCTTCCGTGGGTGCGCCGCCGGATATCCTGGGCCCGCTCGGCCAGAACTGGGGTCTGCCGCCGATGGATCCGCACGTGATGGCGGCGCGTGCCTACGAGCCGTTTATCGACCTGCTGCGCGCGAACATGCAGAACTGCGGGGCGCTGCGTATCGATCACGTGATGTCCGTGCTGCGTCTGTGGTGGATCCCGTACGGTGAAACGGCCGATCACGGGGCGTACGTGCAGTACCCGGTCGACGATCTGCTGTCGATCCTCGCGCTGGAGAGTCAACGTCATCAGTGCATGGTGATTGGTGAAGATCTCGGTACGGTGCCGGTTGAGATTGTCAGCAAGCTCCGCGACAGCGGGGTTTACTCCTACAAAGTGCTCTATTTTGAAAACGACCATGAGAAAACCTTCCGCGCGCCGAAAGCG
The DNA here is from genome assembly GCF_001631805.1 of Enterobacter genomosp. S. NCBI lineage: Bacteria > Pseudomonadati > Pseudomonadota > Gammaproteobacteria > Enterobacterales > Enterobacteriaceae > Enterobacter > Enterobacter genomosp. S. The sequence continues at coordinate 70,180 of NZ_LVVA01000002.1, read as the reverse complement.
TACCCAGAACAGTCAATGGCAGTCGCGACGACGCACGATCTTCCTACGCTCAGAGGCTACTGGGAAAGCGGTGACCTGACGCTCGGCAAAACGCTGGGGCTCTATCCTGATGAAGAGGTTTTGCGCGGGCTGTATCAGGATCGCGAGCTGGCGAAGCAGGGGCTGCTGGACGCGCTGCATAAGCATGGCTGTCTGCCGAAGCGCGCCGGGCATAAGGCGTCGCTGATGTCGATGACGCCAACGCTTAACCGTGGCTTACAGCGCTATATTGCCGACAGCAACAGCGCGTTGCTCGGCCTGCAACCCGAAGACTGGATTGATATGGCGGAGCCAGTGAACGTTCCCGGCACCAGCTATCAGTACAAAAACTGGCGTCGCAAGCTCTCCACTACGCTTGAGAAGATGTTTGCAGATGACGGCGTGAACAGGCTCATTAAGGATTTGGATAAGCGGCGAAAAGCAGCCGGTAAGAAGTAATAAAAAACCCGCCAGTGGCGGGTTTTTTATTAGCAGGTCGTGCTCATGTAGGTCGGGTAAGGCGTCGCCGCCACCCGACTTATGGCATTAAACCACCATATTCAACAGCAGCACCCCGACCAGGCCACACACCGAAATAATCGTCTCCAGCGCGGACCAGGATTTGATGGTTTCACCGATGGTCAGGTTGAAGTACTCCTTGAACAGCCAGAAGCCGGGATCGTTCACGTGGGAGAAAATCACGCTACCAGAACCGACCGCGATAACCATCAGCTCAGGGCTGACGCCCGTCGTGGCAATCAGCGGTGCAACGATGCCGCCTGCGGTGATCGCCGCAACGGTCGCAGAACCCAGCGCAATACGCAGAACGGCGGCGATAGACCACGCCATCAGCAGCGGGGAGACGTTAGTTTCGTGCATCATGGCAGCGATGTATTTATCCACGCCGCTGTCGACCAGCACCTGCTTGAACGCGCCGCCGCCGCCGATGATCAGCAGCATCATGGCGATGATTTTGATGGAAGAGGTCAGCGTGTCGTTGATCTGATCCATGGAGCGACCGCGGTTAAGACCGAAGGTGAACATCGCAATCAATACCGCAATCAGCGTTGCCATTACCGGGTCGCCCAGGAACTCTGCAACGGACAGGAACGCGTGACCTTTCGGCAGAACCATCTCCGCTACGGCACGCATCGCCATCAGGATCACCGGCACCAGTGAGGTCCAGACGCTGACGCCAAAGCCCGGCATCTCTTCTTCTGAGAAGGTTTTGGCGCTGTACAGCCCTTCCGGGATGGGCTTATCAATGCCTTTCAGGAAGCGCGCATAAACAGGGCCCGCCAGGATAACCGTTGGGATCGCCAGAATCGTACCGAACAGCAGGGTTTTACCCATATCGGCGTGGAAAATGGTGGCGATAGCGGTTGGGCCCGGGTGCGGCGGCAGGAAGCCGTGGGTGACGGACAGCGCCGCAGCCATCGGCACGCCCACGAACAGCAGCGGGATATTGGCGGCAGCGGCGATGGTAAACACCAGCGGCAGCATCAGCACGAAGCCCACTTCATAGAACAGCGCGAAACCGACGGTAAAACCGGTTAAGACCACCGCCCACTGGATGTGCTGCTTGCCAAATTTATCGATAAGCGTGGTGGCAATACGCTGCGCGCCCCCGCAGTCCGCGAGCATTTTACCGAGCATGGCGCCGAAGCCCATGATCAGCGCCAGGCTGCCGAGCGTACCGCCGACACCGGCTTTGATAGAGCTGATAACTTTAACCAGCGGCATTCCCTGCATCAGACCGACTGCAAGTGCCACCAGAACCAGAGCGATAAATCCGTTCATTTTGAAGCGGATCATCAAGAGCAGTAATAACACAACACCGATAGCGACGATGACTAATGGCATGATTGACCTGGCCTTTGAATTGTTATGGGTAACGTCATTGTTTCAACGACAAATTCCGGTTGTCCCAACTGGGAACAGAGCGTTAACGGCACTCATACTGATGCCTGCGAAAACGTTAAGTTTAGTCGGCTGTTATAGGGGTGTTGAGTGCCCATGGGAATGATACGGGTAACATGTCGTGATTGAGAATCACCCAGGGAGGCAAAATGTGAATTATGAGACGCAGGTCAACATATGGAGTGAGATCGGCGGGAAAACAAAAGCCGGGTGGCGGCTTCGCCTACCCGGCTTACGATTCTTGCAGACTGTATTTGTAGGCCCGGTAAGCGCAGCGTCACCGGGCAACACAGACGGATACTGAATTAGTAGTAAGAGTGCTCGCCGCGCTGGTGCTCGGTCAGATCGCGCACGCCTTTCAGTTCAGGGAATTCGTTCAGCAGCTGTTTCTCGATCCCTTCTTTCAGGGTTACATCGACCATGGAGCAGCCGTTACAGCCGCCGCCAAATTGCAGGATCGCCAGACCCTCTTCGGTGATTTCCATCAGGGAAACACGTCCACCGTGGCCGGCCAGCTGTGGGTTGATCTGCGATTGCAGCAGATATTCCACACGCTCCATCAGCGGAGCATCGTCAGAGACTTTACGCATCTTCGCATTTGGCGCTTTCAGCGTCAGCTGAGAGCCCAGCTGGTCGGTAACGAAATCAATCTCCGCATCTTCAAGATACGGCGCGCTCAGCTCATCAACGTACGCGGTGAGCTGTTCAAATTTAAGGGCAGTGTCAGTTGCTTCCACGGCATCCGGAGGACAATAAGAGACACCACATTCTGCATTCGGAGTGCCTGGATTGATCACAAACACGCGGATCTGCGTCCCTTCTTCCTGATTTGCCAGCAGTTTGGCAAAGTGCGCTTGTGCAGAATCGGAAATACGGATCATAGCTTTGGCCTAATAGTTGACTAAATTACCTGGGTATAATCATACGCCCATTGGAGAAGGGCTACAAGGTACGGCACAGACACCATACCTGAACTGACGCGGCGCCGCTTTGCAAAAGCAGTCGGGAAAGTTCAGCGACGGTACTGCCCGTGGTGACGACATCATCCACAATCGCGATATGGAGACCGTTGACCGGCAATTCAAGGCGAAAGGCGTTTTTCAGGTTCCTTTTGCGCAGCCGGGCATTGAGGCGGTGCTGAACCGCAGTGGCATGTACGCGCTTCAGCGCGCAGGCAGCGTACCGACAGCCCAGCCAGCGGGCGAGCGGACGGCACAGCAGGTCGCTCTGATTATAGCCCCGCCGCCAGTGGCGACGCCGGAAGAGGGGTACGTTCATAATCAGGTCGATCTTCGGCAGCCCCCGTGTTCGCCGCGCCTGTAAGACCGCCAGTAATAGCAGGCGCGCCAGCGGCTTCGCCAGGCGGGTCTGGCTGGAAAACTTAAAATGATGAACCAGACGGCTCAGCGGCAAAACGTAATCATCCACCGCCACCAGCGCGTGCCACGGCGGCGCTTTTTTCAGGCATCGCCCGCAGGGGAGCGTCTGGCTGACGGCAGGCAAGCCGCATTGCGGGCAGCCCTTCAGCCAGCCCAGCGCTCGCGTACAAACGGAACAGACGCCCCACTTACTCAGCGCAAGCGGCATTCGGCATAGCCAGCACAAGCCGGGCACTGTTAGCATACGTAACCTCCATGTAAAAAAAGAGAACGATAGCTGATGAAGACGCTGTGGTGGCAGACCGTTGGAACGGGAAATTGTCATCTTGTGCTGCTGCACGGATGGGGACTGAACGCCGAAGTGTGGCGTTGCATAAGTGAGGAACTGGCCTCGCAATTTACGGTGCACCTGGTCGATCTGCCGGGGTATGGGCGCAGCTGCGGCTTTGGGGCGATGACGCTCGACGACATGGCGAAGCAGGTTCTGAATGCCGCGCCGCAAAAAGCCGTCTGGCTCGGCTGGAGCCTGGGCGGGCTGGTGGCAAGCCAGATTGCGCTGAGCCATCCTGAGCGGGTGCAGGCGCTGGTGACCGTGGCCTCATCGCCCTGCTTCAGCGCCCGCGAGGCGTGGCCGGGCATTAAACCGGAGGTGCTCGCCGGTTTCCAGCACCAGCTGAGCGAAGACTTCCAGCGGACGGTGGAGCGTTTTCTGGCGCTACAAACCATGGGGACAGAAACCGCCCGTCAGGACGCACGGACGCTGAAGCAGACGGTGCTTTCTCTGCCGATGCCGGACGTTGAGGTACTGAACGGTGGGCTGGAAATCCTGAAAACGGTCGATCTGCGTGAGCCGCTGGCGTCGCTGACGGTGCCGCATCTGCGTATTTATGGCTACCTGGATGGGCTGGTCCCGCGCAAGGTGGTTACGCTGCTGGATGTGCTGTGGCCGGAGAGTCAGTCGCTGGTGGTTGCCAAAGCGGCACATGCGCCTTTCATCTCTCATCCTGCTGAGTTTTGTTCGGCGCTGTCCGGCTTTATTAGCGAAGCGTCCACCACTCCCTGAGGCAGGCTTTACCTTCCGGGCAATGTTTACAGCTGCCGGACAGACAACCGTCCGGCTCTTCCTGAATGCGCACGGCTTTTCCCATGGCCTCCAGCCTTTCCAGCATGGCATCGATCATCGGCTGCGGCGTATGCAGGCTGAGGCTGAGCTGCTTCGCCTCCATTCGCCCCTGCAACGCCAGTAAGTCCCGGACCTGAATCAACGATGCCATCGCTTCTCTCCTCAGTGACAGTCGCCCGCAGGGCTGCTACAGCAGGTGGTTGGGGTTTTGCGCGTCGCCAGCAGATTAATGTCAACGCGGCTACGCGCCCGGCGCAGCAGGCCAATCACCAGCACGTTGAACAGGATCACCGCCAGGATACAGACCAGACTGTAGCGCGGATGCTGACTGTAATTGACGGTCTGATAAAACACGGTCGCCAGCGAGTAGGCAATGTTCAGCCCCCAGAGGATGGAGAAGCCCATCCAGCCGCGGCTGGACTCGCGGGCAATGGCGCCCATCACCGAGATGCACGGGATATAGAGCAGGACGAAGATCAGGTAGCTATAGGCCGCTGACGCGCTGCCAAATTTCTGGCCCATCACGCCCATTGCTCCGGTCGCCATTTCGCCGTCGCCTTTGCTGGCTTCAATCGGGTTCGCCAGCACGCTCAGGCTGAAGGTATCTTTCAGACTCTGCCAGGTCTCTTCCACCGCGCCGAGCAGTTCATCGCCGAGGTGGAACGCCGCCGGATTAAACTCCTCTTCCTGAATATTCTCAGCGGTGTAGAGCGTGTTCAGGGTGCCGACCACCACCTCTTTCGCCATCGCGCCGGTGAACAGGCCCACGGTTGCCTGCCAGTTGTCTTCCTGAATGCCAATCGGTTTGAAGACCGGCGTAATGATCCGGCTGACGGAGGCGAGGGCGGAATCGTTAATGTTGTCCGCCGCCTGGCCGCTCAGGGTGAAGCTGTTCAGGGCGCTCAGGAAAATGCTGACGATAACAATCACCTTACCGGCGCGCAGAACGAAGCCTTTCAGGCGTTGCCACGTCTGAATGATCAGACTTTTCAGGTGCGGAACGTGATACACCGGCAGCTCCATCACGAACGGCGACGCTTCGCCGCGCATGATGGTGTGCTTCAGCATCAGGCCGGTGAGGATCGCCATCACAATACCCAGCACATACAGGGAGAAGACGGCCAGCGCCCCTTCCTGACCAAAGAACGCCGCGGCAAAGACCGCGAAGATCGCCAGTCGCGCGCCGCAGGACATAAACGGCGCCATCATGATGGTCATCAGGCGTTCGCGCGGTGCATCCAGCGTACGCGCGCCCATCACGGACGGCACGTTACAGCCGAAGCCGACAATCAGCGGCACGAACGATTTGCCCGGCAGCCCCAGCGCCTGCATCAGGCGATCCATCACAAAGGCCGCGCGCGCCATGTAGCCGGAATCCTCAAGGAACGAGAGGAACAGGTACATCATGCCGATTTGCGGCACCAGCGGGAGGACGGTGTTGATCCCGCCGCCAATCCCCTGCGCAAGGAAGATAGTCAGCCATTCCGGGAAGTGGAGGGTATAGCCCAGCCACTGAATACCGTGCACGAAGATAGCAACAGAGCCGCCATCAAAGATAGGTTGTAATGCGCCGCCGATGTTAATGGCGAGCAGGAACATCACGTACATCACCAGTAAAAAGATCGGCAAACCGAGGAAGCGGTTGAGCACAATCTTATCCACGGCGGCGGTGAAGCGGCTCGGTTCAGCGGTTAAGGCATTACTGACCACGTCACAGATCGCGGCGATGGCCTGATAGCGCGCATCGGCAATGTGCAGGGCCGGATCATCCAGCTCGTCGCTCAGGCGAGCCAGCGCAATGTCCAGCTTATCCGCTGCATCGCCTGCGTAGGCGCGGCTGTAGATATCGCCTTCCAGCATTTGCAGGCCAAGCCACAGGCGCTGTCTGGCGGGCATGGTGTTGTCCATCTCCTGCGCCAGCTGTCTGGCTTCGCGCAGCAGCGGCTGGGCGTAGTGCACCAGCTCGACGTCGGCATTGCCCGCGTGGCGGTCAATCGCCAGCTTCAGGGCGTCAATGCCGCGCGCGCGGGTAGAAACCAGCGGAACCACCGGGCAGCCCAGACGGGCGGAAAGGGCATCTACGTCGATGCGCAGCTTTTGCTTTTCCGCGATGTCGAGCATGTTGAGCGCCACGATGCAGGGAATACCCAGCTCCAGCAGCTGTAACGTGAGATACAGATTGCGTTCGAGGTTGGAAGCATCCACCACGTTGATGAGCAGATCCGCGTCGCCGCTCAGAATATAGTGGCAGGCAATTTGTTCATCGAGAGAGGTCTGGGAAGAAATCGTAGTGAGAGAATAGGTTCCCGGTAAATCAACCAGCGTGACCTGGTTATCCGTCGTGGTGAACTGGCCTTCTTTGCGTTCAACCGTTACGCCTGCCCAATTTCCCACGCGCTGGCGCGCGCCGGTTAGCTGATTAAATAAGGTTGTCTTGCCGGAATTAGGATTGCCAATTAAGCCAATAGTTAATTTTTTCATTGTAGTAGACTCACTGAAACCGCTGGCTTGTTAACGGGATAAAGATTCAACTTCAATTAATGCGAGATCTTTTTTTCGCAGAACCAGATTAACGCGTCGGGTTTCGATATGAATGGGGTCGCCCAACGGCGCGACGCGCACCACCTGGAATGATGAGCCGGGTAGCATACCCAGTGACAGCAGCTTCTGCCGATAGGCCGGGCTTATCTCACGGGTAAAACCGATAATTTTCCACGCACTGTCTGGAGTGAATTGCATAGCGCCTGATTCCACGAGAGGTTAAATAATCTACACTGCGATGATAATGAGAATAGTTTTTATCAGCAATAATAAAAATGTGACGGGATGTTGTTAAGCGTATTATTTTGCGGTCGGATTGACCTTGCTCAATATTTGCGGAAGTACCGAAAGGGAAAAATAAATATATTTTGTTAACGGAGTGATAAATAGTGGTTTAAATATGGATACACCATATTTATTTTAATTTCCTGCGGTCTGCTTGCCGGGCGGCACTGCGTTTGCCCGGCCTACAAAATCGTAGGCCCGGTAAGCGTAGCGCCACCGGGCATTTACAGATTTAGCGTTTCTTACCCATTGCCGCTGCCAGCGCATCCATCATCGCGCTGTTGCCCGCCGGCTGTGCGTCGCGTCCGCGTGGCTTGGCGGCTTTCGCTGTCGGGCGCTGCTGTTCACGGCCACCGCCATTACCGCCACGGCGCGCGCTGGTGTCGCCCGGCTGCTCGTCCAGACGCATGGTCAGGGCGATACGCTTGCGCTGGAGATCCACTTCCAGCACTTTCACCTTCACGATGTCGCCCGCTTTGACCACGGTGTGCGGATCTTCAACGAACTTGTCGGCGAGGGAAGAGATATGCACCAGACCATCCTGATGCACGCCGATATCCACAAACGCGCCGAAGTTGGTCACGTTGGTCACCGCACCTTCCAGCACCATGCCCGGGAGCAGGTCATTCATGGTTTCCACGCCGTCAGCAAATGTCGCGGTTTTGAACTCAGGACGCGGATCGCGCCCCGGTTTTTCCAGCTCTTTGATGATGTCGGTCACCGTCGGCACGCCGAACTGTTCGTCGGTGAAATCCACCGCTTTCAGGTTACGCAGCGCGCTGCTGTCGCCCATCAGGTCTTTCAGCGCCTGCTGGGTGGCGGCCAGAATACGCTCAACGACCGGGTACGCTTCCGGGTGAACGGTGGAGGCATCCAGCGGGTTATCGCCGTGGTTGATGCGCAGGAAGCCCGCGCACTGCTCAAACGCTTTCGGCCCGAGGCGGCTCACCTTCAGCAGCTGCTGGCGGTTCTGGAACTGACCGTTCTCATCGCGCCAGGCGACGATATTCTGCGCCATCATGCGGGTCAGGCCCGCGACGCGGGTCAGCAGGGGAACGGAAGCGGTGTTCAGGTCCACGCCGACGGCGTTTACGCAGTCTTCCACCACCGCATCCAGCTTGCGCGCCAGCTGCGTCTGGCTCACGTCGTGCTGATACTGGCCCACACCGATGGATTTCGGGTCGATCTTCACCAGCTCCGCCAGCGGATCCTGCAAACGACGGGCAATAGAGACCGCGCCGCGCAGGGAAACGTCCAGGTCCGGGAACTCCTGCGCCGCCAGCTCTGAGGCGGAATAGACCGATGCCCCCGCCTCGCTGACGATCACCTTCTGCGCCGTCACTTTCGGGAACTGCTTCTGCACGTCAAGGTAGAAACGCTCGGTTTCGCGGGACGCCGTACCGTTACCGATGGCGACCAGCTCGACATTATATTTTTCACACAGCGCGGCCACGACCGTCGCCGCCTTAGCCGCCTGGCCGGTGTGCGGGTAAATGGTGTCGGTGGCGACCAGCTTGCCGGTGCCGTCAACGACCGCCACCTTCACGCCGGTACGCAGGCCCGGATCGAGCCCCATGGTGGCGCGCAGGCCAGCGGGGGCGGCCATCAGCAGGTCATGCAGGTTACGGGCGAAGACGTTGATCGCTTCGTCTTCGGCGCGTTCGCGCACGGTGCCCATCAGCTCGGTTTCGAGGTGCATCAGCACCTTAATGCGCCAGGTCCAGCTCACCACGCCTTTGCGCCAGCTGTCCGCCGGGGCGTTGTTCAGGCGCAGGCCGAGATGATCGATAATGATCTGCTCGCAGTGGCTCTCTTTTGGCGGCTCGTCAAACTGCGGATCGGCATTCAGGGAGAGTTGCAGCACGCCTTCGTTACGGCCGCGGAACATCGCCAGCGCGCGGTGGGACGGCGCGGTAGAAATCGGTTCGTGGTGATCGAAATAGTCGCGGAATTTCGCGCCTTCTTCCTCTTTGCCGGTCACCACGGTGGAGACGATATGCGCATTCTTCCACAGGTAATCACGCACTTTGGCCAGCAGCGCCGCGTCTTCGGCAAAACGCTCCATCAGAATGTAGCGAGCGCCGTCCAGTGCGGCTTTGGTGTCCGCTACGCCTTTGTCGACGTCGATAAATTTGGCGGCTTCGGTTTCCGGGTCGTGAGACGGCTCGTTCCACAGCAGGTCGGCCAGCGGCTCAAGGCCGGCTTCGATCGCGATCTGTCCGCGTGTGCGGCGCTTCGGTTTGTAAGGCAGATAGAGATCTTCAAGTTCGGTTTTGCTCAGGGTGCCGTTAATGGCTTTTTCCAGGTCACTGGTCAGCTTGCCCTGCTCGCCGATAGATTTGAGGATCGCCTGACGTCGGTCTTCCAGTTCGCGCAGATAGCCCAGACGCGTCTCCAGGTTACGCAGCTGCGTGTCATCCAGACCGCCGGTGACTTCCTTACGATAACGTGCAATAAACGGCACGGTGTTCCCTTCATCAAGCAGGCGAACGGCAGCTTCTACCTGTTCGGCTCTGGCCTGAATATCACCCGCAATAATGCGGCAGAGCGACTCTTTCATCATGGTCAGTTCATCTTGTGGATCGAAAATCAGGGGGATAGTTATACGGGCTGACACCAAAAAATGCCAGCCGGGGAGGGCGCTCTCGGACTATTTAACATACTCGATTTCGTTGACGTACCAGCTTGCTTCACCGGCGGGCGTCTGGACAACGGCTAAATCGCCCACCTCTTTTTTCAGCAGGGCGCGGGCCATCGGTGAGTCGATAGAGATGTAATCCTTACGACCGAAAATTTCATCGTAACCGACGATGCGAAAACGCAGGGTGTTGCCGTCGTCGTTTTCGATTTCCACCCAGGCGCCGAAGAAGACTTTACCTTCCTGCTGCGGGGAGTAATCGACGATTTTGAGATTCTCGAGGCACTTCGTCAGGTAGCGTACCCGGCGATCGATTTCCCGCAGCCGCTTTTTATTGTACTGGTAGTCCGCATTCTCGCTGCGATCGCCCAGGCTTGCCGCCCAGGTGACTTTTTTGGTCACTTCCGGACGCTCTTCGCGCCACAGGTAATCCATCTCTTTTTTGAGTTTTTCGTACCCTTCACGGGTGATCAGAGGCGTTTTCATGGTGCAGCCTTTAATGCCGGTTAACTGTCTTTGCGCACAATACGTAGCGCACAGTGTAACAGACAAGATAAATAATGATTTATGTGATGAAATGAACAGATAAGCTGCTGTTAAATATGCTTTGTAACAATTTCGTCTAGAATTTATACCAGAATTTGCTGGTCGAACACGTGCACTTTTTTAGAATACGCTGTTCCAGGCCTATCCGAACCTTTGGGAGTACACACAATGCAAGAGAACTACAAAATTCTGGTCGTGGATGACGACATGCGCCTGCGTGCGCTGCTGGAACGTTATCTGACAGAGCAGGGCTTCCAGGTTCGTAGCGTCGCGAACGCGGAACAGATGGATCGTCTGCTGACGCGTGAATCCTTCCACCTGATGGTGTTGGACCTGATGCTGCCTGGCGAAGACGGGCTCTCTATCTGCCGCCGCCTGCGCAGCCAGAGCAACCCGATGCCGATCATCATGGTGACGGCGAAGGGTGAAGAAGTTGACCGTATCGTCGGCCTTGAGATTGGCGCTGATGACTACATTCCTAAGCCGTTCAACCCGCGTGAACTGCTGGCGCGTATTCGCGCCGTGCTGCGTCGTCAGGCGAACGAGCTGCCGGGCGCGCCGTCTCAGGAAGAGGCAGTCATTGCATTCGGTAAGTTCAAGCTGAACCTCGGCACCCGTGAGATGTTCCGTGAAGATGAGCCAATGCCGCTCACCAGCGGCGAGTTCGCGGTGCTGAAAGCGCTGGTCAGCCACCCGCGTGAGCCGCTCTCCCGTGACAAGCTGATGAATCTGGCGCGTGGTCGTGAATACTCGGCGATGGAGCGTTCCATCGACGTGCAGATCTCTCGTCTGCGCCGCATGGTGGAAGAAGATCCGGCGCATCCTCGTTACATTCAGACCGTGTGGGGTCTGGGCTACGTGTTTGTTCCGGACGGCTCTAAAGCATGAGGCGAATGCGCTTCTCGCCGCGAAGTTCGTTTGCCCGCACGCTGTTATTGATCGTCACCCTGCTGTTCGTCAGCCTGGTGACGACCTACCTGGTGGTGCTGAACTTTGCGATCCTGCCGAGCCTTCAGCAGTTTAATAAGGTGCTGGCATACGAAGTGCGTATGCTGATGACCGACAAACTGCAACTGGAGGACGGCACGCAGTTGGTTGTTCCCCCGGCGTTCCGTCGGGAAATCTACCGTGAACTGGGGATTTCGCTCTACTCCAACGAAGCGGCGGAAGATGCTGGCCTGCGCTGGGCGCAGCATTATGAATTCCTCAGCCAGCAAATGGCGCAGCAGCTTGGCGGCCCGACGGAAGTGCGCGTTGAGGTCAATAAAAGCTCGCCGGTTGTCTGGCTGAAAACCTGGCTGTCACCCAACATCTGGGTGCGTGTTCCGCTCACCGAAATCCATCAGGGCGACTTCTCGCCGCTGTTCCGTTACACCCTGGCGATCATGCTGCTGGCCATCGGCGGCGCGTGGCTGTTTATTCGTATCCAGAACCGACCGCTGGTCGACCTGGAGCATGCGGCATTGCAGGTCGGTAAAGGGATTATCCCACCGCCGCTGCGCGAGTATGGCGCGTCGGAAGTGCGCTCGGTGACGCGTGCGTTTAACCACATGGCGGCAGGCGTTAAACAGCTGGCGGACGACCGTACGCTGCTGATGGCCGGGGTCAGCCATGACCTTCGCACCCCGCTGACGCGCATCCGGCTGGCGACAGAGATGATGGGCGAGCAGGACGGTTATCTCGCTGAATCTATTAATAAAGATATAGAAGAGTGTAACGCCATCATCGAGCAGTTTATCGATTATCTGCGCACCGGGCAGGAGATGCCGATGGAGATGGCGGATCTGAACGCGGTGCTGGGAGAAGTGGTCGCCGCTGAAAGCGGCTATGAACGTGAAATTGCGACCGACCTCCAGGCGGGTGAGATTCAGGTACGTATGCACCCGCTCTCCATCAAACGCGCGGTGGCGAATATGGTGGTCAACGCGGCGCGCTACGGCAACGGCTGGATCAAAGTCAGCAGCGGTACGGAACTCAACCGCGCCTGGTTCCAGGTGGAAGACGATGGTCCGGGCATCAAGCCTGAGCAGCGTAAGCACCTGTTCCAGCCGTTCGTGCGCGGCGACAGCGCGCGCAGCACCAGCGGCACCGGCTTGGGCCTGGCGATTGTGCAGCGTATTGTAGATAACCATAACGGACTGCTGGAAATTGGCACCAGCGAGCGGGGGGGATTGAGTATTCGCGCATGGTTACCGGTGCCGGTTTTACGGGGGCAGGTAAAAGAGAGTTAAAAAAGGGTGGCTTTAGCCACCCTTTTCGTAGGTCGGGTAAGGCGAAGCCGCCACCCGACAAGGTTCAGTCTCTGCGGCCTGATGCCCTCACCCCGACCCTCTCCTACAGGGAGAGGGAGAAGGGCTACAGCTTCGGACCCGCACTCACCAGCGCAGCACCCGCCGGGGTATCGGTGTACTTCTCGAAGTTCTCGATAAACAGCTTCGCCAGCGCTTCCGCCTTCTCGCGCCACTGTTCCGGCGATCCGTAGGTATTGCGCGGGTCGAGGATACGCGTGTCCACACCCGGCAGTTCCGTCGGAATGGCCAGATCGAACATCGGCAGCGTGAAGGTTTCGGCGTTATCCAGAGAACCATCCAGAATGGCGTCGATGATGGCGCGGGTATCTTTGATGGAGATACGCTTGCCGGTACCGTTCCAGCCGGTGTTCACCAGATAGGCCTGCGCGCCGGACGCCTGCATGCGTTTCACCAGCACTTCCGCGTACTGCGTCGGGTGCAGCGACAGGAACGCCGCGCCGAAGCAGGCGGAGAAGGTTGGAGTTGGCTCGGTCACGCCGCGCTCGGTACCCGCCAGCTTAGCGGTAAAGCCAGAGAGGAAGTGGTACTGCGTCTGGCTGGCGGTCAGGCGGGAAACGGGCGGCAGCACGCCGAACGCGTCCGCGGTCAGGAAAATCACCTTCGTGGCGTGGCCCGCCTTCGAAACCGGCTTCACGATGTTGTCGATGTGGTAAATCGGATAAGACACGCGGGTGTTTTCGGTTTTGGACGCATCGTCGAAGTCGACAGAGCCATCGGCACGCACGGTGACGTTTTCCAGCAGCGCATCGCGACGAATCGCGTGGTAGATATCCGGCTCTGCCTCTTCAGACAGGCGAATGGTCTTCGCGTAGCAGCCGCCTTCAAAGTTAAACACGCCGTCGTCGTCCCAGCCGTGCTCGTCGTCGCCAATCAGACGACGTTTTGGATCGGTGGACAGCGTCGTTTTACCGGTGCCGGAAAGGCCGAAGAACACCGCCACGTCACCTTTTTCACCGACGTTCGCCGAGCAGTGCATGGAGGCGATACCGCGCAGCGGCAGCAGGTAGTTCATAACCGAGAACATCCCTTTCTTCATTTCGCCGCCGTACCAGGTACCGCCGATCAGCTGGATACGCTCGGTCAGGTTGAAGGCGATGAAGTTTTCGGAGTTCAGACCCTGCTCTTTCCACTGCGGGTTGGTGCATTTCGCGCCGTTCATCACGATAAAGTCAGGGGTGAAGTTTTGCAGTTCTTCATCGGTCGGACGAATGAACATGTTCTTCACGAAATGCGCCTGCCAGGCCACTTCAGTGATAAACCGAACGGAGAGACGGGTGTCGGCGTTAGCGCCGCAGAAAGCATCGACGATGAACAGACGCTTGCCGGAAAGCTGATGAGTGACGAGCCCTTTCAGATGCTGCCAGGTTTCAGGAGAGAGCGGTTTGTTATCGTTCTTCCCTTTGCCTTTATCGGCCCACCACAGCGTATCGCGGGTGGTATCATCTCGGACGATGTATTTATCTTTCGGCGAACGGCCGGTAAAAATACCGGTATCGACGGCGATAGCACCAAGATTCGTCAACACACCTCGCTCGTACCCTTCCAGCGCGGGATTAAGCTCTTCCTGATACAGCGTATCGTAATCGGGGTTGTAGACCACTTCCTGGACGTCGTGAATACCATAAGCCTTGAGATCTTGCGGGGTTAAACCATTAACACGCATATCACTGCTCCTTAGCCAATATGTACTGCCTGAAATTGTAGGGTTTTTCTGGGGATGTTAACCGCGACGGGGCTCATAGATTTACGTATCTGGTCAAAACCCTTACTAACGGAAAACGCTGCGACTCCAGTCACAGGGCGGGCAGATTATCGCAGGAATCGCTTTTTGGTTGGGGAAAATGTTCTTAAAAGGTTAATCTCTGGTGAATTTATCCGGAAGAATGTGAATGTAATCGCATACATGAAAGAGAATTACGTAAGGGTTACATTGGGAAAACGATTCATGTCTCCTGCAACTATGATTTCAGATATTGCCGTTGAGACCCTGATATCGCTTTAATGGGACACTGTATTTTTGTAAGCAAGGGATGAATGATGGACAACAGTGAAACGTTATCCCCTTCAACGCGCCTGGCCGTCGTGCTGGCGGGCGCTTTACAGGGAGTGCTCTGCTATGCCATAACCTGGTACATCGGGCATGCAAAATTGCCGTCCGATACGCTGTGGTTGATGTGCGTTATTCCTGCCACCGTGGTAATGACGACCACGATGTCGCTTGCTGTGACATCGTTCAGAAAACCTTTTTTGTGGCTGGCGCTCGGGTTGATCGGCGCGGCAGTCGCGGGTATGGGCGGCTGGCTTAAGTGGAGTGTTGCAGGACTCGAAAGCTGGAGTCTCAGAGATGAGATGCTCATTTTCGGTTTTCATCTGCTGCTGATGACGTTGTTGGTGTTGCCATGGCTTCAGCGGCATCTGGATCCCGTCCCGACTACCTCGTTTTACAGCGATTTTTATCAACGCAACTGGCATAACGCGCTGACGCTGCTCATTATTTTTGTTTCGAATGGTCTCTTCTGGCTGGTGCTTTTCCTCTGGGCCGAGCTTTTCGAACTTATCGGCATCGGCTTTTTTGATTGGCTATTCTTCCATTCTGACGGGTTTATTTCAGTGGCGATTGGCGTGGTTTCAGCCAGTGCGGCCGTGCTCACGCGTATGCAGGTAAGGTTAATCCTTGCCCTGCAACATCTGCTGACCCTCATCGCCACCGGTCTGCTTCCCCTGATGGCGGCGCTGGCGCTGCTCTTTATTGGCGCGTTGCCTATTGTCGGCTTTGAAACCATTTCAGCCAGAATATCCGCCGCGGGCTTGCTGACCACCTTAGCGCTGCTGCTGTTATTCCTGGTGACGATAGTGTGGCATCCACAGCGTCAAACGCTGCCTTACTATGCCCCGCTGCGAGGGATAATTCGCCTTGCCGTGGCTATCGTACCCGCGTATCCGGTTCTGGCGGGATGGGCGCTGTGGCTACGCATTTCGCAATACGGCTGGTCACCCGAGCGTTTGTACGGGGTATTAATAACCATCGTGGCGCTGGTCTGGGCGGTCGGATTTTGCGCCAGCGTCCTGATCCAGCGTCGTGAACCGGAGAAGATCCATGCGTACGTCATCCCTGCGACCGGGCTGCTTTCCCTCATCTTCCTGGCGTTGATCCATACCCCTGTGCTGGATCCGTGGCGAATAAGCGTAGCAAGCCATATGGCCCGCTATCAGGAAGGCAGAATAACTGCGGATCAAGTCAGCCTGTATATGCTCAGTAACGCTGGACGAAAGGGGCGGGAGGCGATGCTCACGCTTCAAAACGATCCGCAGTTTATCTCTAACCCAAAACGCCAGCGTGAAATAAATGGTCTTCTCTCCGGGAACGCTGGCGGAGCAGGTAAGATGACCGCCGCGATGCTGGAAAAACAGGTCCAGCTCGCACCGGGAATGGCTCGTCCTGATAAGGCATTATGGCAAGCCATGCTCAGCAATCAGTATCGCTTTGAGAGCTGCGATAGCGCCCAGAGTAACTGTTTACTCATGCCGCTGGATCTTAACAGCGACGGCATGCCGGAAGCCGTGCTATTTCAATTTACCGATCGCACGATCGTGGCTTACACACAAACCGACACGGGCTGGAGGATCGCCGGGGACGCGTGGAAAATGCCGGAGGCATTGACCAGAGAAGAACTTGACCGCGCATTGAGGCAGAGGAAAGTGAAATCTGTCGTGAAGCCCTGGGCGGATATTGAGATTTTTGGGGAGCGTGTCGATATGAGCTACGACAGTTACAATAATGCGCAGTGGCGTTAGTGCTTTTTCTTGCCGGGTGGCGCTACGCTTACCCGGCCTACAATTAGCAATCATATGAAAAAATTGCACCATTCATTGTAGGCCCGTGCAAGCATAGCGCCGCCGGTCACCAGGCTCAGAGCTTAGTGAACCTGCGGATCCGCCGGAGAGGCGTTATTGCGGATCTCCGCGATATCCATCGAATTGAACACGTAGTGCGTACCGCAGTAGTCACAGTGCATATCGATTTCACCGTCTTCCGCCATGATGCTGTCGATCTCTTCATCCGGCAGGGTTTTCAGTGCGCCAGCACAACGCTCGCGGGAGCAGGTGCACTTAAATTCCACCGCCTGCGGATCGTAAACCGTCACTTCTTCTTCGTGGTACAGACGCCACAGCACGTCGGTCGCCGACAGGGTGAACAGCTCTTCCGCTTTGATGGTTTCCGTCAGCGTTGCCAGATGCTCGAAATCGTTGGTCTGTGCATCCTGCGCAGGCAGAACCTGGAGCAGCATACCGCCGGCAGCAGGCTGGCCGTCAACTTCACCGGTACGGATGAACAGGCGGGTTGGCAGCTGTTCGGAACGCATGAAGTAATCTTCCAGGCAGGCGGCAAGCGTATCGCCTTCCAGACCGACCACGCCCTGATAGCGCTCACCTTCTTCAGGCGAGATGGTGATGACCAGGTAGCCGTTACCGACCAGCGTTTTCAGATCGGCATTTTCAGGGATATCACCCTGAACGCGCGCCACGCCGCGCATCTGCTGCTGATTATTGCCGTTGATCACCGCCAGCGACATTGGGCCATCGCCCTGCAACTGTACGGTAATATCGCCTGCGAATTTCAGCGTGGCGGTCAGCAGGCTGG
This sequence comes from Enterobacter genomosp. S, assembly GCF_001631805.1. NCBI lineage: Bacteria > Pseudomonadati > Pseudomonadota > Gammaproteobacteria > Enterobacterales > Enterobacteriaceae > Enterobacter > Enterobacter genomosp. S. Next base: position 52,776 of record NZ_LVVA01000002.1, on the reverse strand, counting down.
TGGCAACCAGCAGTTCGCCCAACAGGTTTTTCACCGGCAGCGGGTAGTTGTGGTTTTCCAGAATCTGTTTCCAGGTTTCGGATACGGTGACCAGCTCGCCGCGCACGGCGAATTGTTCAAACAGATAGCGGTGTAATTGGTCGTGTTGGGCCATTTTCATCTCTCGTGCAGGTGAGGGTTACTCGTTCTCACCGTGTTTAAATTTCATCAGATCGCGGCGCTCTTTTTTATCCGGTCGCCGGTCCGGGTGAGGCATGGTCAGCGCATTCATTTTGCGCGCCAGCGCGGTTTTCTCACGCTTCTCTATGCTCTGGGCCGTCTCTTCATAAAGCAAAACGGCTTCGGTTGCGGGCCGCCGCTGTTCGGTAATGGCTTTCACCACGACCGTTTTCTCATCGTTACCCTGGCGAAGCGTCAACGTGGCATTCAGTTCAACCAGCTTGCTCGGTTTGCTGCGCTGGCCGTTGTAATGCACCTTTCCGCCATCAACCATTTCACGGGCAAGGGCGCGCGTTTTATAAAAACGGGCGGCCCACAGCCATTTATCCAGTCTTACCCCATCAGAGGGTTTTTCTTTCATGGCGTCTCCTTCACGGTAAGTGAGGGGATCATCCGGCGATAGTCGTTCAGCCCCGGATGTCGCAGATAGCTTTTTTCAGCCAGGCCGGAATCAGGATTGGTCACGCCCAGGCAATAGCGAATGCCAAATGCGGCCGCAGCATCCAGAATTGGCTCACTGTCGTCAATGAACAGCGTCCGTTCCGGCTGTAAACCGGTCTCTTCCACCACGGCATGCCACAACCGCTGATCCTCTTTCGGATAACCAAATGTGTGGGTGGAAAGCAATAAATCAAGGTGTGAAGCAAGACCAGTATGTTCCAGCTTCACGGCCAGGTTATGGGGATGCGCATTTGTCAGCAAAATGCGGCGCTTACCGCAGGCTTTCAGCGCGTCCAGAAACGGGACCGTATCGTCACGCAGTACGGCGCGTGCGCCCTGGGCGGTGGTCATGGCACAAATATCCAGACCGAGTCGCTCGCTCCAGTAGTCAAGACAGTACCAGTTTAGCGTATGCTGCACCGCGCTATATTGCGAACGAATGAATTCCTGCGCTTCCGCTGGGGAGATCCCCTGCTGTTCACCGTATGTTTCGGGGACAAGCTTTTGCCAGAAATAGTTATCAAAGGCGAGATCGAGCAGCGTACCGTCCATATCAAGCAGGACGGTATCGACCGCCTGCCAGTCGATATCAAGATGCATAAGGGGGAACTCCAGCCAGAAGAAACGTGCGCGACAGGGTAGCACAACTTGTCGCGCAGGGACGTTATCCGATCAGGCTCTCAGAAGAGGAGATCAGTTTCGGGTTAAGGCATTTTTCGTAGTAGGCCTGGATGTCTGCCAGTCGCGTGCGGGAGCGCTGGTAGCGGCGTACGGCCTGAAACCCGTTCCAGACAATGCACGCCAGCATCGCAATCAGCAGCAGAGATGTTCCTACGTAGCGCCACAGGCCAGCGCTGTCAGGCATGCGGTGCAGGCCAATATGACGCGTGCCGTTGGCGTCGGTAAACAAGGTAGTGACGATCCCTTCCGCGCTGAACGGCGTTCGCATCAGCATCTGTGCCAGGCGCTGAAATTCGCTCCACTGTTCCTGAGCAGGATAGTCATACAGTGAAACCTGCGGGTAGGGTTGATCCACCAGGTCGCTGCCTTCATCGCTGGCAATCACAAATCCGCCTGGCGCCGGGCTGTTAAGCGCCTGGGCCGCACGGGTGGTTTCACGCAGCACGAAGGGGGCGGTAGACGTCGCCACCAGGTTATCCAGCGACTCGGCGCTGACCGGACGCAGAAGCACGTTCACGCCGTCGAGGCGTCCCGCTTCGGCGCGTTTCACCAGCGCATCCCAGTCCTTACTGTTGCCGAGGTTGACCAGCGCGTTCTTAAGCCGGATACAGTCATCCTGAGCGGAACAGAGATCTTCAGTTTTCAGGACGATTTCGCCAAAGTCATCCAGCAGCACCATGCCCGACTTCTGAATGGCCGAGCGCAGGGCAGGACTCACGCGAGAATCATCATCCGGTTTCGGATGGAGCTGGCGATTAATCGTCTGGGTGAGCGCGGTGGCCTTATTGACCACATCCGATTCCGGCAGCGGCAGCGGAGAGGCATCATTCCAGATGATCTGAGAGCAGTCGAAAGGCGCGAACGGCGAGTTCTGGCGCGTGTTCCAGGCGCCGGGCGTGTGGATATTACACATCCCGGTACCTTTCAGCCGCAACGTATCTCCCACGCGTACACCCGCTTCTTCAAGCTGCTGGACGCTGGTGGCTTCCACGGTTTGCGCCCCTTTGATCCACGACAGGGTAAACTTGATCGGCATATCCAGCGGCACGAAGAGCAGCAGCATAACGAAGACTAGCGCGGCGCCACCGGCAATCACCGCGCTGCGAAGCCAGTGCTGAAGCGGGAAGTTTTTCACTTCGTCGTGCAGGGACAAATAACGTCCCTGGCGTACAACGTGGCGGTCGAGATAGATATCAATATCCGTTTTGTGGCCCAGGTCCTGCGCAATCCACGGCTGCCAGTGGCGCGGATAGATAAGATCGATAATCCCGAGCGAGATATTGTTGATATGTTCCTGATCGTTCTCGCCGAACAATCCCCAGCGTTTTGGGGTTCCGCGCAGGCAGTGAATTTCACGTAACGACGTTTTGGCCGGCGGGGCAAATATGCCCCACAGTCCGGCGGCCAGCAGCAGTACGGCGCCACCCGCGAGCCACGGAACAAACACGTCCGGCGTCAGCAGGCAGATGAAAAAGAGCAGGAACGAGACGACAATCAGCACCGCTTCGCGAATGCCATCCGGGCGGCTCAGGACGTACTCTTCATGCGTCTCCTGACGGATGTTCAGCAGTTCAATCTGCTCTGTCTCTTCACCGCGAATGGAGGCCTGCGTTCCGCTCGCGCGCTCCAGCGCAAAGCGTGGCGCTTCCTGAACATATTCGCTCAGGGTATGACCATTAAGGGAAATAACCAGCGGCAACGTGTCGGTATGGATCAGCTCGACGCTGTTTTCATCGTTAATATACTGCTCCCAGAAGGGCGGCAGGTGGACTTCAACAGAATCGAGATAGTAACGCCACTTGTTGGGATCGTCGGTAGTGATGCCGTAGCGGGTAATGGAGCGCGTCACGCACAGAACAGTGTCGCTTTGTGCGTTCAGGTTAAGCGATACGGGGGCGGTGCTGGCGCCGGTAGGGCCAGGCGAAAGCCGGGATCGGTTCAGCGTGTCGAGATACTGCTCAACGGTGCTGCGTTCCTCTGGCGAGAGCTTGCGCGTGTTTGCCCCGGCGAACGCGTTTAAAAAGGGCAGCCGATAACGGCGATGTACGCGGCGCCTGAATACCCACACCGCAATCGACGCGCAGGCCAGCACAGCAGCGAGAAAAATCAAAATGGTGCTCATGCTTTCCCCATCTTACTTATCTTCTTACAGGTGTTGTCAGTCGCACCTTTTGTACAATGAATGAGATTCTGTGGTCGGCTATCGGCAAGTATGGAGTCTAACTTGAGCATGTTGACGCGCATCCCAGTGACCGGTAATGATACCAAAGCCTGTTCCGGCGCGATATCAGCAAATTCCTGGAAACATTTCAACCTCTTGACATTTGTTTTGAAATGAGAATCGCATTCAGTTACGTTGCATAAATGTAAATAAAGAGCAATTGACATTGCCGAAACCGTGCGGCGTATCGCACAATAAAGCCAGTTCACCCAGCAAAGACCCGTCAAGATGACCAAACCCTTACAAAAGCCCACCATTCTGAATGTTGAAACCGTCGCGAAATCGCGTCTGTTTAATGTTGAAAGCGTGGATCTGGAATTCAGCAACGGCGTGCGTCGTGTTTATGAGCGTATGCGCCCCTCCACGCGCGAAGCGGTGATGATTGTGCCCATTGTCGACGAGCACCTGATCCTCATTCGTGAATACGCCGTGGGCATAGAATCCTACGAGCTGGGCTTTTCCAAAGGACTGATCGACCCGGGCGAAACGGTTTTTGAAGCGGCAAACCGGGAGCTGAAAGAAGAGGTCGGTTTTGGCGCGAAGGAGCTGACGTTCCTGAAAAAGCTGAGTATGGCGCCGTCCTATTTCTCCAGTAAAATGAACATTGTTGTCGCGGAAGATCTCTATCCTGAATCCCTGGAAGGAGACGAGCCGGAACCGCTGCCGCAGGTTCGCTGGCCGCTGGCCCACCTGATGGATTTGCTGGAAGATCCTGACTTTAACGAGGCGCGCAACGTGAGCGCACTGTTCCTGGTGCGGGAGTGGCTGAAGGGGCAGGGGCGTTTGTAGCGCCACCCGTAAAAACGGCAACCGATGGTTGCCGTTTTGCATTACGCTGTAGGCCGGGTCAGGCGTCGCCGCCACCCGGCTTTTTTGTCGGCGTCAGAAGAGCTCGTGCGTTTCGCCGTTATCAATGATTTCGGTTCCCACCTCGTGCACTGCCTGCGTGGTGGGCTGCGTGCCCTCGATGAAATACTCTGCGCGGCTGTTGCCACCGTTCGCAAGCTGCCCGGTGCTGCGGTCAATATTGACCGTGACAATGCCCGGCGGAGGCGTTAGCGGCTGCTCCGGTACGCCGTCGAGAGCGGCCTTCATGTAAGCATCCCAGGCCGGCTGCGCACTCTTCGCCCCGCCCTCGTAACCGGAAATCTGATCTTTAATCGCGCCAGAAGCGGTTGTGCGCCCCAGAGTGCGGCGGTGATCGTCAAAACCAATCCAGACCGAGGTGACAACGCCCGGGCCATAACCCGAGAACCAGGCATCTTTTGAACTGTTGGTGGTGCCGGTTTTACCGCCAATGTCGCGGCGCTGTAAATCGCGGCCCGCTCGCCAGCCGGTGCCTTGCCAGCCCGGTTCGCCAAAGATGTTGGTGTTCAGCGCGCTCTTAATCAGGAACGACAGCGGGGTGCTGATGACGTGCGGGGCATACTCCTGCGCGCCGCTCTGGGCGACCAGCGCCTGATTGGCCTGTTCCAGCTGAGGCTGCGGCACCGTCAGATTCTGACGTTCCTGAGAGATCGCCACATCTTCCATATCCTTGTTTTCAAGAACATTTGATTTTGGCGTGTCGCCGTAAATCACCGGGATATCGCATTCAGGGCAGGCAATTTTCGGCTTCGCTTCAAACAGCACGCCGCCCTGATCGTTCTCGATTTTGCTAATGAAATACGGATCGACCAGGAAGCCGCCGTTCGCCATTACCGAGTATCCACGCGCGACCTGAAGCGGCGTAAAGGACGCGGAGCCGAGCGCCAGAGATTCGGTATGGACGATGTTTTGCGCCGGGAAGCCGAAGCGTTGCAGATACTCTGCCGCATAATCAACGCCCATCGCACGCATCGCGCGAACCATGACCACGTTCTTCGACTGGCCAAGTCCCTGACGAAGACGGATAGGGCCAGCGTATTGCGCCGGGGAGTTCTTCGGCTGCCAGTCAGAGCCCGCACCGGCATCCCAGCGGGAAATTGGCACGTCGTTGAGAATACTGGCGAGCGTCAGACCTTTGTCCATCGCCGCGGTATACAGGAACGGTTTGATGTTCGAACCGACCTGACGCAGCGCCTGGGTTGCGCGGTTAAATTTGCTCTGGTTGAAATCGAACCCGCCCACCAGCGCCATCACGGCACCGTTTTGCGGATTGATGGAGACCAGGGCAGAGTTGACGTCCGGCACCTGCGCCAGCCACCAGGCATCACCGACCTGACGTACCCAGATTTGTTGTCCGGTTTGTACGACATCGGTCACTTTACGCGGCGTCGGGCCCTGAAGAGTGTCGGAGCGGTACGGACGCGCCCAGCGGACACCCTCCATGCGCAGCGACACAGAGGTGCCATCGGCCATCATTGCCACCGCTTCCTGCGGATCGGCCTGGGTTACCACCGCCGGACGCAGCGGGCCATAGGTCGGCAGCGCCTTCAGGGAATCGGTGATTTTTTTGCTGTCCCATGCGCCTTCGCCCACTCTCCACAGCACGTTAGACGGGCCGCGATAGCCGTGACGCATATCGTAATCCATCACGTTATTACGCACCGCCTGCTGGGCAGCCTGTTGCACCTTGCGGGTCACGGTGGTGTAAACGCGATAGCCGTCTTCATACGCTTTGTCGCCGTAGCGGCGCACCATCTCCTGGCGAACCATTTCCGTCAGATACGGCGATGAGAAAGCAATTTCCGGCGCATGGTAATTGGCGTCGATAACCTCGCCGCGCGCCCGATCGTAGTCATCCTGGCTGATGTAGCCTTCGCTCAGCATACGCGACAGCACCACGTTGCGACGCGCGGTGGCGCGGTCCAGTGAGTAGAGCGGGTTAAACGTGGACGGCGCTTTTGGCAGGCCGGCAATGGTCGCCATTTCGCTCAGCGTGAGCTGATCGATCGGCTTACCAAAATAGACCTGCGCCGCTGCCCCTACGCCATAGGCGCGGTAGCCCAGATAGATCTTGTTGAGGTAAAGCTCAAGGATCTCGTCTTTGCTCAGCAGTTGCTCAATGCGGATCGCGAGGAACACCTCTTTGATCTTTCGCATTAGCGTCTTTTCCGGGCTCAGGAAGAAGTTACGCGCCAACTGCTGGGTAATGGTACTTGCCCCCTGAGAGGCATGACCAGAGAACAGCGCCACGCTTGCCGCACGGAAAATACCGACCGGATCCACACCGTGGTGCTCGTAAAAACGGCTGTCCTCGGTGGCGATAAAGGCCTTCACCATGACGGGTGGAATTTCATTTAAGGTCAACGGGATACGACGTTTCTCGCCGTATTGCGCCATCAGTTCACCGTCGGCGCTATAGACCTGCATAGGGATCTGGAGCCGCACATCACGAAGCGTGGCGACATCAGGTAGTTGCGGCTCGACATATTTGTACAAACCAATAATCGAGCCTGCTCCCAGCAGAATGCAACAGACTGCAAGGATCAATAAATACTTTACGAACTTCACCGGAGATTTCCCATTTGGTTTAGCCTGGGCAGTTTCTAAACAATCGCGCGGTAGTATAAAGGCAAGCCTGATTCATTGATATAGCCGTCACTCCGACGGGCGATAAGGAGATCGTGAAGCATGGCTTTTAAAACGTGGCAAACAGGCGTTCATATTCAACAGGATAAGGTGGTCGCGGTGGCGCTGACCCGGGAGCGGGCCGGCTGGCGTTTACGCCGCTGGTGGGCCGTGCCGCTGCCGGACGGCATTATCGGGGAGGGGAAAATACTCAAGCCAGATCATCTGGTTAATGCATTACGCGGCTGGCGGAAAACGTTGCCGCACGCGCATCGGGTTTTTCTCTCATTTCCGGCGACGCGTGTGCTGCAACGCGCGTTGCCCCGGCCCAACGTAGCCTTGCGCGACAGCGAACAGCTCACGTGGGTAGGGGCCACATTAGCACGTGAGCTGGAGATGCCCGCCGATACGCTCTGCTTTGACTACGCGCAGGATACGTTCAGCAACACATTTCATGTCACCGCGGCGCAAAACAGAGAGGTCGATACTCTGCTGTCGCTGGCGAAAGCGCTGCGTTTGCGCCTGGCCGCCATCGCCCCGGATGCCGGCGCGCTGGCTAATCTTCTCTCTGCTGTTGAACCCGCCCGGTGCGTGGCCTGGAGGGATGAAGACCAGTGGTTATGGGCGATGCGTCATCAGTGGGGGCGGCGCTATACCACAGAAGCGGCGACGGTGAATGAGCTGGCGGCGCTGCTTGCGCTGTCTCCTTCTGACATCGCCGTTTTTGATGCTGCTCGCGATCCCTGGAAAGCGGTGACGCTGTGTCAGCCGCCGCTGCCTGAATGCGGTGCTGAGTACACCGTCGCCCTGGCGCTGGCCATGAGCGAGGCACGTTGATGAGCATGCCCAATCTTTTACCGTGGCGTCGGCAACAGCGTATTCAGCGTCTGCGCTTCTGGGGCCTGCTGTACGTCGCCTCGTTGCTGGTGATGCTGGCGGGCGGCGTTAGCCTGCGGGCGGCTCAGTCTCTCTCGTCACAGGCGTTGCAAAGCGATCTGGCGGGCACGCGTGCGGTGCAGAAGGTATTGAAAGCCCGTCAGCCGCAGCCAGCGGCGCTGAATACCCCTTCTCAGCCGCCCGAGCCGGTGGCCTGGCAACCCGTGCTGGAATCCCTCGCAGGCGTCATGCCCCAGCAGGCCTGGCTGACGGCGCTGCGTTACCAGCCACCCACGCTGATCCTGACGGGTTATACCTCCTCACTTCCGGCGCTCTCCGCCATGACCGATGCGCTAAAAAGGGTGGCGGGTTTTAACCCCGGGCCGACAGGCGAACTGCAACAGGATAGCCAGGGGCGATGGATGTTCTCTTTTCAGCTGCATAGCCGGAGGTAGCCAGTGGGGATCTGGTATCAACGCTGGGCTGATGCACGCCCTTCCCGACGCGTACTTTGCTGGTTGATGGCATCGGGGTTCATCGCGTTTGTGATGTGGGGGCTGCTGCTCAGACCCCAAGCTCTTCGCTACGCCGACATTCAGGCGCAGGCCATCAGTACACAGCGGATTAATACCTCGCTGTGGCCAGAAGCCAGACGGCGACCGGGGGTGACGCAAGGGAAGCCCTCACAGCCCTTTTCTCCGCTGGTATTTCAGCGTGAGGACGCAAGGCTGGTGTACTGGAAGCCGCAAAAGAGTGGGGGAGAGCTGGCGCTGGATATCTCATGGAGTGCCGTTCCGGCGCTCTTTTCCCGGCTGGCGCTTAAGAACGTGCGGGTGAGCGCGTTTGATCTTACGCCTCAGGGTAAACAGCTACGCCTCAGCCTGCAACTGGAGGTCGGTCATGCGCGGTAAAGCCCGTTTGCTGATCCTGCTTTCTACGCTTTTCCTGACCGGGATGCGGGATCCCTTCTCAGTGCCACAGGAGCGCTGCGCAGCAGGGCAACTGAGCCAGTGGCGTTATCAGGGGATAATCAGTGGCGGCATAGATATCGGCCTTATGCAGGACGGGCAGAAACGTTGGCACCGGGTAAAAACGCAGATGCGGTTACCGCCAGGCTGGCGGGTGAGTGCGATAGATAAACAACAACTGACCGTTGATGTCGGCGACATGTGCGAGCCGAAGCGATGGACATGGCAACGAGAAGGAACGAAAAAAAGTGAAGATAAGGATATTGCTGTTGCTGACGGCACTCAGCCAACCCCTGTGGGCCGCCACGCCAAAACCGGTCACCCTGCTGGTGGATGACGTCCCGGTGGTGCAGGTATTACAGGCGTTGATAGCGCAGGCGGACCGCAATCTGGTGGTCTCGCCGGACGTCAGCGGTTCGCTTTCGCTGAACTTAACACGGGTGCCCTGGAGGCAAGCGCTCCAGACGGTAGTAAACAGCGCCGGGCTGGTATTGCGGGAAGAGGGCGGCATTTTTTATGTGCATACGGCAGCCTGGCAACGGGAACAACAGACGCGTAAAGAGCAGGAGCGAGCCCAGCGTCTGCTCGATGCCCCGCTTCTCTCTCACAGCATTCCGTTTGCCTGGGCGGATGCAGCCGAATTGCAAAAAGCGGCGGAGAAGCTCTTAAGCCCGAAAGGCAGTCTGTCCGTCGACAAGCGCACCAACCGTCTCCTGATAAGAGATAACCAGACGGTTGTGGACACGCTCACGCGCTGGGCGGCGCAGATGGATCTGCCCATCGAGCAGGTGGAGCTGGCGGCGCAAATCGTGACCATCAATGAAAAAAGCCTGCGCGAGCTGGGCGTGAAGTGGAGTCTCGCCGAGGCGTCAGAGGCGGGAAAAGTGGGGCAGGTAACGACGCTTGGTGCCGATCTGTCGGTGGCCAGTGCGACTACCCACGTGGGGTTCAACATCGGGCGCATCAACGGCAGGATGCTGGATCTTGAGCTGTCTGCGCTTGAGCAAAAGCAGCAGGTGGACATCATCGCCAGCCCACGGCTGCTGGCGTCGCATATGCAACCGGCCAGCATCAAGCAGGGCAGTGAAATTCCGTATCAGGTTTCCAGCGGCGAGAGCGGGGCGACATCCGTTGAATTTAAAGAGGCGGTATTAGGGATGGAGGTTACTCCAGTAGTGTTGTCAGGCGGACGCGTACGCCTGAAGCTGCATATCAGTGAAAATATGCCCGGACAGGTACTGCAACAGGCAGACGGCGAAACGCTGGCGATTGATAAACAGGAGATCGAAACGCAGGTAGAAGTAAAAAGTGGGGAAACGATCGCGCTGGGCGGGATCTTTTCGCAAAAGAATAAAACCGGACGCGATAGCGTGCCTGTACTGGGCAACATACCGTGGCTGGGTCAGTTGTTTCGCCATGACGGAAAAGATAACGAACGGCGCGAGCTGGTGGTGTTTATCACGCCACGTCTGGTCAGTATTCATTAATGGGTAACGATCCCCGCAATGATTTTGCATTCAGTTTGTTGCAGATGTTTGACGTGGGGCATGAATTAGCATACAAGGAGTACCGATTTGAGTTGGACTTACGTCTTATTTCCTTATGCGCCGGGAACGGTGATTTAATCAGTTGCCAAACAAGCCGGAGTATTGAGATAATTTTTCGTCTGACTCTCGCTCTATTGCAAATGAGGTTTCAGTTCATGTCCTGCTACGCCAGGTGTCTGCGCAGCGGGGATTACCATTAACGAATAGTCTTAGTAGTACCGAAAAAATGGCAGAGAAACGCAATATCTTTCTGGTTGGGCCTATGGGTGCCGGCAAAAGCACTATTGGGCGTCAGTTAGCTCAACAACTCAATATGGAATTTTACGATTCTGATCAAGAGATTGAGAAACGAACCGGAGCGGATGTGGGCTGGGTCTTCGACGTAGAAGGCGAAGAAGGTTTCCGTGACCGAGAAGAAAAAGTGATCAACGAACTCACGGAAAAACAGGGCATTGTGCTGGCAACAGGCGGCGGCTCTGTAAAATCTCGCGAAACCCGCAACCGTCTCTCCGCCCGTGGCGTAGTGGTCTATCTTGAGACGACCATCGAAAAACAGCTGGCACGCACGCAGCGTGATAAAAAGCGCCCGTTGTTGCAGGTTGAAACACCGCCACGTGAAGTTCTGGAAGCTTTGGCCGATGAACGCAATCCTCTGTACGAAGAGATTGCTGATGTGACCATTCGTACTGACGATCAAAGCGCTAAAGTGGTTGCAAACCAGATTATTCATATGCTGGAAAGCAACTGATTCTGGCTTTATATACACTCGCCTGCGGGTAAAAGCATTTAAGGTGGATGTCGCGTCATGGAGAGGATTACAGTTACTCTCGGGGAACGTAGTTACCCTATCACCATCGCGGCTGGTTTGTTTAACGATCCAGCTTCCTTCTTACCACTGAAAGCGGGTGATCAGGCGATGCTGGTCACCAACGAGACGCTGGCTCCGCTTTATCTCGAACGTGTACGCCACCTGCTTGAGCAGGCGGGCGTGAAGGTCGACAGTGTGATTCTGCCCGATGGCGAGCAGTACAAAAGCCTGACGGTACTGGATACCGTCTTTACCGCACTTCTGCAAAAACCGCACGGTCGTGATACAACACTGCTTGCTCTTGGCGGCGGCGTTGTGGGCGATCTGACCGGTTTTGCAGCCGCCAGCTATCAGCGCGGTGTGCGCTTTATTCAAATTCCAACCACGTTGCTGTCACAGGTCGATTCTTCTGTAGGCGGTAAAACGGCGGTTAACCATCCGCTCGGCAAAAACATGATTGGCGCGTTCTACCAGCCTGCATCGGTGGTGGTGGATCTCGACTGTCTGAAAACGTTGCCAGCACGCGAACTGGCGTCTGGCCTTGCAGAAGTGATCAAATACGGCATTATTCTTGACGGTGAGTTCTTCAACTGGCTGGAAGAGAATATGGATGGGCTGCTGCGCCTCGATGGGCAGGCGATGGCCTACTGTATTCGCCGTTGCTGTGAGCTGAAAGCAGAAGTCGTTGTCGCAGATGAGCGTGAAACCGGCTTACGTGCTTTACTGAATCTGGGGCATACGTTTGGTCACGCGATCGAAGCCGAAATGGGCTACGGTAACTGGCTTCACGGTGAAGCTGTCGCTGCCGGGATGGTTATGGCGGCCCGTGCCTCTGAACGTCTGGGGCAGTTCAGGCCGGAAGAGACAGCACGTATCATCGCGTTGCTTAAGCGCGCTGGCTTGCCGGTGAGTGGTCCGCAGGAAATGTCTGCGCAGGCGTACCTTCCCCACATGATGCGCGATAAAAAAGTATTGGCAGGTGAGATGCGTTTGGTGCTCCCGCTTGCAATAGGGAAAAGTGAAGTGCGCGGCGGAGTGCCGCACGAAGTCGTACTTGGCGCTATTGCTGATTGTCAGCAGGCGTAACAACTAGAAAGGTCAGACCGCTGTAACAGGTGGTCGTTTTAGCTTCAGGTAAATGCAGAGTCGTTGGCAGAAGCCTTTGAGTGGGGTGTTAAATGGATGAATTCAAACCAGAAGACGAGCTGAAACCCGATCCCAGCGATCGTCGTACTGGTCGTTCTCGTCAATCTTCAGAACGTGATAACGAGCCGCAGATCAACTTTGACGATGTCGATCTGGATGCAGACGATCGTCGCCCTTCGCGTAGCCGCAACGCGCGCAATGAGCGTGAAGACGAGGAGTTTGAATCCGAAGAAGAGTTAATGGATGAACAGCCTGTTGAACGTCGTCCGCGCAAGCGTAAAAAAGCGGTAGCGGCAAAACCGGCCTCCCGTCAGTACATCATGATGGGCCTTGGCGTTCTGGTGCTGGTACTGCTGATTGTCGGCATTGGTTCCGCACTAAAAGCCCCTTCTACCCATTCTACCGAGCAGACCGCGTCTGCCGAGAAGAGCATCGACCTGTCTGGTAACGATGCGAGCAACCAGGCGAATGGCGCTCAGCCTGCGCCGGGCACCACCTCCGCAGAACAGACCGCAGGCAACACCAGCGCCGGTCAGGATATCTCTCTGCCGCCTGTCTCTTCTACCCCGACTCAGGGCCAGGCGTCAGCTACGCCTGAAGGCCAGCAGCGTGTTGAGGTTCAGGGCGATCTGAACAACGCGCTGATGCAGCCGCAGAATCAGGAGCAGGTTAACGCTGCCGTGGTGAACTCCACGCTGCCAACTGAACCCGCCACCGTTGCGCCAGTGCATGGCAGCAATGCCCAGCAGCAAACTGCGGCAACGGAAACCAAACCGCGCCAGACGCAGACTGCGCCGCGTCAGGAACGTAAGCAGGCCGTGATTGAGCCGAAGCGTGAGACGAAACCACAGGCCGTGGCAAAAGCGCCAGAAACGAAAGCGCCAGCGCAGACAAAACCTGCGGTGAGCCAGCCGGTTAAAGCGCCAACGCCTGCGGCAACCGCTGCGCCGAAAGCAACGGCGACCACAACCGCGCCTGCGGCAACTGCGGCACCGGCTGCAACGCCAGCCGCTAGTGCATCCGGCACCACAGCAGGGAAAACGACGGGTAACGTGGGTTCTCTTAAAGCTGCTTCATCCAGCAACTACACGTTGCAGCTGAGCAGTTCGTCTAACTACGACAACCTCAACGCCTGGGCGAAGAAATCGAATCTGAAAAACTACGTGGTTTATCAGACGACCCGTAACGGACAGCCGTGGTACGTGCTGGTAAGCGGTGTTTATGCTTCTAAAGATGAAGCAAAACGTGCCGTCTCCACGCTGCCAGCCGATGTGCAGGCGAAAAATCCGTGGGCGAAGCCGATTCATCAGGTGCAGGCCGATCTGAAGTAATGTTTAAAGCGCAGGATGCTGTCGGAGCTTTCTCCACAGCCGGAGAAGGTGTAATCAGTTAGTCAGCATGAAAAAAAATCGCGCTTTTCTGAAATGGGCAGGGGGGAAATACCCCCTGCTCGATGATATTAAAAAGCACCTGCCGAAAGGCGAGTGTCTTATCGAGCCCTTCGTGGGTGCTGGATCGGTGTTCCTGAATACCGATTTTTCTCGTTATATCCTGGCGGATATCAACAGCGACCTTATCAGCCTCTATAACATCGTCAAACTGCGTACCGATGAGTATGTGGAAGAGGCGCGAAAGCTGTTTACCCCAGAGAATAACAACCCGGACGTCTACTATCAGTTCCGCGCTGAGTTTAATCAGAGCCAGGATCCGTTCCGTCGCGCGCTGTTGTTTCTTTATCTCAACCGCCATGGCTACAACGGCCTGTGCCGGTATAATCTGCGTGGCGAGTTTAACGTGCCGTTTGGCCGCTATAAGCGCCCCTACTTCCCGCAGGACGAGCTGTATCACTTTGCTGAAAAAGCGCAGAATGCCGAATTCTACTGCCTCTCCTATGAAGAGTGCATGGAGCTGGCGGGCGTAAACTCGGTGGTTTATTGCGACCCGCCTTACGCGCCGCTGTCTGCCACGGCAAACTTCACCGCCTACCATACCAACAGCTTTAGCCCTGCCGAGCAGGCGCGTCTGGCGGAGTTGGCGGAAAAGCTGGTCAGCAAAAGAATTCCGGTGTTAATTTCGAATCACGACACGCCTGATACGCGCGAATGGTACAAAGCCGCGAAGCATTTTCAGGTAAAAGTGCGGCGTAGCATTAGCAGCAACGGCGGCACACGTAAAAAGGTGGACGAACTTCTGGCGCTTTATCGACCCTGAGCCTTTGCCCGCCGGTAAACACATTTCAAGGAGATGCGGATGAAACAGTTTTTGATTGCTCCCTCAATTCTGTCGGCCGATTTTGCCCGCCTGGGTGAAGACACTGCCAAAGCTCTCGCGGCTGGCGCGGACGTAGTCCATTTCGACGTGATGGATAACCACTACGTTCCCAACCTGACCATCGGTCCGATGGTACTTAAAGCGCTGCGTAATTACGGGATCACCGCGCCCATTGACGTGCATCTGATGGTGAAGCCGGTTGACCGCATCGTGCCTGATTTTGCCGCAGCGGGTGCCAGCATCATCACTTTCCACCCGGAAGCCTCCGAGCACGTTGACCGCACGCTGCAACTGATCAAAGAGAACGGCTGTAAGGCGGGGCTGGTCTTTAACCCGGCGACCCCGCTGAGCTATCTCGACTACGTGATGGACAAGCTGGACGTGATCCTGTTGATGTCCGTTAACCCGGGCTTTGGCGGCCAGTCATTTATCCCACAGACACTCGACAAACTGCGTGAAGTGCGCCGCCGTATCGATGAGTCTGGCTATGATATTCGTCTGGAAGTGGACGGCGGCGTGAAGGTGAATAATATCGGTGAGATTGCGGCTGCGGGTGCGGATATGTTCGTCGCGGGCTCCGCCATCTTCGATCAGCCGGATTACAAAAAAGTCATTGATGAAATGCGCCGTGAACTGGCGAAGGTAAGTCATGGATAAATTGCAGGCTATTCGGGGTGTAGCATTTGACCTCGACGGCACGCTGGTCGACAGCGCGCCAGGATTAACCAGCGCCGTCGATCGGGCGCTGTATGCGCTTGAACTCCCCGTTGCGGGCGAAGAGCGCGTCGTGACGTGGATTGGTAACGGTGCGGACGTGCTGATGGAGCGCGCGCTGGCCTGGGCGCGTCAGGAGCGCGCCTCTCAACGTTCCGCACAGGGAAAACCGAGCGTTGATCTTGCGGATATCCCCCAGGACGAACAGCAGCGTATTCTGCGTAAACTGTTCGACCGTTTCTATGAAGAGACCGTCGAAGAGGGCAGTTTCCTGTTCCCGGATGTCGCTGAAACGCTGGGCGCGTTACATGCGAAAGGCATCCCGCTGGGGCTGGTGACCAACAAGCCAACACCGTTCGTTGCGCCTCTGCTGGAAGCGCTGGATATCGCGAAATACTTCTCCGTGATTGTGGGCGGCGATGACGTGCAGAATAAAAAGCCGCATCCGGAACCGCTGTTGCTGGTGGCAGGAAAATTATCCTTAGCACCGGCAGAGCTGCTCTTTGTCGGTGATTCCCGCAATGATATTCTGGCTGCCAGAGCGGCTGGTTGCCCGTCTGTTGGGTTGACCTACGGCTACAACTACGGTGAGGCCATTACGCTGAGTGAGCCGGACGTTGTGTTCGACCACTTAAAAGATTTGTTGCCCGTACTCGGGCTCTCGCACAGTGAACATCAGGAATTGAATAATGACTAAGCCCATCGTTTTTAGTGGCGCACAGCCTTCAGGTGAACTGACCATTGGTAACTACATGGGTGCGTTACGTCAGTGGGTGAGCATGCAGGATGACTACCACTGCATTTATTGCATCGTGGATTTACATGCTATCACCGCGCGTCAGGATCCCGAGAAGCTGCGTAAAGCGACGCTGGATACGCTGGCGCTGTATCTGGCCTGCGGTATCGATCCCGAGAAGAGCACCATTTTCGTTCAGTCTCACGTGCCGGAGCACGCGCAACTGGGCTGGGCGCTGAACTGCTACACCTACTTCGGTGAGCTGAGCCGCATGACCCAGTTCAAAGATAAATCTGCCCGTTACTCTGAAAACATCAACGCCGGTCTGTTTGACTATCCGGTACTGATGGCGGCCGACATTCTGCTGTACCAGACCAACCAGGTGCCGGTGGGTGAAGACCAGAAGCAGCATCTGGAGCTGAGCCGCGATATCGCCCAGCGCTTCAATGCGCTGTACGGCGACGTGTTCAAGGTGCCGGAGCCGTTTATTCCAAAATCCGGCGCGCGCGTGATGTCGCTGCTGGAGCCGACCAAAAAGATGTCCAAGTCTGACGATAACCGCAACAACGTTATCGGCCTGCTGGAAGATCCGAAATCGGTGGTGAAAAAGCTCAAACGTGCGGTAACCGACTCCGACGAGCCGCCTGTGGTGCGCTACGACGTGCAGAATAAAGCGGGCGTGTCCAACCTGCTGGACATTCTCTCCGGCGTAACCGGACAGAGCATCCCTGAGCTGGAAAAACACTTCGAAGGCAAGATGTACGGCCACCTGAAAGGCGAAGTGGCTGATGCCGTTTCCGGTATGCTGACCGAGTTGCAGGAGCGTTATCATCGTTACCGTAACGACGAAGCTTTCCTGCAAAAAGTGATGAAAGAGGGCGCAGAAAAAGCCAGCGCGCGCGCGTCCGAAACTCTGAAAGCGGTGTACGAGGCGATTGGGTTTGTGGCGAAACCTTAAGCCGCTACCCGACAAATACGGACTCAATAAAAAACCGGGAAATTCCCGGTTTTTTTACGCCTGAAAAAACGCTTACTGCTGTGCCGCCGGGCCGCAACCGCCAATAATCTTCGAAATGGAGATCGCCGGGTGCAGCAGGTAATCATAGCTGCAATTATTTTTTGTATTTTGAACGTGACCGGTGCAGGCCGTCAGAGTTGATAACAGGCCGACCAGAACGGCAGCTTTTGCCAGTTTGAACATACGCATTCCTTGTCTAAAAATCTAAAATTGGATGTAACACGAGGGAATAAATGGAAAAGTTCCATTATGCGGGCGGTATGTTATCGACTGAGGTATGAAGGGAGTAGTCCGCATAAGGACTACTCCGAGAAGAGAGACTATGGTTAGTGGTTTGAGAACCAGTTCAGCTTTTCGCGCAGCTCAACCACCCGTCCAACAACGATCAGCGCCGGGCTTTGAACCTGCTGCGCCAGCTCACCCAGCTGCGTCAGCACCCCATCAACCACGCGCTGCGTAATGGCGGTACCGTTTTCTACCAGCGCGACCGGCATATCTGCTTCCATGCCGTGTTCCAGCAGTTTCGCCTGGATAGTGGCGGCCTGATTTAGCCCCATATAGAAGACCAGCGTCTGCTTTTCAGCGGCCAGATTATGCCAGTCCAGCTCGCTGCCGGTTTTCAGGTGTCCCGTTACCAGGCGCACGCTCTGGGCATAGTCGCGATGGGTCAACGGGATACCGGAATAGGCAGAACAGCCGGATGCTGCGGTAATACCCGGCACCACGGAGAACGGAATAGCCGCGTTGCACAGGGTTTCCAGCTCTTCACCGCCGCGACCAAAGATAAACGGATCGCCACCTTTCAGGCGCACCACGCGCTTACCTTTTTGCGCTTCCCGCAGCAGGATCTGGTTGATCTCCTCCTGCGGCACGCAGTGATAACCCGCCCGTTTGCCGACGAACACGCGGTCAGCATCCCGGCGTACCAGGTTCATGATGTCATCAGAGACCAGACGGTCATACACCACGATATCGGCCTGCTGGATCTGCTGTAAGCCTTTCAGCGTCAGCAGGCCCGCATCGCCGGGACCTGCGCCCACCAGCACCACTTCACCGCGGTGATCCAGCGGTTCCGAGAGGAGTTGCTCGGTGGTCTCTTCAACCGCCTTTGCGTCCTGATTGGCCAGTGACTGCGCCAGCCTGTCGTTGACAAAGAACTTCTCCCAGAAGCGACGGCGTTCGCCCACTGTTGAGAAGGTTTGCTTCACGCGGGAACGAAGCTGCCCGGCGTAGTGGGCAATCTGGCCGAGATGCTGCGGCAGCACGGACTCCAGTTTTTCCCGCAGCAGGCGCGCAAGCACGGGCGAGCGGCCGCCGGAGGACACCGCAATCATCAGCGGTGAACGGTCGATAATCGACGGCATGATAAAGCTCGCCTCTTTCGGGGCATCCACCACGTTACAGAAGATGCGGCGTGCTTCGCAGGCGTCGCTGACGCGCTGGTTAACGTCATCGTTATCCGTTGCGGCGATGGTCAGCCAGCAGGTTTCCAGCAGGGATTCATCAAATTCGCCCTGCACCAGCGTGAGCATCCCTTCCTGCGCCCAGACGTCAAACTGTGGGGCGAAGGTGAGGGCGTTAACGGTCAGGCGGGCGCCAGCCTCCAGAAGCAGGCGGGCTTTGCGTTCAGCCACATCGCCGCCGCCCACGAGCAGGCAGTCGCGGTTGCGTAATTGACAAAAAATCGGCAGGTGATCCACGACGTTACCTCACAGCATTCATGGCGGGGGAAGAATTGACGTCAGGATAACAGCAGGGATCGTACAGAACATACGGTTTTTCCTGCTGCTACCCACAAGAGGTCATAAGCCCTTCCTATTGGAAAGGCGGAGGGTTACGCTTTCAGCTGCACCTCGCCGTCCTTCACGCGGACGTCGTAGTGCTTCACAGAGAAGCTTTCATCTTCCATGCAGCGCCCGTCGGTTAAGCGGAAGCGCTGCTTTTTCAGCGGGCTGGCGACCCACAGGTCGCCCTGGTGTTCCGCAATCAGACCGCGGGAGAGCACGCTGGCCTCAAAGAACGGGTCGATATTGCTGATGGCAAAGACCTGTTCATCGTGGCGAGGGCGGAAAATCGCCACCTGCTCGTTACCCAGCAATGCACAGACGCCGGTTGCTGGCAGAATGTCGTTAATGTTGCAGATGTTTACCCACTGGCTCATGCGTTTTCCTCCACCAGCATCACCGGAATGCGTTCATACGGGGTTGCAGGACGATGCTGTTCGCGCTCCGGCACCACCTGCACGTTCGGGTCGCGCTGGGTGCTGTTGATAAAGTGTTTGAAGCGCGTCTGCGCCGCTGGCCTGTTCACGGTTTCGGTCCACTCGCAGATCACCGCCTCGCGCAGGCGAGCCATCTCGGACTCCAGTTGTTCGTTCAGTCCCAGCTTGTCGTCAATGATGACCGACTTCAGGTAGTCGATACCGCCTTCGAGATTATCCAGCCAGGACGCGGTACGGGTCAGCTTATCGGCGGTACGAATGTAGAACATCATGAAGCGGTCGAGATACTTGATCAGCGTATCGCGATCGAGATCCGCCGCCAGCAGATCCGCGTGGCGAGGCTTCATCCCGCCGTTGCCGCACACGTACAGGTTCCAGCCTTTCTCGGTGGCGATGATACCCACGTCTTTACCCTGCGCCTCCGCACATTCACGGGTACAGCCTGAGACGCCGAACTTCATTTTGTGCGGAGTACGGATGCCTTTGTAGCGGTTTTCCAGCTCGACGCCGAAGCCCACGCTGTCGCCTACGCCGTAGCGGCACCAGGTGCTGCCCACGCAGGTTTTCGCCATGCGCAGCGCTTTGGCATACGCGTGACCGGTTTCGAAGCCCGCCTCAATCAGCTGACGCCAGATTTCCGGCAGATCGTCTTTCTGCGCACCAAACAGGCCGATACGCTGGGAACCGGTGATTTTGGTGTACAGGTTAAACTCACGGGCGATACGGCCCACGGCGACCAGCCCTTCCGGAGTAATTTCCCCTCCGGCAGAACGCGGGATCACTGAGTAAGTCCCGTCTTTCTGAATATTGGCCAGGAAGTTGTCGTTAGTGTCCTGAAGCGGGGTGTGCTCTGGTTTGAGCACATACTCGTTCCAGCAGGACGCCAGCAGGGAACCGACGGTCGGCTTACACACTTCACAGCCGTAGCCCTGGCCATGTTTCTCCAGCAGCTCGTCAAAGGATTTGATGCCTTCCACACGGATCAGGTGATACAGCTCCTGGCGAGAGTAAGCGAAGTGCTCGCACAGGTTGTTGTTCACTTCGATGCCCTGTTTCGCCAGTTCAGCGTTCAGTACCTGCGTGACCAGCGGAATACAGCCGCCGCAGCCGGTACCGGCTTTGGTTTCGGCCTTCAGCGCCGCAACGGTGTGGCAGCCTTTGTTGATAGCGGAGATCAGCATGCCTTTGGTGACGTCGAAGCAGGAGCAAATCTGCGCGCTGTCCGGCAGTTTATCTACACCAATAGATGGCTTACCGCTGGAGGCGTGCGCCGGCAGGATCAGCGCGTCCGGGTTTTCCGGCAGCTCAATGGCGTTCAGCACCAGCTGGAGCAGGTTACCGAAGTCGCTGGTATCGCCCACCAGCACTGCACCGAGCAGGGTTTTGTTGTCCTGGCTGACGATAAGGCGTTTGTAGACCTCTTTGCTTTCGTCCAGATAGACGTAGCTGCGGGAGTTCGGGGTGCGGCCATGCGCATCGCCAATGCCGCCTACGTCCACGCCCAGCAGCTTCAGCTTGGCGCTCATGTCTGCGCCGGTAAAGGCGTTTTCGTTGCCGAGGATATGGTCAACGGCAACCTGCGCCATTTTGTACCCTGGCGCCACCAGACCGTACACGCGGTTATTCCAGCTGGCACATTCGCCAATGGCGTAGATATCCGGATCGGAGGTCTGGCAGGTATCGTTGATTATGATCCCGCCGCGCTGGGCGACGGCCAGGCCGCACTGCGTGGCGAGCTTGTCGCGCGGACGAATACCGGTGGAGAAGACGATGAAGTCCACTTCCAGCTCGCTGCCGTCGGCAAAGCGCATGGTTTTACGCGCTTCGGTACCTTCCTGCACGATCTCTTTGGTGTTTTTGCTGGTGTGAACCTTCACGCCCATGCTTTCGATTTTACGGCGTAGCTGATCGCCACCCATGTGGTCCAGCTGTTCCGCCATCAGCATCGGGGCAAATTCGATGACGTGGGTTTCAACGCCGAGGTTTTTCAGCGCGCCTGCCGCTTCCAGACCCAGCAGGCCACCGCCGACAACCGCACCGCGTTTGCTTCGACGTGCGCAGGATTCAATGGCGTTGAGGTCTTCAATGGTACGGTAAACGAAGCAATCCTGGGTTTCCGACCCTTTAATCGGCGGGATCCACGGATAGGAGCCAGTCGCCATGATCAGCTTATCGTAAAAAACCGTACGCCCGGCGCTGGAGTGGATCACTTTCTCCTGACGGTTGATGGTGATAGCGCGTTCGCCCACCAGCACTTTTACGCCATGCTTCTCGTAGAACCCGTCGCGCACCAGAGAGAGCTCTTCGGCGGTATGGTGGGAGAAGTAGGAAGACAGGTGCACACGGTCGTACGCCTTGCGGGGTTCTTCACAGAACACGGTAATATCGAACTGGTCAGCATCGGCTTTATCGAGAAGATCCTCAATAAAGCGGTGGCCGACCATGCCGTTACCGATGATAGCGAGTCTGACTTTGCTCATTTTTGCCTCGATTTCTTTTCTATTACTGCCTACCTTAACGATTCAGCAGAGGCACTTATTGATGCAAATCAAATACGCCTGCACCTACCCCTTAGTGGGTATATCTATGATTTGTCAGGATTTTTATAAGTGGCGGATATTGTTCGTTTTTTGTGCTTGCCTGTTTTTTGCACAATTTTGGTGGGGTTTTTTACGAATCGGCAGTCAGAGCGGGTGAGCAGGGTAAAACCCCTTTGCAGATCGCAAAGGGGTGATGGCGATTAGTGGGTAGCTGTTGCCGTATTGTGCTGGCGGTGACGGGTCACAAAGCCCAGCACGAAGCACATGATAAACACCACGGCGTACAGACCATTAGCGGTATGCAGCGCTGCCAGCGGGCCGCTGTGCGCCACAATCGGGCCCGTGACCACGAAGGTCAGCATGGTGCCGATGGTGCCGCAGGTCAGCACGAAGTTCACCAGCTTTGGCGAGGCCACTTTGGTCTGAAGAGAGCCAAGGGTGATGATCGAGGTATAAATCGCGCTGGAGAAGAAGCCCAGGGTCAGAATGAACCACGGCATATGCTCCGGGGAACCGTTGATGAACAGATACATCAGCACGGTCGCCAGACCCGCCAGGACGGTCAGAATACGTTGCAGGTCGAAGAAGCGCAGGATGAAGCTAAAGGCCCACATGCCGAACATGTAAGACATCCAGAAATCGCTCACCAGCTTGCCCGCGTCGTTCAGGCTCATGCCCAGACCTTTGGCGTATTCCGGTACCCACGAGATAAAGCCCAGCTGACCCAGGATGTAGCACAGGGCGGCAATGGAGAGGAACAGCACGCCGATACCCCATTTTTCCTTCGCCACCGGCTCTGAGGTGGTCTGCGCTTTTTTGCCGAGCACCGGGAAGTCACAGCCGAAGGTCAGAATGAAGATCGCGACATAGACCAGACCGATACAAGCGTATACCCAGTACCATTCAATGCTGCGTGCGAGAAGATACGCGGCGACCATCGGGAAAATCATCCCGGCCATGCTGAAGAAGGAGTCGGTAAACAGCAGACGCGCGCCGCGCTGGCGGCCTTCATACATATGGGTGATCAGGAACGTACCGATCGACATAGTGATCCCGCTCACCAGGCCCAGCACGAACATGGCGGCGGAGAAAAGGGCGATGCTGTGGCTCAACATCAGGCCCGCCACGGCGGCTACCATCAGCACGAAGCCGAAGCGCAGCTGGGTTTTCAGCGGCACGATTTCCATCAGCCAGGCATTCAGGAAAATAGAGATCAGGATCCCCGCGTTCAGGAAGGTGAAGGTGTTACTCATGCTGGAAACGGGAAGCTGGAAATACTCTGCGATATTCCCCATCACCATCCCGGTGACGATCACCAACGCGCCGGTCAGGGCGTAGGAGAAGAAGCTGATCCATGTGAGCTTGATGCGATTGCTGTTAGTCATGTCTGGCCTGTTAAAAGTAAAGAAAAACGCATGGACTGCGTTTGAGCGGGCAGATTTTAGTCGCGAAAGTGATCTAATTAAATCTTTTCAGAAAATTTTGAGCACAATTGCAGGCTTTAACGTGATAAAGATCACATTCTATCGCGTGCTGAACAATCGTTTGCGCGGTAATAATTGTTTCAATTTCGTAAAATTAGGTAAAAGACTGGTCTGGGTTCATACTGCTCTTTAGAATCAAGCCATTCGCTTTTTATACTGCGCTTTGTTAAGGAATTCTCATGCTCAAATCAACACTGGCGGCTGTCGCAGCTGTGTTTGCTCTTTCTGCCGTTTCCCCTGCTGCGCTGGCAGCCAAAGGAGACCCTCACGTCCTGCTGACTACCTCTGCGGGGAATATTGAGCTGGAGCTGGATAGCCAGAAAGCCCCCGTTTCCGTGAAAAACTTCCTCGACTACGTGAACAGTGGTTTTTATAACAACACTACGTTCCACCGCGTGATCCCGGGCTTTATGATTCAGGGCGGCGGTTTCAACGAGCAGATGCAGCAGAAAAAGCCTAACCCGCCAATCAAAAATGAAGCGGATAACGGCCTGCTGAACAAGCGCGGCACCATTTCCATGGCGCGTACGGCGGATAAAGACAGCGCCACCAGCCAGTTCTTCCTCAACGTGGCGGACAACGCTTTCCTGGATCACGGCCAGCGCGACTTTGGCTATGCGGTCTTCGGTAAAGTGGTGAAAGGCATGGACGTGGCGGACAAGATCTCTCAGGTTCAGACCCACGATGTCGGTCCATACCAGAATGTGCCGTCTAAGCCAGTGGTGATCCTCTCCGCGAAAGTGCTGCCGTAATTGTTTTCCCACACGGGCATATCCTGCCCGTGTCTTTCCCTCCTCCCAGCGAAAGCGCGTTTTGCTGCTTATACTTGTGGCAAACGGACTATTCAGGGAGGCGTAGTGAAAAAACTCACCGACAAGCAAAAATCCCGATTCTGGGAGCAACAGCGTAGCGTCAATCTTCAGGCCAGTTGCCTCCTTGAAAAAGGCAAGGGTCCAGCGGAACCCGATATTGAAACGCTGGAACTGGGGCCTTCTGCACCGGGTTTACCCCATCTGTGCCTTATTCACCGCCATTTATTCCGCAACGAAATGAAAGGGGCTGGCGAGCTGCGCACCGCCGATATTTCCAAAGGCGACATTCCTTTTTGCCATTTCGAGTACATCGAGAAGGTGGGGAATGAGCTGATGGCTTCGCTGGAAACCGATAAATATCTGGTCGGCCTTCCCAAAGAGGATTTCACAGACAAAATGAGTCACTACTACTGTGAAATCAACATGCTACATCCGTTTATGAGCGGCAATGGCGTGGCCCAGCGGATCTTCTTTGAACAGCTGGCGATCCATGCGGGCTACGTGCTGAACTGGCAGGGTATCGACCCGGACGACTGGGCCGCCGCCAACCAGAGCGGGGCGACGGGGGATCTGGCCGCCCTGAACGCCATCTTTGCTAAAGTAGTGAGCGAAGCGCGGGGATCTGAGTAGAATAAGGCGGCAATTTTTTCGGGGGCCGCCATGATTCTGCTGATTGATAACTACGATTCCTTTACCTGGAACCTTTACCAGTATTTTTGTGAGCTGGGGGCAGAGGTGGTTGTCCGCCGTAACGACGAGATCGCGTTGGCAGACATTGACACACTGGCTCCCCGGAAAATCGTGATTTCGCCGGGGCCGTGTACCCCGTCGGAGTCCGGTATCTCCCTGGAGGCGATCCGCCACTATGCAGGCAGGCTGCCGATTCTGGGCGTCTGCCTGGGCCATCAGGCCATTGCGCAGGTTTTTGGCGCGACCATTGTCCGTGCCGCGAAAGTCATGCACGGTAAAACCTCGCCGGTCACGCACACCGGTACGGGCGTATTCTCAGGACTCAACAATCCGCTAACCGTGACGCGCTACCATTCGCTGGTGATCGATCCGCCGACGCTCCCGGCCTGCTTTGAGGTTACCGCCTGGAGCGAGACGCAGGAGATCATGGGCATTCGTCACCGGAATTGGGATCTTGAAGGCGTGCAGTTCCACCCGGAAAGCATCCTGAGCGAGCAGGGGCACGCGCTGCTGGCGAATTTCCTCAACCGCTGAATAACTGTTGCCTTGTTGTGATTTTTTATGCATATTTTGTGATTATATTTTCACAATCACTGTGACATAAGAATGGATGGTCATGACATGGCAACTGAACAACCAGCAATTACCCGCGCGACATTCGATGAAGTGATCCTGCCGATTTATGCACCGGCTGAGTTTATTCCGGTAAAAGGGAAAGGCAGCCGCGTGTGGGATCAGCAGGGCATAGAGTACGTAGATTTCGCGGGCGGTATTGCGGTGACGGCGCTGGGCCATTGCCATCCTGCGCTGGTGGACGCGCTGAAAACCCAGGGCGAAACCTTGTGGCACACCAGCAACGTTTTCACCAACGAACCGGCGCTGCGCCTGGGCCGTAAGATCATCGATGCAACCTTCGCCGAACGCGTGCTGTTTATGAACTCCGGCACCGAAGCCAACGAAACCGCCTTTAAGCTGGCGCGCTATTACGCAACCACGCGCCACAGCCCGTTTAAAACCAAAATCATCGCCTTCCATAACGCTTTCCACGGTCGCTCGTTCTTTACCGTTTCCGTGGGCGGCCAGCCGAAGTATTCCGACGGCTTTGGCCCGAAACCAGCGGACATCATCCACGTGCCGTTTAACGATCTGCATGCGGTGAAGGCGGTGATGGACGACCACACCTGCGCGGTGGTGGTCGAGCCGATTCAGGGGGAAGGCGGCGTCACGGCGGCTACCCCGGAATTTCTGCAAGGGCTGCGCGCGTTATGCGATGTTCATCAGGCGCTGCTGGTGTTTGATGAAGTGCAGTGCGGGATGGGGCGTACCGGAGATCTGTTCGCTTACATGCACTACGGCGTCACGCCGGATATTCTGACCAGCGCGAAAGCGCTCGGCGGCGGCTTCCCGGTCAGCGCGGTGCTCACCACCCAGGATATCGCTTCCGCGTTCCACGTCGGCTCACACGGCTCCACCTACGGCGGTAATCCGCTGGCGTGCGCCGTGGCGGGCGCGGCGTTCGACATCATCAACACGCCGGACGTTCTGAACGGCGTGAATGCGAAACGCGACCTGTTTGTGAAACACCTGAAAAAGATTGATGAACAGTACGACGTGTTCAGCGAGATCCGCGGCATGGGGCTGCTGATCGGCGCTGAGCTGAAGCCGCAGTATAAAGGTCGCGCGCGCGATTTCCTGCACGCCGCCGCCCATGAAGGCGTTATGGTGCTCAACGCCGGGCCGGACGTGATGCGCTTTGCGCCGTCGCTGGTGGTGGAAGAGTACGACATTGAAGACGGGTTAACCCGCTTTGCCGCGGCGGTCGCGAAGATTGTAAAAGGCTAATACGCCGTCCGCTTCAACCTGCGGGTTAACCAAATCCCGTGATGCGGACGCTGACGCCATGCCACCGAGGAAATGGTGTGCATGGTGTTCAGGTGCCCGAGAACGCGCTGCAAATGCTGCTCCAGGGTGCTCATCGGGCCGTGGGTGAGTGTTTCCGGCGCTTCCAGAATATTTGACTCTCCTGACTCGCCCGGCGCGTCATACTCCAGACGCTGCTGACAGCGCTGCAACGCAATTTCACACGACTGCAAATAGCGCTGCGCCAGGTCTGGCGTCAGCATGGTGTGCTCGCGCGCCAGCGTGGTCATGGCGTTGATGTGCTCGACGATAAACTGGCTGTGCGTGACCCACAGCTTCATGTCCGCCAGGTAGTGCGCGTTAAAGCCCGGCTCCTGCATGGCCTGGTTCAGGGAGTTGAACAGGGCGTTATGCGCCTGGTTGACCTTCATGCGCTCGTAGGCCAGCGGGGAAGGCTGCGGGTCGTCGCTCAGGATCAGACGAATGGCCTGCTGATCGGCCTCCAGCGCGTCGTGGGCGTTCTGCCTCAGCAGCCCGCTCTGCCACTGTGGCCACAGCCAGACCATACCGCCAAAGGCGATCAGACAGCCAATCAGCGTATCGACCAGCCGGGCAATAATAAACTGTTCCCCGTTAAGCGTGAGCAGTTGCAGGGTATACACCGCCGTCACCGTAAAGCCCACCATCGCCCAGCCGTAGTTTTTGCGGATAATCAGATAGCTCACTAGCGTGATCGCCAGCATACCGGCCAGGGTATAGCCCTCCGGCACGTGGAAGTGCAGCGTCACGCCCGCGATAATCAGCCCCGCCATCGTGCCGCCCGCCCGATGCAGAATACGGACCCTTGTGGCGCCATAGCCGTTCTGGGTAACAAACAGCACGGTCATTAAGATCCAGTAGGGTTTCGGCAGGTGCAGGGCCATTCCCATCAGGCTGGCGATGCTCAGCATCACGCTGATCCTCGCGGCGTTGCGCAGGGCGGAAGACTTCAGTGAAAGATAGCTTTTCAGCGCGGGCAGCAGCGGGAGCCGTTTTTGCTTATCGGCCATCAGGTCGCGGGCATAAAGCGGGCGCTGAGTGCGCAGCACGCGGGCGATGCGGCTGAAATGCCAGGCGGCAAATTGGCCGACCGGGTTATCCGCGTGCTGACGCGCAATCTTTTCCAGCGCGCCGAGCTGTTTATCCATGTTAAAGCGCGTCGGGTAACGGTGATAAAGAATATCATCAGCCAACACCCGCAGGCGCGCCGCGACGGTCTGCGCATTCCAGCGGATCACCGCTTCCGCATGGCTGCGCTCTACCAGCTTTTGCACCTCTTCCGGATTATGCAGGCTGACGGAGATATGCTCCTGCAAATCCAGCCCGACCTGGAAGGTACGCAGCAGCCGCTTATATTCATGATTTTTATTGGCGGCAAGCATGTGCAGCTGCTGGTAGCACTGGCTGATCAGATCCACCACTTTTTGCTGCCGCTCCAGCAGCGGCGGCAGGGATTTTTCCGGGTCGGTATGCTGGGTGAGCAGGGTGTATTTTGCTTCACAGTATTCAGCAAGCTGCACGTAGAGCAGGCTCAGGGATTCACGCAGCGGCTGTTCCCGCCACAGCCAGAACCAGAACCAGTTAAACAGCCCGTACCACAGCGTGCCGAGGGCGTAGATCAGCAATGGCTCCCACACCGGCATATTGCCCGCAAGGCTTAAGGTAAAGATGGCGGCTATCAGCGACGCGGGAAGCAGGCGGGCGTGCAGCGAGCTGATTTCGGCGGTGACGCCGAGCGTCATCGCCAGCACGGTCAGGATCAGCGGCAGCGGAATGTCGCGGGCCAGTAAAAGCTGCACGGCAAGGCTACAGCCGGCAAACAGGCAGCCGCCAATAATCAGGCGTTTGAAAAAGCGTTTATGCGGCGTGTCCAGACCGGCAATGTTGCAGCAGGCGGGCACGAGAGAAAACAGCAACCCCTGCTGAAGATGTCCGAGAAGCAGGCCCACGGCCACGGGGAGACACAACACCAGCGTTTGTCGCAGTGCGTAGTTAACTTCCGGATGATAGATCAGCCTGCGCCACATGAGGAGTAGAGACAAAAACGGCGTGCCACCCTGCGGCGGCACGCCGTCTGACCGGAATTAACGGGTCCCGTAAACCACGATGGTTTTACCGTGGGCGGAGATCAGGTTCTGGTCTTCCAGCATCTTCAGGATACGGCCCACTGTTTCACGGGAGCAGCCGACGATCTGACCGATTTCCTGGCGGGTAATTTTAATTTGCATACCGTCAGGGTGGGTCATGGCGTCCGGCTGTTTCGCCAGGTTCAGCAGCGTCTGTGCGATACGACCGGTTACGTCCAGGAAAGCAAGGTTACCTACCTTCTCAGAGGTCACTTGCAGACGGCGTGCCATCTGGGAAGAAAGACGCATCAGGATGTCAGGGTTCACCTGAATCAGCTGACGGAATTTCTTGTAAGAAATTTCAGCCACTTCACATGCTGTTTTAGCACGAACCCAGGCGCTACGTTCCTGGCCTTCTTCAAACAGGCCCAGTTCACCGATAAAATCGCCCTGGTTCAGATAAGAAAGGATCATCTCTTTCCCTTCTTCATCTTTGATCAGCACGGCCACCGAGCCTTTAACGATGTAATACAACGTTTCCGCTTTTTCACCCTGGTGAATCAGCGTGCTCTTTGAAGGGTACTTATGAATGTGGCAATGAGACAAGAACCATTCGAGAGTCGGGTCTGTTTGCGGTTTGCCAAGCACCATGCGCTGTTATCCTCTGTTATAAGCTGTCACCAGAGTCATAAGATGCATCCGGACTCTGGGGTTGCAATCGAATTCTTACCCATACCCTGGGAAGTCGGCTGTCGTAACGTTTCGCAGCCAGTAAAGTTTGATGTCCTCTGCATACATGTGTAACGTCAATGTATTACTGTAGCATCCAGAGTGTTTTAGCATAGCTTTCGCTGCGTGTCTCCTGGTGTCTCGCTTCAGCATGACGCAGGTCGCCTTCCGTTGCGAGAAATGTAACGTACACGTAATCTGTCATAAAAAATGCAACGTTGGAGTGAGTGAATATGCAAGCGCGTGTGAAATGGGTTGAAGGGTTAACGTTCCTGGGCGAGTCGGCCTCCGGGCACCAGGTTTTGATGGACGGTAACTCCGGCGATAAAGCCCCAAGCCCGATGGAAATGGTGCTGATGGCGGCAGGGGGATGCAGCGCGATCGACGTGGTGTCGATCCTGCAAAAAGGCCGTCATGACGTGACCGATTGTGAAGTGAAGCTGACGTCAGAACGTCGCGAAGAGGCGCCACGCCTGTTCACGCACATCAATCTGCATTTTGTTGTCACCGGGAAAGCGCTGAAAGACGCGGCGGTGTCACGTGCGGTGGATCTCTCAGCAGAGAAGTACTGCTCCGTGGCGTTGATGCTGGAGAAAGCGGTAAACATCACCCATTCGTATGAAGTGATCGAGGCTTAATTTTTTGGCGGGTGGCGCTTCGCTGACCCGCCCTACAAAAGCATGACCGTAGGCCCGGTAAGCGCAGCGCCACCGGGCA
This sequence comes from Enterobacter genomosp. S, assembly GCF_001631805.1. NCBI lineage: Bacteria > Pseudomonadati > Pseudomonadota > Gammaproteobacteria > Enterobacterales > Enterobacteriaceae > Enterobacter > Enterobacter genomosp. S. The sequence continues at coordinate 22,480 of NZ_LVVA01000002.1, read as the reverse complement.
AAAAAATCACGCGATCTGCTTCCCTTCCATCAGCCGCTGCACCAGCGGCGTCATGATCAGCTCCATCGCCAGCCCCATTTTTCCGCCGGGCACCACTAACGTATTCATGTGCGAAATAAACGAGCCTTGCAGCATCGCCAGCAGCCAGGGGTAATCGATGCCTTCCAGGTTGCGGAAGTGGATCACCACAAAGCTTTCGTCCAGCGAGGGAATGCTTTTCGCGGCGAACGGGTTGGAGGTATCCACGGTGGGCACACGCTGGAAGTTAATGTGGGTGCGGGAGAACTGTGGCGTCAGGAAGTTAATGTAGTCTTCCATGGAGCGCACCACCGAGTCCATCACCGCTTCACGCGAGTGGCCGCGCTCGCTGATGTCGCGCGTCAGCTTCTGGATCCACTCAAGGTTTACAATCGGCACCACGCCTACCAGCAAATCCACGTGGCGCGCCACGTCGTGCTGAGGCGTCACCACGCCGCCGTGCAACCCTTCGTAAAACAGCACGTCAGTCGGTTCCGGCAGCGGCTGCCAGGGCGTGAACGTGCCGGGTACCTGGTTCCAGGGAACGGCTTCATCGTAGGTGTGCAGATACTTGCGGGACTGTCCGGTGCCGCTTTGCCCGTATTCGCGGAAGGTTTGCTCCAGCAGACCGAAGTCATTCGCCTCCGGACCAAAGTAGCTGATGTGTTTACCCAGATCGCGCGCCTTGCGGATGGCCATATCCATCTCCGGGCGCGTGTAGCGGTGAAAGCTGTCGCCCTCTACCTCTGCCGCCCGTAAATTCAGCTGTGCGAAGATCTTGCGGAAGGCGAGGCTGGTGGTGGTGGTTCCCGCCCCGCTCGAACCCGTAACGGCAATAACCGGATGTCTGGCAGACATAGCAACTCCCTGACTGGAAAAGTTTTAAGATCAGCCATGAAACGCGTTGCGGGGCATGATATTGACCGTCTCATGCAGTTCGGACCATACCAGCACCACGTCGCCGCTTTTAAGCTGGCGCTTAACATCGTTGACCTTTTGTTCAAGCGAACGTTCATGTTCACCATAATCGGTGCCTTCGCGCAAGACAAAGCTTTCAATCAGATTATCGAGCGTTTCGGGAGAGAGATCCTGCCAGGGAATAATCATTTTTTACCGTCCAGATAAGCCGTTAACCAGTCGGGAATACGCGTCTCAAGCCACATTTTAGGCCGACGCAGCGTGCCGCCAACAAAGCCGACGTGTCCGCCAAACTCGGTAAGCTGATACTGCACGTTGGCCGGCAGATAATCGGGCGCGGGGATCGAGTGATGATCCATAAACGGATCGTCTTTGGCGTGGATAATCAGCGTGGGTTTCGTGATTTGATTCAGTAAAGGCATGGCGCTGCACTGACGGTAATAGTCGATTGCATCGGCAAAGCCGTGAATTTTCGAGGTGATCAAATCATCAAACTCGCGCAGGCGCTTCACGCGTTTGAGCTGTTGCAACGTCACAGGCAGCGTATCCGGGTAGGCCTTTAGCTTGCGCGCGGCGTTGGCTTTCAGCAGGTTGAGCAGGTAACGCTGGTAGACTCGCGAAAACCCCTTTTCCATATGATAGCTGCACTGCTCAAGCATAAATGGCGCGGAGACAATAACCGCCGCGTCCAGCGGTACGGCGTCGCTCTCTTTCGCCAGCAGGCAGGCCAGCATATTGCCACCCAGCGAATATCCCACCGCTGCCGTTGGCGCCGCGCCAAAACGGTCTCTCAGCCAGCGCAGAAACCAGGTGCCGTCCTCGGTTTCACCGGAGTGATAGATGCGTTTCTGGCGATTTGGCTCGCCGCTGCATCCGCGAAAGTGCATCACGACCCCAAGCCAGCCGCGGGCTTTCGCCGCCTCGATGAGGCCGTGGGCGTAAGGGCTGTGCAGGCTACCTTCCAGACCGTGAAACACCACCAGACGAGGTTTATGTTTGGCCCGCTCCGGATCTTCGCTCCAGGCAAGATCCAAAAAGTCGCCATCCGGCAAATCCAGGCGTTGCCAGTGAGGGGCGAACCGTACCTTGCGCCGGATCAGGCGCGGCAGCATGGTTTGCAGGTGGGGGTTAGCCACCCCGCGCATGGGCACAAACTCTGCGCTCTCTTCGGCTGCAATGTCGAAGTCTGAGGGAATGATTTGGGTCATAAGGGCGATGCTGATTCTTGTCAGTAATTAACTATACCTTCCGGATTGTACCCCGTTTAGCCCGTTTTTCCGAAATATGAACTGATCCCGATCACATTTCCTTACCTTGTTTATTACTCTCAAGCTAATGATTCCGTCCTACGCTTAATTGATGCCTTTCTCACCAGAGCGCACACTTTACTCAACGTCAGGCAAATCAGAATGATGTGCTGAATCAGGAGGTTAATAATGTTATCTGGGCAAACTCCCACCCGGCAATGGAACACCCGACGCACTGAGAAAGCGCGTCGTCTGGCATCCGTACCGGTACAGGGCAAGGTACTGCCAACGGGCGATCTTGTCGCCATGCTGGAAAAACTGATCGCACCAGGCGACAAAGTCGTTCTGGAAGGTAATAACCAGAAGCAGGCGGATTTCCTTTCCCGTTCACTGGCGGAAGTAAACCCGCAAATCGTACATGACCTGCATATGATCATGCCGAGCGTGGGCCGCAGCGAACATCTGGACATCTTTGAGAAAGGCATCGCCCGCAAGCTGGACTTCTCTTTCTCCGGTACGCAAAGCCTGCGCATTTCGCAGCTGCTGGAAGATGGTCAGCTCGAAATCGGGGCGATCCACACCTACATCGAACTCTATTCACGTCTCTACGTTGACCTGTCGCCAAACGTGGCGCTGATTGCCGGTTTTAAAGCGGACCGCAAAGGCAACCTCTATACCGGGGCGAGTACCGAAGATACCCCGGCGCTGGTAGAAGCCGCCGCGTTCCACGACGGTATCGTCATCGCACAGGTGAACGAACTGGTGGACGACGAGTGCGACCTGCCGCGCGTTGATATCCCGGGCTCGTGGATCGATTACGTGGTGGTGGCGGACAAGCCGTTCTTTATTGAACCGCTCTTCACCCGCGACCCGCGCCTCATCAAACAGGAACATATCCTGATGGCGATGATGGCGATTAAAGGCATCTATGCGGAGCACCAGGTGCAGTCCCTGAACCACGGGATCGGCTTTAACACCGCGGCGATTGAGCTGCTGCTGCCAACCTACGGCGAACAGCTCGGGCTCAAAGGCAAAATCTGTAAACACTGGACTCTGAACCCGCATCCAACGCTGATCCCCGCCATCGAAAGCGGCTGGGTCGAGAGCGTCCACTGCTTCGGCGGCGAGCTGGGGATGGAAGAGTACATCCGCGCCCGTCCGGACGTGTTCTTTACCGGTGCAGACGGCTCTATGCGCTCTAACCGCGCCTTCTGCCAGCTGGCAGGTCAGTACGCGGTGGATATGTTTATCGGCTCTACGCTACAGGTTGATGGTTACGCCAACTCCTCAACCGTGACCCGCGGTCGTCTCTCCGGCTTCGGTGGCGCGCCAAATATGGGCCACGATCCGCACGGTCGTCGCCACGCCACGCCGGCCTGGCTGAACATGATCACCGAGCCGGACCCAATGCAGCGCGGTAAAAAGCTGGTCGTGCAGATGGTGGAAACTTTCCAGGCGGGCGTGAAGCCAACCTTCGTGGAAAAACTCGACGCCGTAGACGTGGCGAAAGCCTCCGGTATGCCGCTGGCGCCGGTCATGATTTACGGTGATGACGTCACCCACGTGCTGACGGAAGAGGGGATTGCGTACCTCTACCGGGCGAAAGATCTGGAAGAGCGTCGCGCGATGGTCGCCGCCGTGGCGGGTATTACCGATATCGGTCTGGGCGTGGATGCCAAACGCGTGGCGGAACTGCGCCAGAGCGGGAAGGTGGTTTATCCGGAAGATATGGGTATTCGCCGCACCGACGCCACCCGCTCTCTGCTGGCCGCAGGCAGCGTGTCCGACCTCGTTGAGTGGTCCGGCGGTCTGTATAACCCACCTGCGAAATTCCGGAGCTGGTAATGAAACTTGTGCCCCAGATCCAGGTTGAAGGCGGTGCCGAATGGCTGGCGCGAACCGCCACGCAGTGTCTGATTGACGAAGCACGCTTAAGCCCGAAACCCGGTCTGGTGGACAGCCGGGGGAACGGCGCGCACCACGATTTATCGCTTGCGCTGATGGAGCGTTCCGCCCACAGCCTGACCCCCACGTTTCAGGCGCTGGCGCAGCAGAGCTGGCAGCGTCCGGCGGATATTGCCCTCAGGCAAACCGTTGGCCGCCTGGGTCGCGAAGGTGAACGGCAGATGATGGCCGCTACCGACGGCGTGAATACGCACCGTGGCGCGATCTGGGCCTTAGGACTGCTGGTGAGCGCGGTGGCGATGCTGGGCGGTGATGCCAGCGCGCAGGCCGTCGCGAACACCGCCGCGCAGCTGGCGAAACTGCCGGACGACGCGGCACCAAAAGTGTTCAGCAAAGGGTTACGCGCCACGCACCGCTACCGAGTGCCGGGCGCGCGTGAAGAGGCTCAGCAGGCGTTTCCGCACGTTATGCAGCGCGCGCTGCCGCAGCTTCGCCTCAGCCGTTTCAACGGCAGCAGCGAAACGCACGCCAGGCTTGACGCGCTGATGGCAATCATGACCTCGCTCACCGATACCTGCGTGCTGTCGCGCGCCGGCATGGAGGGGCTGGATGCCATGCAGAACGGTGCCCGTGCGGTGCTGAACGTTGGAGGATGCGCAACGCTTGCCGGACAGCAGGCGCTGGCGCGGTTAGACCGTCAGATGCTGACGCTCAACGCCTCGCCGGGCGGTGCCGCAGACCTGCTTGCCGCCACGCTGTTTCTTGACCGCATCGAAACGCCCTATTCAACGCATTAAGAGGATGTTATGGAAAAAATTACATTGACCGTGCCCGCCAGCCGCGAAGTAAGCGGCAGGGCGCTGGCAGGGGTAGTCGGTTCCGGGGATATGGAGGCGCTTTTCACCGCCGAACCGGGCCAGACCTTAACCATTGATATCACCACCTCCGTCGACAACAGCCGCGGACGCTGGGAGGCGTTGTTCAACCGCCTGCAAACCGTCAGCAGCCTGCCCGCAGGCAAACTGACCATCCACGACTTCGGCGCGACGCCGGGCGTGGCACGCATTCGTATCGAACAGGTCTTTGAAGGGGTGAATCATGCGTGATGACAGCAGCTTTATCGAACTAAAAGCGCGCCAGCGTGCGCAGGCATTGCTTGACGACGGCAGCTACCGCGAACTGCTGGACCCGTTTGAAGGCATTATCTCTCCATGGCTTGGGCCACAGGGGATTGTTCCTCAGTCCGATGACGGCATGGTGGTCGCGAAAGGGACCATCAACGGCCAGCCTGCGGTAGTCGTGGCGATTGAAGGCACCTTCCAGGGCGGCAGCATGGGCGAAGTGTCCGGCGCCAAAATGGCGGCGGCGCTGGAGCTGGCGGCGGAAGATAACCGCAACGGCATTCCGACTCAGGCGGTACTGTGCCTCGAAACCGGCGGCGTACGTTTGCAGGAAGCCAACCTTGGCCTGGCGGCGATTGCCGATATCCACGCTGCGATCGTTGACCTGCGTCGCTATACCCCGGTCGTCGGGATTGTCGCCGGGACCGTAGGCTGCTTCGGCGGGATGTCTATCGCCGCGGCGCTGTGCAGTTACCTGATTGTGACCCGCGAAGCGCGTCTTGGCCTCAACGGCCCGCAGGTTATTGAGCAGGAAGCGGGCATTGAAGAGTACGACTCCCGCGACCGTCCGTTTATCTGGAGCATGACCGGCGGCGAAGTGCGCTATGAAAGCGGGCTGGTGGACGCGCTCGTCGGCGACGGCGTGAACGCGGTGAAAGCCGCGATGAACGAGGCCATCGCCAAAGGCGTACCGGCGAAACATCGCACCGATAACTACGACGATTACCTGAGCCGTCTGACGAATTTCGACACCCGCAAACAGGCCGATGCCGAACAGATTAAAGCGCTTTTTGCCCGGGAGGTGAAATGATGAGTACTTCAATAAGCCGTGGCGAACTCTGGCTGGAAACCCTCGCCCCTAACGCCAAACGTCTGGAAGGGTTATGCCCGTCCGTGCAGGCGGCAGATGGCGAGCTGAACGGTGAAACGGTGCGCTTTGTCGCCGTGGTGCCGGACGCCAACAACCACTTCCCGCGCGCGGCGCAAGGGGAAGTGGGCCTGCTGGAAGGCTGGACGCTGGCAAAAGTGGTCAGCGAAACCGTAGCTGCTGACGCTGATAAAGCCGTGAAGCGCCCGATTGTGGCGGTGATCGACGTCCCAAGCCAGGCCTATGGTCGTCGCGAAGAGGCGTTTGGTATCCACCAGGCGCTGGCCGGAGCCGCTGCCGCCTACGCCAACGCGCGTTTAGCGGGGCATCCGGTGATTGGTCTTATCGTCGGTAAGGCCATGTCCGGCGCGTTTCTGGCGCACGGCTACCAGGCTAATCGCCTGATTGCCTTCAACGATAAAGGCGTGCTGATCCACGCGATGGGCAAAGAGTCTGCGGCGCGCATTACGTTGCGTACTGTAGAGGCGCTGGAAAAACTGGCGGCAACCATTCCGCCAATGGCGTACGACATCAGCAACTACGCCACGCTGGGGCTGCTTTCTGATCTGCTGGACATCAGCAATCCGGATGCCCCTTCTGATAACGATCTGACGCTGGTGAAAACCACCCTGCAACAGGCCATCAGTGACGCTCGTCAGGACACCACGTTGAAAAACCGTCTGGGTGCTGACAACCGCCGCAGCTCGGCGCTCGTACGTGAACGCATGCGAGCCAGCTGGTAAGTAACAAGAGACCTGCCAGATGCATCACCCCGTGGGCGCACCCGCTGCGTCCACGCGGGGAGCTGTATCCTGAAAATAATAAACATCGCGCCAGTGCTTAAACTTTTTTACTACAGGTGATTTATGACTTACGTAATTGTTCATGCTCTTGCACCGATTTTCGTCATCATGCTGCTGGGATTCTGGGCCGGTAAGGCAAAGATGGTCGATAACAAAAATGTTTCCCTGCTGAATATCTTCGTTATGGATTTTGCACTCCCTGCCGCGCTGTTCAGCGCCACCGTGCAAACCCCGTGGACCGGCATTGTGGCGCAGTCGCCGCTGATCCTGGTTCTCACTCTGGCGATGTGGATCACCTATGCGGCCATCTACTTCCTTGCCACCAAAGTCTTTAAAAAATCCCCGCAGGATGCGGCCGTGCTGACGCTGACCGTCGCCTTGCCAAACTATGCGGCGCTCGGCCTGCCGATTCTGGGCAGCGTGCTGGGTGAAAGTTCTTCTACTTCTCTCTCCGTGGCGGTCTCCATCGCCTGTGGTTCGGTGCTGATGACCCCGTTCTGCCTGCTGATTCTGGAGCGTGAGAAAGCCCGCGCCGAAGGCAATAACTCCGGTTCAACGCTTTCCATGCTGCCGGTGCTGATGTGGCGTTCCATTAAAAAACCGATCGTGATGGGCCCGCTGCTGGGTGTGATCCTGTCCGCTATCGGCATCACCATGCCGGAGCTGGTACTGGCGGCGATTAAACCGCTGGGACTGTCCGCGACCGCTGCGGCGCTGTTCCTGACCGGGGTGATCCTCTCCGCGCGTAAGCTTCAGATCAACACCATGGTGATCACCTCCACCATCGCTAAGCTGCTGATCCAGCCAGCGATTGCCTGGGGTATCGTCTTGATCTTCGGTCTGCACGGCTCTGTGGCGATCACCGCCATCCTGATGATTGCGCTGTCCGCGGGCTTCTTCGGCGTCGTGTTCGGTAACCGCTTTGGCGTGCAGTCGCCGGATGCAGAAGCCGTGCTGCTGTTGAGCTCCGTACTGTGTATCCTGTCGCTGCCGCTGTTTATCTCGCTGACTTCAGGAATGTAATCATGACCACAACATTACGCCCCCACGACCTTATCTGGCTTACCGCGCGTGACGCGCTGGAAGGTGTCACCGACTCCTGGGTGGACGCGGCCTGGCATACCGGGCTGCCGGTAGTGGTACGGCGTGATGTTGATAGTGAAGGCCGTATTCCCGTTGGCGTGCGCGGTTTACGTCGCGACCAGCGTGCGGCCGGATGGGTGAAGCCCGGGAACGTGCTGCGCGTGGTTTCGCCTGAAGATTTGTGCGTCACCGCCGATCTGCTGCGTTCGCCGTTTATCACTCAGCCGCCGGTTCAGGTGGCGCTTCAGCTTGCTCAGCAGTCGTGGCCGTGGACGTGGGGGATAACCGGCAGTACGGGTTACGCGCTGGCGACCGGTATTCCGGTGATCCACGCCGACAGCGATCTCGATCTGCTCATCCGCGCTCCGCACGCCGTGTCACCTGACGCGTTTACCAGCTGGCAGGCTCAGCTTGGCCGCGCGCTGTGCCGGGCGGATACGCAGGTGGATACGCCCGAGGGCGGATTCGCGCTGGCGGAATGGTTACGTGATGGCAAAACGCTGCTGAAAACCCGCCGTGGACCGCGCCTGGTGGCGGATCCATGGCACAGGGAGGAGTAATGAAAATACTGTTTACCTTTCCGGGGCAGGGCACACAGCATGAAGGTATGCTGCAAAACCTGCCGGGAACGGAGCTGGAGCAGGCGCGTGAGGTGCTTGGCGCCGAAGTGAATACGCTGGACAGTGCAGCCTCGTTAAACCACACCCGCGCGGTTCAGCTGTGTCTGCTGATTTCAGGCGTGGCCTGGGCGCGCGAGCTTGAGCGGCACGGCGTGTCGCCGGATATCGTCAGCGGGCTGTCGATTGGGGCCTATCCGGCGGCGGTTATCGCAGGCGCGCTGGACTTTACGGACGCGCTGAAGCTGGTGGCGCTGCGTGGCGATCTGATGGAGCAGGCGTATCCGCACGGCTACGGCCTGACGGCGATAATGGGCTTGACCCTGCCGCAGGTGGAAAACCTTATCCAGGGGACAGGAACCTATATCGCTAATCTGAATGCCGAAACGCAGATCGTTATAGCCGGAACCGATGACGGCATGGCGCGGGTGGCCGAACGCGCGATGGCGAAGGGTGCGAGCAAGGCCAAACGGCTGGCGGTAAGCGTGCCGTCGCACTGCGAGCTGCTGGCGGAACCCGCACAGAAGCTGGTAGCGGCATTTGAATCGGTCACGCTTTCACGCCCCCGCTGCGCGTACCTGAGCGGCAGTACCGGGCGCGTGCTTTGGCAGCCAGAGAAAATTGCCGACGACCTGGCGATGAACATGGCGCGCACCGTGCGCTGGCAGGAGGCAGTTATTTCCGCCAATGAACGCGAAGCCCGGCTGGCGATTGAGATGCCGCCAGGGGGCGTACTGACCTGCCTGACGCGTCAGGCTGCGTGGGAAGGAGAATCCATTTCGCTGGAGCGCAGCGGGGTGGAGGTGGCGGTGCATCTGGCAGGGCGGCTTCAGCGGTGAGTTTGATGCCCGGTGATCCGGGAGTAGGCCCGGTAAGCGTAGCGCCACCGGGCATTAATATCAGGCACCATCCTGCAAACTGCGGGCATACATCCGCCCTTCAGCGGCCAGCGCCCGCAGGCTCGGATCCTGTTCGCGGTTGCGGGCAAAGACGATCGCAATCAGCTGCTGCATCTGGTACGGCTCTGCCAGCTTCAGGAGCTGCACGGAATTCTCGTAGACCTTTTTCATCCTGCCCGGCATCAGCGTAAACCCGACCCCTGCCTGCACCAGGCTCAGCATCGAGAAGATATCGTTCACGCGCGTCACAATATCCGGCTCGAAGCCGGCGATATGAAACGCTTCCTGAAACCCTGCATACGTGGCGAACCCTTCCGCGAGGGCGACGAACTTCCGATCTTTATAGTCGCGCAGATCGGCGGGGCCGCTGGTATTGAGCGTGGCAGAGGCCGGCGCGGCAAGGAAAATATCGTCGTGGAACAGCGGCAGCACTTCGAGACTGTTACGGTCGATATCGCTTTCGGAGATAGAGATTAAAATCGCGTCCAGCGACCCTTCATCCAGCATGTGCAGCAAGGTTTCGTTAGATCCCATCGTGAGATCCATCTCCAGATCCGGGCGGCGCAGCTTCATGCCCATGATCAGGCGCGGCACGGTTTCCAGCGTCAGCGAGTAGAGCGTGCCGACGCGTAACCGCCCCTGACCAATGCCGGCGACCTTGCGCGACGCTTCCAGCCCGCGCTCCATCACCTGCATCACCTCCTGGCAATACTCCAGTAGCGTCCACGCCGAGGGGAGGGCAATCAGGTTGCGCCCTTTGTGGGTAAAGAGCGGGCAGCGGACATTCTCTTCCAGGGTATGCAGCGCCCGGTGTACGCTGACGCCGCTCAGGCCGAGCGTTTCGGCGGTACGCGCGATATTGCCCTTCTCCATGAACGTCATGAAGATGCTGAGCTTACGGAACGTAATCTCGCTCGTGGTATCGAAACCCATAACCCTCCCGGCGTGTTAGTCGGCTTGCAGCATCGCTTCCAGCTGTTCCTGCGCGTCCAGCCATGCCATTTCGCACTCTTCGAGGCTGGATTTGGCCTTCGCCTGCGTTTGCAGGCAGTCCGTTAGCTCCGCTTTACGGCGCTGATCGTACAGATCGCTGTCACCCAGCTTCTCTTCAACGGCGGCAAGCGTGGCGTTGAGCTTTTCCATCTCTTTTTCGAGACGGGCAATCTCTTTACGCAGCGGCTGAGTCTGGGTACGCAGCTCCGCTTCACGGCGCTTCTGGTCTTTGCGCGCCTGCGCGCTGTTGGCGTTGTCTTTCGCTGACTCTTCCGGCTGGTTTTCCTGCTTCTGCACGTCCGTCAGCCACTGCTGATAATCTTCCAGATCGCCGTCGAACGGCTCCACTTTGCCGCCGTGCACCAGGTAGAGATCGTCGGTGGTGGAGCGGATCAGGTGGCGATCGTGCGACACGACAACCAGCGCCCCTTCGAACTCAATCAGCGCTTCGGTCAGCGCCTGACGCATGTCGAGATCAAGGTGGTTGGTCGGTTCATCGAGCAGCAGCAGGTTTGGACGCTGCCAGACGATCAGCGCCAGCACCAGGCGGGCTTTTTCACCGCCCGAGAAACGCGCGGTGTTTTCAGTGACCTTATCGCCCTGGAAGCCGAAGCCGCCGAGGTAGTCGCGCAGCTTTTGCTCCATTTCCTGCGGGGCCAGGCGAGCCAGGTGCTGAATTGGCGATTCATCCGCGCGTAAAAATTCCAGCTGATGCTGGGCAAAGTAGCCAAGCTTAATGCCCTTCGACAGGCCGATTTCGCCGCTGACCGGGTTAAGCTCGCCCGCCAGCAGCTTGATCAGCGTGGATTTACCGGCGCCGTTACGCCCCAGCAAACCAATGCGTGAACCCGGCACCAGGTTAAGCTTAATAGAGTCGAGAATAATGCGATCGCCATAGCCTGCGCTCACTTTTTCCATTTTCAGCAGCGGGTTCGGCAGGCTCTCCGGCTCGCGGAAACTGAAATGGAACGGGTTATCCACGTGCGCGGGGGCGATCATCTCCATGCGTTCCAGCATCTTGATGCGGCTCTGCGCCTGCTTGGCTTTTGACGCCTTGGCCTTGAAACGATCCACAAAGCTTTGCAGGTGCGCTACGCGCTGCTGCTGGCTTTCATACATCGCCTGCTGCTGGGCAAGGCGCGTCGCGCGCTGGCGTTCGAAGGAGCTGTAGTTGCCGGTGTACTCGAACATGCTTTGCTGTTCGATATGAATGATTTTATCCACCACCGGATCGAGGAAGTCGCGGTCGTGGGAGATCAGAATCAGAGTGCCCTGATAGCTCTTGAGCCACTTCTCCAGCCAAATAACCGCATCGAGATCGAGGTGGTTGGTCGGTTCATCGAGCAGCAGGAGGTCGGAGCGGCAGATCAGCGCCTGCGCCAGGTTGAGGCGCATACGCCAGCCGCCCGAGAAGTCGCTGACCGGGCGTTCAAGCTGTTCGCTGCTGAAGCCCAGACCGTGCAGCAGGCTGGAGGCGCGGGAGCGAATGGTCCAGGCGTCGATGGCGTCAAGCTTGCCGTGAACGGTGGCGATGGCGTGGCCGTCGTTGCGCTCGTTGGCGGCATTGAGCTCCGCTTCGAGCCTGCGGTATTCGCGGTCGCCGTCGATAACATAGTCGAGTGCGGGTTCGCTCAGCGCAGGCGTCTCCTGGTTCACCCAGGCAAGCTGCCAGTTGCCCGGGAAGGTAAAGTTCCCGCCGTCCGCGCTTATCTCGTTTTTCAGCAGCGCCAGCAGGGTGGATTTACCGCAGCCGTTTTTGCCGACCAGCCCCACCTTCTGGCCCGGGTTGATGGTAGCAGTCGCGTTATCCAGCAGGACGCGCACGCCGCGACGAATTTGTAACGAGGAGAAAACAATCATAGAAGCGCCGTATGTTCCGACTATGTTAATTTGTCATTATGATAATGTAAGGTGTGGGCCATTTTCCCCACCGGGCCGCCATGGTAGCCCAAAACGACAACAATACACAAAAACAGAACCGGGAGGGGAGTGATGTCTCAGACAGCGAAAGTGCTGCTGCTGTATGCCCATCCGGAATCTCAGGACTCGGTGGCGAACCGGGTGCTGCTTAAGCCGGCCACACAGCTCAGTAACGTCACGGTGCACGATCTCTACGCGCACTATCCTGATTTTTTTATCGATATTCCTTACGAGCAGGAACTGCTGCGTCAGCATGACGTGATTGTGTTCCAGCATCCGCTCTATACCTATAGCTGTCCGGCGCTGCTCAAAGAGTGGCTGGACCGCGTGCTGAGCCGGGGCTTTTCCAGCGGGGTAGGGGGCAACCAGCTGGCGGGAAAGTACTGGCGGAGCGTCATTACCACCGGTGAGCCGGAAAGTGCCTACCGTCACGACGGGCTGAACCGTTATCCCATGAGCGACATCCTGCGGCCGTTCGAGCTGACGGCGGCGATGTGCCGCATGCACTGGATGAGCCCGATTATTGTTTACTGGGCGCGGCGGCAGGAACCAAAGGCGCTGGCGAGCCATGCCAGAGCCTACGGAGAATGGCTGGCATCACCGATACCGGCGGGAGGACGCTAATGGACGGTTCGAATTTACTCCTTGCCGGGGTGCTGTTTTTGTTTGCCGCCGTGGTCGCCGTGCCGCTTGCCGCGCGTCTCGGCATCGGCGCGGTGCTGGGCTATTTGCTGGCGGGGATCGCCATTGGCCCTTGGGGGCTGGGGTTCATCAGCGATGTGGATGAAATTCTGCACTTTTCCGAGCTGGGCGTGGTGTTTTTGATGTTCATCATCGGCCTTGAGCTGAACCCCTCCAAACTATGGCAGCTGCGGCAATCTATTTTTGGCGTCGGGGCGGCGCAGGTGTTGCTCAGCGCCGCCATTCTGGCGGGCCTGCTGATGCTGACGCAGTTTTCCTGGCAGGCGGCGGTGATTGGCGGGATCGGTCTTGCGATGTCGTCGACGGCGATGGCGCTACAGCTGATGCGCGACAAGGGGATGAACCGCAACGAGGCGGGGCAGCTGGGCTTTTCGGTACTGCTGTTCCAGGATTTAGCGGTGATCCCGGCGCTGGCGCTGGTGCCGCTGCTGGCAGGCTCCGGAGACGATCATTTCGACTGGATGAAAATCGCCATGAAGGTGCTGGCCTTCGCGGGCATGCTGATTGGCGGACGGTTTTTACTGCGCCCGGTATTCCGGTTCATTGCCGCTTCCGGCGTGCGCGAGGTATTTACCGCCGCAACGCTGCTGCTGGTTCTCGGCTCGGCGCTGTTCATGGATGCCCTCGGGCTGTCGATGGCGCTCGGGACGTTTATCGCCGGGGTGCTGCTTGCGGAAAGTGAGTACCGCCACGAACTGGAGACCGCCATCGATCCGTTTAAGGGGCTGCTGTTAGGGCTATTCTTTATTTCGGTGGGCATGGCGCTCAACCTCGGCGTGCTCTATACCCATCTGCTGTGGGTCGTGATGAGCGTGGCGGTGCTGGTCGCGGTGAAAACGCTGGTGCTGTATGTTCTGGCGAGAATTTACGGGCGGCGTAGCTCGGAAAGAATGCAGTTTTCCAGCGTGTTAAGCCAGGGTGGAGAGTTTGCGTTTGTGCTGTTTTCCACGGCGTCGTCTCAGAAGCTGTTCAAAGATGACCAGATGGCGCTGCTGCTGGTGACGGTAACGCTGTCGATGATGACTACGCCGCTGCTGATGAAGCTGGTGGATAAACTGCTGTCGCGCCGCCTGAACCCGGCAACCGATGAAGATGAAACGCCGTGGGTGGAGGACGATAAGCCGCAGGTGATCGTCGTGGGCTTTGGCCGCTTCGGGCAGGTGATTGGACGCCTGTTGATGGCGAACAAAATGCGCATCACGGTGCTGGAGCGCGATATCAGCGCGGTCAACCTGATGCGCAAATACGGTTATAAGGTCTACTACGGCGATGCGACGCAGCTTGAGCTGTTGCGATCGGCGGGAGCGGAGGCCGCGGAGTCCATCATTATCACCTGCAACGATCCGGAAGACACCATGAAGCTGGTGGAGCTGTGCCAGCAGCATTTCCCGCATCTGCATATTCTGGCGCGTGCCCGCGGACGTGTTGAAGCTCACGAACTTTTGCAGGCGGGCGTGAAACACTTCTCCCGTGAAACGTTTTCCAGTGCGCTGGAGCTGGGGCGTAAGGCGCTGATCTCGCTTGGGATGCATCCTCATCAGGCCCAGCGGGCCCAGATGCACTTCCGCCGGCTGGATATGCGAATGCTGCGCGAGCTGATGCCCGTGCACAGCGACACGGCGCAGATCTCCCGCGTGCGGGAAGCGCGCCGCGAACTGGAGGAGATCTTCCAGCGCGAAATGCAGCAGGAACGACGCCAGCTCGACGGCTGGGATGAATTTGAATAAAGGGTAACGAAAGATGGCTGTACGTAAACGCTTTATCGCGGGCGCAAAGTGCCCGTCCTGCCAGGCGCAAGATACGCTGGCCATGTGGCGCGAAAATAATATCGATATCGTTGAATGTGTTAAGTGCGGCCACCAGATGCGTGAGGCCGACAAAGAAGCTCGCGATCACATTCGCAAAGAAGAGCAAGTGATCGGCATTTTTCATCCAGACTAGCGATATGCTCTGAGTTTTTTTAAGCTTAAGGGTACACGGGTGCAGATTTCCGCTACAATCTGCGCCAGTAATTTTCCCACGCTCAGGAGATATCATGAAAGTAGCAAAAGACCTGGTGGTCAGCCTGGCCTATCAGGTACGTACAGAAGACGGTGTGTTGGTTGATGAGTCTCCGGTGAGTGCGCCGCTGGACTACCTGCATGGTCACGGTTCCCTGATTTCCGGCCTGGAAACTGCGCTGGAAGGCCATGAAGTTGGCGACAAATTCGACGTTGCGGTAGGCGCGAACGACGCTTACGGTCAGTATGACGACAACCTGGTTCAGCGCGTTCCTAAAGACGTGTTCATGGGCGTTGACGAGTTGCAGGTTGGCATGCGCTTCCTGGCTGAAACTGACCAGGGTCCGGTTCCTGTTGAAATCACTGAAGTTGAAGACGACCACGTCGTGGTTGACGGCAACCACATGCTGGCTGGCCAGAACCTGAAGTTCAACGTAGAAGTTGTTGCTATCCGTGAAGCAACCGAAGAAGAGCTGGCTCATGGCCACGTTCACGGTGCGCACGGTCACGACCATGACCACGATCACGGCCACGACGGCTGCTGCGGTGGTCACGGCCACGACCATGGTCACGACCACGGTAAAGGTGGTTGCGGTAACGGCGGCTGCGGTTGCCACTGATTCCGTACTGCGGAAAATAAAAAAGCGGGATAATCCCGCTTTTTTTACGCCTCAATAATGAGGTGGTGGCGTCTCTTCCGACTGAGAGGCAATATTCGACGGCTGTGTGGCCTTCAGCTTTTCCGTCAGCAGGCGCATATGATCGCGCAGTTTTGCCATTTCAAGCTCATGGGCCGTTACGGTCTGGTTCAGTTCTTCGATGGTGATGTCCTGAAAAGCCAGGCGGCTTTCCAGCTCAGCCAGTCTCGCTTCGATCATTGTATCCTTCATCATTCACCTCGTTTATATCTCATACGCCATAATGGACCCGCGGCGGCGAAGTTTAGCTGACATTTTCCGTAAGTACAGTATCCATCTCCCTGACAAGAAACTTATTTAAACAAAAATAGTCTGAAAAGAGGCGACAATAGGGGGAGTCTGTCTGTAGATTTCTTCCACAACGTTTTATAGTACGTCACTCATTTACGTTTAACACTGGGGTGAGAGACCTCAGGTCCTGGAGATATGGATGAAATCACTGTTTAAAGTTACGCTGCTGGCGACCACGATGGCCGTTGCGTTCAACGCGCCGCTGTCTTTCGCTGCTGATACTGCTGCGAAGCCTGCTGCGACTACAGACAGCAAAGCGGCATTCAAAAATGACGACCAGAAATCCGCCTACGCACTTGGCGCGTCTCTGGGTCGTTACATGGAAAACTCTCTGAAAGAACAAGAGAAGCTGGGCATCAAACTGGACAAAAACCAGCTGATCGCCGGTGTTCAGGATGCATTCGCCGACAAGAGCAAGCTCTCTGATCAGGAAATCGAGCAGACTCTGCAAGCGTTTGAAGCGCGTGTGAAAGGTGCCGCTCAAACCAAGATGGAAGCAGACGCTAAAGATAACGAAGCGAAAGGCAAAGCCTACCGCGACAAGTTTGCTAAAGAGAAAGGCGTTAAAACGTCTTCTACTGGCCTGATCTATAAAGTTGAGAAAGAAGGGACCGGCGACGCGCCTAAAGACAGCGACACCGTTGTGGTGAACTACAAAGGTACGCTGATCGACGGTAAAGAGTTCGATAACTCTTACACCCGCGGTGAGCCTCTCTCCTTCCGTCTGGACGGTGTGATCCCGGGCTGGACCGAAGGCCTGAAGAACATCAAGAAAGGCGGTAAGATCAAGCTGGTCATTCCACCAGACCTGGCTTACGGCAAAACTGGCGTTCCGGGCATTCCGGCTAACTCTACGCTGGTATTTGACGTAGAACTGCTGGACATCAAACCGGCTCCAAAAGCGGATGCGAAAGCCGACGCACCGGCTGATGACAAAGCCGCAGCAGCCAAGAAGTAATGCTGAGAAAAACCGCCGCCTGCCAGGCGGCGGTTTTTTTTATGTGGGGCAGATATAATTAACACTGGAAAGCGTTATACACGCTGTATTAATTTAGTTGTCCGTGTAGATAATGAGCCTGCCCTGAAAACCTAACGACAGGCTCCTGAAAAGGAGTGTTTTTTTCATGTCCAGGTCGCTTTTAACCAACGAAACCAGTGAACTTGATTTGCTGGATCAACGTCCATTTGACCAGACCGACTTCGATATTCTGAAATCCTACGAAGCGGTAGTGGACGGGTTAGCGATGCTCATTGGTTCCCACTGCGAAATCGTATTGCATTCCCTGCAAGATCTTAAGTGTTCCGCTATCCGCATTGCGAACGGTGAGCACACTGGCCGTAAAATTGGTTCGCCAATCACCGACCTTGCATTGCGTATGTTGCATGACATGACCGGCGCGGACAGCAGCGTCTCAAAATGCTATTTCACCCGCGCCAAAAGCGGCGTGCTGATGAAATCAGAAACTATCGCGATTCGAAACCGCGACCACCGGGTTATCGGGTTGCTGTGCATCAACATGAACCTTGATGTGCCCTTCTCTCAAATCATGAGCACCTTCATTCCGCCAGAAACGCCGGACGTGGGCTCGTCGGTGAACTTTGCTTCCTCCGTTGAGGATCTCGTGACCCAGACGCTGGAGTTCACCATTGAAGAGGTGAATGCCGATCGCAACGTATCCAACAACGCCAAGAATCGTCAGATCGTCCTGAACCTCTATGAGAAAGGGATTTTTGATATCAAAGATGCCATCAACCAGGTGGCCGATCGCCTGAATATCTCTAAACACACCGTTTACCTTTATATTCGCCAGTTCAAAAGCGGCGATTTCCTGGGGCAAGACAAGTAATGCGCTTTGCGTTAATGGTGACGGGCCCGGCGTACGGCACCCAGCAGGCCAGCAGCGCGCTACAGTTTGCCCATGCGCTGCTTGATGCCGGCCATGAACTGGCAAGCGTCTTCTTCTATCGTGAAGGGGTGTATAACGCGAACCAGTTTACCTCTCCGGCAAGCGATGAGTTTGACCTTGTGCGCGCCTGGCAAAAATTAAACGAAAAGCATGGCGTTGAGCTGCATATCTGCGTCGCCGCGGCACTGCGTCGCGGTGTGGCGGATGCGACCGAAGCCGAACGCCTCGGTCTGGCGGGGGCCAACCTGCAACGGGGCTTTTCGCTCAGCGGATTAGGTGCATTGGCACAGGCTGCATTGACCTGCGACAGAGTGGTGCAATTTTGATGAAGCGCGTAGCGTTTGTTTTTACTTCTGCGCCGCACGGCAGCGCTTCAGGTCGGGAAGGGCTGGATGCATTGCTCGCGACATCGGCATTAACCGAAAATATCGGCGTGTTCTTTTTAGGCGATGGCGTATTCCAGCTTCTGGCAGGCCAACAGCCACAGGCTATTCTTGCGCGCGATTACATTGCGACCTTTAAGGTCCTGCCGCTCTATGACATTGAAACCTTCTATGTGTGTGCCGACTCGCTGGCCGCTCGTGGGTTAAACGAGAAAACATCGTTCGTGCTGGACGTGACGATCCTCGCCTCTGCGGCGCTGCGCGAACATCTCTCTCACTACGATACCGTTCTGACTTTCTGAGGCCGTCATGCTCCATACCCTGAGCCGTTCACCGTGGCAATGCGATATCGACACGTTACTGAGCATGCTGCGCGAAGGCGACGATCTGCTGCTGATTCAGGATGGCGTGCTGGCGGCGCTTGAAGGCAGCCGTTTTGTTGAAATCCTCAGTAATGCCCCCATAACTGTCTCTGCGCTGAAGGACGATCTGGATGCGCGGGGTCTTTCTGGTCAAATTTCAGCCAAAATTGACGTGGTTGGCTATACTGATTTCGTCAATCTTACTGTGACGCATGCCAGTCAAATGAACTGGTGATTTGAGATCGCTGTATATTTCTTGACACCTTTTCGACGTAGCCCTAAAATTTCGCGTCCTCATATTGTATGAGGTCGTTTTATTACGTGTTTACGAAGCAAAAGCTAAAACCAGGAGCTATTTAATGGCAACAGTTAACCAGCTGGTACGCAAACCACGTGCACGCAAAGTTGCAAAAAGCAACGTGCCTGCGCTGGAAGCCTGCCCGCAGAAACGTGGTGTATGTACTCGTGTATATACCACCACTCCTAAAAAACCAAACTCCGCACTGCGTAAAGTATGCCGTGTGCGTTTGACTAACGGTTTCGAAGTGACTTCCTACATCGGTGGTGAAGGTCACAACCTTCAGGAGCACTCCGTGATCCTGATCCGTGGCGGTCGTGTTAAAGACCTTCCGGGTGTTCGTTACCACACCGTTCGTGGTGCGCTGGACTGCTCAGGTGTTAAAGACCGTAAGCAGGCTCGCTCCAAGTACGGCGTGAAGCGTCCTAAGGCTTAATGGTTCTCCGTTAAGTAAGGCCAAACTGATTTATCTTAATGTCAAACTAAACTCGTAGAGTTTTGGACAATCCTGAATTAACAACGGAGTAATCCCATGCCACGTCGTCGCGTCATTGGTCAGCGTAAAATTCTTCCAGATCCGAAATTCGGATCAGAACTGCTGGCAAAATTTGTAAATATCCTGATGGTAGATGGTAAGAAATCTACCGCAGAAGCAATCGTATACAGCGCGCTGGAGACCCTGGCTCAGCGTTCTGGTAAAAATGAACTGGAAGCTTTCGAAGTCGCTCTCGACAACGTGCGCCCGACTGTAGAAGTTAAGTCTCGCCGCGTTGGTGGTTCTACTTATCAGGTTCCAGTTGAAGTTCGTCCGGTTCGTCGTAATGCTCTGGCAATGCGTTGGATCGTTGAAGCTGCTCGTAAACGCGGTGATAAATCCATGGCTCTGCGTCTGGCGAACGAACTTTCTGATGCTGCGGAAAACAAAGGTACCGCAGTTAAGAAACGTGAAGACGTTCACCGTATGGCAGAAGCCAACAAGGCGTTCGCACACTACCGTTGGTAATCCCTTCGGAGTCGTAGTCACCAGGCGGGCGCTTCAGAGAAGCCGCCCGCTCTGGGTAACTTAACTGAACGCCTAAAGATATAAACGAGGAATCAAATGGCTCGTACAACACCCATCGCACGCTACCGTAACATCGGTATCAGTGCGCACATCGACGCCGGTAAAACCACTACTACCGAACGTATTCTGTTCTACACCGGTGTAAACCATAAAATCGGTGAAGTTCATGACGGCGCTGCCACCATGGACTGGATGGAACAGGAGCAGGAGCGTGGTATTACTATCACCTCCGCAGCGACTACTGCTTTCTGGTCAGGTATGGCTAAGCAGTACGAACCGCATCGCGTAAACATCATCGACACCCCAGGGCACGTTGACTTCACCATCGAAGTAGAACGTTCCATGCGTGTTCTTGACGGCGCGGTAATGGTTTATTGCGCAGTTGGTGGTGTTCAGCCACAGTCTGAAACCGTATGGCGTCAGGCGAACAAATATAAAGTTCCACGCATCGCGTTCGTTAACAAAATGGACCGTATGGGTGCTAACTTCCTGAAAGTTGTTGGCCAGATCAAAACCCGTCTGGGCGCGAACCCTGTTCCGCTTCAGCTGGCAATTGGTGCTGAAGAAGGTTTCACCGGCGTTATCGACCTGGTGAAAATGAAAGCGATCAACTGGAACGAAGCAGATGCGGGCGTTACCTTCGAATACGAAGATATCCCGGCAGAGATGCAGGACCTGGCTGACGAATGGCACCAGAACCTGATCGAATCCGCAGCAGAAGCTTCAGAAGAGCTGATGGAGAAATACCTGGGTGGTGAAGAACTGACTGAGCAAGAGATCAAATCTGCTCTGCGTCAGCGCGTTCTGAACAACGAAATCATCCTGGTAACCTGTGGTTCTGCGTTCAAGAACAAAGGTGTTCAGGCAATGCTGGATGCGGTAGTTGACTACCTGCCATCCCCGGTTGACGTTCCTGCGATCAACGGCATCCTGGACGACGGTAAAGACACTCCGGCTGAGCGTCACGCAAGTGATGACGAGCCGTTCTCTGCACTGGCGTTCAAAATTGCTACCGACCCATTCGTGGGTAACCTGACCTTCTTCCGCGTTTACTCTGGTGTGGTTAACTCCGGTGACACCATCCTGAACTCCGTGAAAGCGGCGCGTGAACGTTTTGGCCGTATCGTACAGATGCACGCTAACAAACGTGAAGAGATCAAAGAAGTTCGTGCGGGCGACATCGCTGCTGCTATCGGTCTGAAAGACGTGACTACTGGTGACACCCTGTGTGACCCGGATCACCCAATCATTCTGGAGCGTATGGAATTCCCAGAGCCGGTAATCTCCATCGCGGTTGAACCAAAAACCAAAGCTGACCAGGAAAAAATGGGTCTTGCTCTGGGCCGTCTGGCGAAAGAAGACCCATCATTCCGCGTATGGACTGATGAAGAATCTAACCAGACCATCATCGCTGGTATGGGTGAACTGCACCTGGACATCATCGTTGACCGTATGAAACGTGAATTCAACGTTGAAGCGAACGTGGGTAAACCTCAGGTTGCTTACCGCGAAGCGATTCGCGCGAAAGTTACCGATGTTGAAGGTAAACACGCTAAGCAGTCTGGTGGTCGCGGTCAGTACGGTCACGTTGTGATCGACATGTACCCACTGGAGCCGGGCTCTAACCCTAAAGGTTACGAGTTCATCAACGACATCAAAGGTGGTGTAATTCCTGGCGAATACATCCCTGCCGTTGATAAAGGCATCCAGGAGCAGCTGAAAGCTGGTCCTCTGGCTGGTTACCCGGTTGTAGACATGGGTGTTCGTCTGCACTTCGGTTCTTACCACGACGTTGACTCCTCTGAACTGGCGTTTAAACTGGCTGCGTCTATTGCCTTTAAAGAAGGCTTTAAGAAAGCAAAACCAGTTCTGCTTGAGCCAATCATGAAGGTTGAAGTAGAAACTCCGGAAGAGAACACCGGTGACGTTATCGGTGACTTGAGCCGTCGTCGCGGTATGCTGCGTGGTCAGGAATCCGAAGTAACTGGCGTTAAGATCCACGCTGAAGTTCCGCTGTCTGAAATGTTCGGATATGCAACTCAGCTGCGTTCTCTGACCAAAGGTCGTGCATCATACACTATGGAATTCCTGAAGTATGATGATGCGCCGAACAACGTTGCTCAGGCCGTTATCGAAGCCCGTGGTAAGTAATCCACAGGATTAAAACCTAAGTCCCGTGCTCTCTCCGAAGGGGAGAGCACTATAGTAAGGAATATAGCCGTGTCTAAAGAAAAATTTGAACGTACAAAACCGCACGTCAACGTTGGTACTATCGGCCACGTTGACCATGGTAAAACTACCCTGACTGCTGCAATCACTACCGTACTGGCTAAAACCTACGGCGGTGCTGCTCGTGCTTTCGACCAGATCGATAACGCACCAGA